>NZ_AZYW01000033.1:0-37582 GCF_000517725.1 Streptococcus sp. SR4 | reverse complement strand
CAGCAAGCAGTTTTTGATAAATTGCTAAATTTTCATCATCAAATACGTTAAATATAACTTTTTTTATTATACTTGACTCATCAATAAAGGTTTTGACTGTTTGAATGGCGATTTTGGCAGCTTTTTGTTTTGGAAAATTGAAATCCCCAGTTGATAGACATGGAATAGCAATTGATTCAATGTTATTTTTCTCAGCTAGTGCTAATACTGAAAGATAACTTTTTGCTAAAAGATCTTCATCAATTTGTGTTGGTTGGTCTACTATTTTCGGACCTACAGTATGAATGACAAAGGCAGAAGGAAGATTGTAAGCTGGGGTGATTTTAGCCATGCCAACGGGTTCTTCGTATCCTTGTTCTAAGATGAGTTCGAAACAAGCTTGGCGTAACTGAACACCTGCATATGTATGAATAGCATTATCTACACAATCATGAAGTGGTTTCATACATCCTAGTAAGGTTTTATTAGCTGCATTTACGATTGCGTCTACTTCGAGTCTTGTAATATCACCCTTCCAGAGGTAGATTCGATCATCTTGAGGGATGGGCTGGAGTGAACTGAGTTGTACAAATCCACGTTCCCCTTTCCTAACTTGTAGGTAAAGGTCTTGTATTGTCAGAAATTGTGTTGATGCTGCCATTGGTTTACGTGTATTAAAAAGCGCTCTGAGAAGCTTTTGCTTTTCCTCGAGTTCTTCTGGGATAATCAAATCATGTAATTCTAGATTTTCTTTTTTGAGTTCACCTATGAGATAGGTAATCATTGCATCTTTATCCATATTTACTCATTTCTATTTTTATAGTTTTTTTATTATTATACTCCCAAGATAGGCTGTGAGCAAGTGATGTCTATGATAGGCAATGACTAATATTTGATAAGAATTTTTTATGTATGTGTCAAATTCTTGCAATGGCCTTTAGAATCATATAGAATAAGTCTACAAAAGTTTTATAATGTCTAGGAGGATGAATATATGACACAAGTAGTAACAGATGCTACATTTGAACAAGAAACAGCTGAAGGACTCGTTTTGATTGACTTTTGGGCAACTTGGTGTGGGCCTTGCTTGATGCAAGCACCAATTCTTGAGCAACTTTCTGAAGAAATTTCAGAAGATGAACTTAAGATTGTTAAAATTGATGTTGATGAGAACCCAGAAACAGCTCAGAAGTTTGGAATCATGTCTATTCCAACTTTACTCTTCAAAAAAGATGGTGAGGTTGTTAAGCAAGTTGCAGGTGTACATACAAAAGAACAAATTAAAGCTATTGTTGCAGAGCTTAGCTAACTAATTGTCACAGTGCCGTTTAGGGATTTTTATTTTTAGTTTATTCGAACGACGAGGAGAGTCATATGTCTTATTCATTTCAAAATCCTAGTGCTGAGGTTATAGAATCTTATTTAAAATCGGCAAAGACGATTGCAATTGTTGGTTTATCTCATCGCAAGGAGGCAGCATCTTATCAGGTTGCTCATTTTCTACAAGCTGCTGGTTATCGTATCATACCAGTAAATCCCAAACTAGAAGGCCAGGAGCTTCTTGGAGAGCATGTTTATGCTTATCTTAAAGATATCCCATTTTCGATTGATATTGTTGATGTATTTAGACGAAGTGAGTTTTTACCAGATGTTGCTTATGATTTTCTTGAGACAGATGCAAAAGTTTTTTGGAGTCAAATTGGTCTTGAGAATGAGGAGGCTGAGACTATTCTTCGTCAAGCGAATAGACAGGATATTGTAATGAATCGTTGTACAAAGATAGAATATATGCGACTCTTTGTTTAATAAAATGAAAAGGTGAGTGAGCTATGCTCGCTCGTTTTTGTTATAATAGACCTATGATTGAAATTTTTGATACGCATACCCACCTTAATGTGGATAATTTTGCAGGAAAAGAACAAGAAGAAATAGATTTTGCAGCTGAAGTAGGTGTTATTAAAATGAATATTGTTGGTTTTGATAAGCCAACAATTGATAAATCTTTAGCACTATCAGAGAAGTATGATCAACTATATAGTACGATTGGATGGCATCCTACGGAAGCAGGGTCCTATTCTCAGGAAATTGAGGATATGATTGTATCACAATTGGATAATCCCAAAGTAGTGGCACTTGGGGAGATCGGTTTGGATTATTACTGGATGGAAGATCCTAAAGAGATTCAGATTGATGTCTTTAAGCGTCAAATAGCTTTGTCAAAGAAACACAATTTACCTTTTGTTGTCCATACACGTGATGCATTAGAGGATACTTACGCTGTTATTAAAGAAGTTGGTGTTGGTCCTCGTGGGGGGATTATGCACTCATACTCAGGATCCCTAGAAATGGCTCAAAAATTTGTTGATCTTGGGATGATGATTTCATTTTCAGGTGTTGTGACTTTTAAGAAGGCTTTGGATGTCCAAGAAGCTGCTCAGAAGTTACCTTTAGATAAGATTCTGGTTGAAACGGATGCACCGTATTTGGCACCTGTTCCGAAACGTGGTCGCGAGAATCGTACAGGCTATACGCGTTACGTAGTAGATAAGATTGCTGAGCTTCGTGGTTTAACAAGTGAAGAGGTTACTAGGGCTACTTATGATAATGCGATGAGGATTTTTGATCTGGATGAATAAAATAAAAATTCAAGAAGTCATCGTGGTAGAAGGTAAGGATGATACCGCAAATTTGAGACGTTTTTATGAGGTGGATACCTATGAGACTAGAGGCTCTGCTATCAATGAAGACGACTTAGAGCGTATTGATAAGCTTAATGGCTTACGCGGAGTGATTGTTTTTACTGATCCAGACTATAATGGTGAACGTATCCGTAAAATCATCATGGAAGCTGTTCCGACAGCAAAGCATGCTTTTTTAAACCGTGGGGAAGCAACACCAAAATCTAAGACTAAAGGTCGTTCATTGGGTGTTGAGCATGCGAGTTTTGAGGACCTTCAAAAGGCCTTATCTGGAGTTCTAGGTAGTTACGATGATGATAATCAGTTTGATATTAGTAAATCAAATCTTATGAAGTTAGGACTACTAATGGGAGCAGATAGTCGAAAGCGTCGAGAATATTTGGGCGAGGCGCTTCGTATTGGTTATTGCAATGGGAAGCAGCTTCTAAAACGTTTGGAATTGTTTGGAATCACTTTAGAGGAGCTGGAAGAGGCTATGTCAAATTACTAGACTACCAGTAATCTTAAAATCAAATCGCTATTAAGTAGCTTATTATAGAGGTTGGGATAATTAAGGACTTGGACTTGTTTTGTGTCCAAATATAAAAATCGTGAAATTAATAAGAAAAGAGAATAAATGAGAATTGCAGATTATAGCGTGACCAAGGCTGTCCTTGAACGCCATGGCTTTACCTTTAAGAAGTCTTTCGGACAGAACTTCTTAACAGATACAAATATTTTACAAAAAATTGTTGATACGGCAGAGATTGATAAAAATGTCAATGTAATTGAAATTGGACCTGGTATCGGAGCATTAACAGAATTCTTGGCTGAAAATGCTGCGGAAGTTATGGCTTTTGAAATTGATGATCGATTGGTTCCGATTTTGGAGGATACATTACGTGATCATGATAATGTTAACGTGATTAATGAAGATGTTCTCAAGGCAGATTTACAGACACGGGTAAATGAATTTAAAAATCCAGAACTACCAATTAAGGTCGTAGCCAATTTGCCATATTATATTACGACGCCGATCTTGATGTATTTGATTGAGAGTAAGATTCCTTTTGCAGAATTTGTCGTTATGATGCAAAAAGAAGTCGCTGACCGCATTTCTGCAGAGCCTAATAGCAAGGCTTATGGTTCTCTATCAATTGCCGTTCAGTATTATATGACCGCTAAAGTGGCATTCATTGTCCCTCGTACAGTCTTTGTACCAGCCCCTAATGTTGACTCAGCTATTTTGAAGATGACGCGTCGTGAACAACCGTTGGTTGAAGTTAAAGATGAGGATTTCCTTTTCCGAGTGGCTAAGGCTAGCTTTGTCCATCGTCGTAAGACATTGTGGAATAATTTAACAAATCATTTTGGTAAATCTGAGGAAGTGAAAGCCAAACTTGAGCAGGCTTTGGAAATTGCAGATATAAAACCTTCTATTCGTGGAGAGGCTTTATCTATTTCTGATTTTGCACACTTATCAGATGCTTTGAGAGAAGCAGGCCTATAATTCAAAAATCCCACTGAATCTCAGTGGGAATTTTTAGCTATGCGGAGAAAGGGATTTGAACCCTCACGCTTGAAAAAGCACATGCGCCTGAAGCATGCGTGTCTGCCATTCCACCACCTCCGCAGATGATATGCCTATTATACTGCAATCTATTGAAAATGCAAGGAGGCCCATGGGAAATGGAAGATCAGTTTTTTTGTTCCAGAAAAGCTTTCTAATTTGTGATATAATAGGGCTATTAAACGAATGAGGAGTTCACTTGCAAGGAAGAATTATCAAAGCACTGGCAGGTTTCTATTATGTAGAGCATGATGGTGTTGTATACCAGACGCGTGCACGAGGAAATTTTAGAAAAAAAGGACAAACACCTTATGTTGGAGATTTTGTTGAATTTTCAGCAGAGGAAAATTCAGAAGGTTATATCCTAAAAATTGGTCAACGAATCAATAGTTTAGTGCGTCCACCCATTGTCAATATAGATCAGGCTGTGGTTATTATGTCTGCTAAGGAACCGGATTTTAACAGTAATCTTTTGGACCGTTTTTTGGTTTTACTAGAGCATAAAAATATAAAGCCTGTAATCTATATTTCTAAGATGGACTTGGTTGAAGATGATTCAGAAATGAAAGCTATTCAAAAACAGTATCAAAAAATTGGTTTTGATTTTATCTTCAGTTTGGAAGACCTATTGCCGCTCTTGACTGATAAAATAACAGTCTTTATGGGACAGACAGGTGTTGGAAAATCAACCTTGTTGAACCGTATTGCCCCACAGTTACATTTAGAAACAGGTGAGATTTCAGACAGTCTAGGTCGTGGACGTCATACTACAAGGGCTGTAAGTCTTTATGACGTTCATGGTGGGAAGATTGCTGATACACCAGGATTCTCTTCGCTAGATTATGAAGTGGATAATGCAGAGGACTTGAGTGAAGCTTTTCCGGAAATCCGTCAAGCTAGTCATGGCTGTAAATTCCGTTCTTGTACTCATACCCATGAGCCTTCTTGTGCTGTTAAGGATGAGGTTGAAAATGGCCAGATCTGGCAAGTCCGTTATGATAATTACCTTCAATTTTTAAGTGAAATTGAAAATCGTCGTGAAACATATAAAAAAACTGTAAAAAGAAAGTAGGTCTCTCATGTCATATAAAATTGCTCCTTCTATCCTAGCTGCTGATTACGCTAATTTTGCTTCAGAACTAGCTCGTATTGATGCATCAGGTGCGGAATATGTTCACATTGATATTATGGATGGTCAATTTGTTCCTAATATCAGTTGGGGAGCAGATGTGGTTGCTAGCATGCGTAAACATAGCAAGTTAGTTTTTGATTGTCACCTTATGGTTGTTGATCCTGAGCGTTATGTGGATGCCTATGCACAAGCTGGTGCAGATATCATGACCATTCATGTTGAAGCCACTAAGCATATCCATGGTGCCCTCCAGAAAATCAAAGCTGCTGGTATGAAAGCAGGTGTTGTGATTAATCCTGGAACCCCAGTTGAGGCACTTATTCCTGTACTTGATTTAGTGGATCAAGTACTTATCATGACTGTAAATCCAGGTTTTGGTGGTCAGGCGTTCATTCCAGAAATGATGTCTAAAGTAGAGCGTGTTGTGGAGCTTCGTGAAAAAGGTGGCTATTCATTCGATATTGAAGTTGATGGTGGTGTAGATAACAACACTATTGCAGCATGTGCCAAGGCGGGGGCTAATGTTTTTGTAGCGGGCTCTTACCTCTTCAAAAATCCTGATTTGACAGCGCAAGTTCAAACGCTTCGTGATGCTATCGATGCCTAAAATAGCTTTATTTGTCGGTGGTGAGCTAGAGTGGTTCGCTACCGATTTTGATTATTTTGTTGGGGTGGATCGTGCGTGCTTACGTTTGTTGGAGTTAGGTTTACCTATTGATTTGGCTGTCGGAGACTTTGATTCAGTATCTCGGTCAGAGTTAGAGATGATTCAATCAGTTGCCAAAGATTGTATGATTGCTCCAGCTGAAAAGGATGATACGGATACAGAGTTAGCCCTAAAAATTATATTTCAGCTATATCCTGAGGCGGAAGTAACTATTTTTGGTGCTTTTGGTGGCAGAATTGATCATATGTTATCAAATATATTTTTGGTCAGCGATCCTGAATTAGCTCCTTTTATGAGGCGTATCTGTTTGCGAGATAAGCAAAATAAGATTACTTATTATCCAGAAGGAAGTCATAAAGTTTTACCAGAACCCGGAATGACATATGTTTCTTTTTTACATGAAGGAGATGGAGAACTGACGATTTTGGGAGCAAAATACGAATTAACTAGTATGAATTATTTCCAGAAGAAAATCTATTCTAGCAATGAATTCGTTGATGGTCCTATTCAAGTGCTTGTGCCAAATGGATATGTGATTGTCATCCAGACTAAAGATAGGAGTTAGTATGATCTATCTACTTACACTTTTAACTTTATTAAGCTTGGGGATTCTTATTGCTCTTTTCTTGAAGAATATGGAGTTAAAAGAACAGATTAATAAGAGTTTGGAAGAAAATGCAGATAATCTTTCAGATCAAGTTTCGTTTCAATTGGAAAGTTTTGCTAAGACAAACCAACTGGAAACAACAAAGCAATTGAACCAATTGCAGATGGAACTATATCAACAGTTGACAGATATCCGAGAGGTTTTACATCAAAATTTGTCTGATAATCGAGACCGTTCCGACCAACGCCTTGAGCAAATAAACCAAAGCTTAACCAAAGCTGTTAAAGATATGCAGGATTCCAATGAGAAACGTTTGGAACAAATGCGTCAGACAGTTGAAGAGAAACTTGAGCAAACCTTACAAACACGTTTACAAGCCTCTTTTGAGACGGTTTCAAGACAATTAGAGTCGGTTAACCAGGGCTTGGGGGAAATGAAAAATGTAGCCAAGGATGTTGGAAGTCTTAACAAGGTCCTCTCAAATACAAAAACACGAGGTATTTTGGGAGAGCTTCAATTAGGGCAAATTATTGAAGACATATTGACTGTTAATCAGTACGAGCGAGAATTTCCTACGGTATCAGGTTCAAGTGAACGAGTTGAATATGCAATCAAAATGCCAGGAAACCATAAAGATGAATATATCTACCTTCCCATTGATTCTAAGTTTCCTTTGGAAGATTACTATCGTCTGGAAGATGCTTATGAGTCTGGTAATAAAGAAGAGATTGAGAATCACCGTAAGTCACTTCTGACTAGTATTAAGCGATTTGCAAAGGATATTAACAAGAAGTATCTTAACCCACCTGAAACTACAAATTTTGGCATATTATTTTTGCCGACAGAAGGACTTTATGCTGAGGTAGTACGCCAACCAGCCTTCTTTGACGCCCTTCGTCGCGAGGAGAATATTGTTATCGCAGGGCCGTCAACCTTATCAGCACTCTTGAATTCATTGTCTGTAGGATTTAGAACTTTGAATATTCAAAAGAATGCGGATGATATTAGTAAGATTTTAGGTAACGTCAAACTAGAATTTAGCAGGTTTGGAGATATGTTAGCTAAAGCTCAGAAACAATTGAATACAGCAAGTAAAACCGTCGATAGTCTTCTCAACACAAGGAGTAGGGCAATTGTTAGAGCTCTTGATACAATTGAAACCTATCAAGACAGTGCGACACAAAGTTTGTTGGATTTACCACGATTAGAAAACGAGGACAAGCATGAAGATTAATCAAATGAAAAAAGACGAGTATTTTGAAGGTTTTTATCTGATTAAGCGTGCAGAGGTACGTAAGACAAGAGCGGGAAAGGATTACATTGCCTTTACATTCCAGGATGATACTGGTGAGATTTCAGGCAACCTATGGGATGCTCAGCCTTATAATGTCGAAGAATTTACCGCAGGTAAAGTAGTGCATATGGAGGGACGTCGAGAGGTTTATAATAATACTCCTCAGGTAAACCAAATTACCTTACGCTTGCCTACATTTGGTGAGCCAAATGATCCGGCTGATTTCAAAGAGAAACCACCAGTAAATCCTTCCGAAGTACGCGAATACCTAGAGCAAATGATTTTCAAGATTGAGGAAGCAACTTGGCAGCGTGTTGTTCGTGCCCTTTATCGAAAGTATAATAAAGAGTTTTTCACTTTTCCAGCTGCTAAAACAAATCATCATGCCTTTGAAAGTGGACTAGCCTATCATACAGCTACTATGGTTCGCTTAGCGGACAGCATTGGAGATATTTATCCAGAGCTCAATAAGAGTCTACTCTTTGCCGGAATTATGCTTCATGATTTAGCTAAGGTTATTGAACTTACTGGTCCTGAAAATACTGAGTATACGGTTCGTGGAAACTTGATTGGTCATATTGCTTTGATTGATGAAGAAATCACTAAGGTGCTCATGGAGCTCAATATTGATGATACGCGTGAGGATGTCGTTGTTTTGCGTCATGTTATTCTCAGCCACCACGGACAACTAGAGTATGGTAGCCCAGTGCGACCTCGTATTATGGAAGCAGAAATTATTCATATGATTGATAATCTTGATGCCAGTATGATGATGATGACGACAGCCCTTAACCTAGTAGGTCCAGGAGAAATGACAAATCGTCTCTTTGCTATGGATAATCGTTCTTTCTACAAGCCAAAATTTGATTAAAATCGAAATTAAGCGAGCATTTCATATGAAAATGTTCGTTTTTTGCTGTATTATGGTATAATAGTTAAAAAGTACAGAAAATATAGGTAACATATGAAATTAAAACGAAGTGAGCGCATGGTAGTGATTTCAAACTACCTGATTAATAATCCTTATCAATTGACAAGCCTCAACACCTTTGCAGAACGTTATGAAGCTGCAAAGTCTTCAATCTCAGAAGATGTTGCTATCATTAAAAAAGCTTTTGAGGAAAGTCAAATAGGAGAAATCGAAACAGTAACTGGTGCATCTGGTGGCGTTATGTTTACACCGACTATTTCTGATGAAGATGCAAGAAGTCTGGTTGAAGATCTTTGTAAACGTCTTTCCGAGAGTGATCGTATCTTACCAGGTGGTTATCTCTACCTATCTGATTTATTGAGTACACCGTCTATTTTAAAAAATGTTGGTCGTATCATTGCCAGTGCCTTTAAAGGACAAAAAATTGATGCCGTTATGACTGTTGCAACCAAAGGAGTTCCTTTAGCAAATGCAGTAGCAGATGTCTTGAACATTCCATTTGTTATCGTTCGTCGTGACTTGAAAATTACAGAAGGTTCAACCGTATCGGTAAACTACGTTAGTGGTTCAAGTGATCGTATTGAAAAGATGTTCCTTTCAAAACGTAGTTTGAAACCAAATAGCCGCGTCCTTATTGTTGATGATTTTCTTAAAGGTGGCGGTACCATTACGGGTATGGTAAGCTTGCTTTCAGAATTTGATAGTGAGTTAGTAGGTGTGGCTGTATTCGCAGAAAATGCTAAAGGCGATCGTGATATCCATGAATATAAATCATTACTTACTGTTTCTGACATCGATGTAAAAGCACAGAAGGTAGAAGTTGAAGTCGGTAATATTTTTGACAAATAAGTAATCTACGATAGTATTCCTAATTTAACGATTAGGAATTTTTCTTTTTAACAAGAAAGTCTTGACAATAATTGTCAAAAAATGATACTATATTAGACGGTACTTTTTACTTTTGGTCTCTCAAAAGTGTACAGAGACGTGCTGACATAAGTTGCAAAAGTACACACAGATATGGGCTGTCACCAAGTGCCATATCAACCAAAAATAAAAAAACACAGGAGAATGTAGATGCCTACAATTAACCAATTGGTTCGTAAACCACGTCAATCAAAAGTTGTAAAATCTAAATCACCAGCTTTGAACGTTGGTTACAACAGCCACAAAAAAGTTCAAACTAACGTATCTTCACCACAAAAACGTGGTGTTGCAACACGTGTTGGAACAATGACACCTAAGAAACCTAACTCAGCCCTTCGTAAATTCGCTCGTGTACGTTTGAGCAACCTTATCGAAGTTACTGCTTACATCCCAGGTATCGGACACAACCTCCAAGAACACAGCGTTGTTCTTATCCGTGGTGGACGTGTAAAAGACCTTCCAGGGGTACGTTACCACATCGTCCGTGGTGCACTTGATACTGCAGGTGTAGCTGATCGTAAACAAAGCCGTTCTAAATACGGTGCTAAACGTCCTAAAGGATAAGAAGGGAGATAAGATAAAATGAGTCGTAAAAATAGAGCGCCTAAACGCGAAGTATTGGCAGATCCATTGTACAATTCAAAAATCGTTACACGTCTTATCAACCGTGTAATGCTTGACGGTAAACGTGGTACTGCTGCAACAATCGTATACGATGCTTTCGAGCAAATCAAAGAAGCAACTGGAAACGATGCTCTTGAAGTATTTGAAACAGCTATGGACAACATCATGCCTGTACTTGAAGTACGTGCACGTCGTGTCGGTGGTTCAAACTACCAAGTCCCAGTTGAAGTTCGTCCAGAACGTCGTACAACTCTTGGTCTTCGTTGGTTGGTTAACGCATCACGTGCGCGTGGTGAACACACTATGAAAGATCGTCTTGCAAAAGAAATCATGGATGCTGCAAACAACACTGGTGCATCAGTTAAGAAACGTGAAGATACTCACAAAATGGCTGAAGCAAACCGTGCCTTTGCACACTTCCGCTGGTAATCATAAGTTTCAAGCTGAATTACAGTCATATATTCATAAGCTAAGATTATGGATTTGTAATAGGCTGACTCTGAATTCAAATAATATTATTCATATCATTTGAAAACCAGTTAAATATTAGTGAAAAAACGGGTAGGTCCTGCCTATCCGTTTTTTGACAATAATGTTATAATAAATAAGTAAACTAAAATATTTATAGGAGAATAAACCTAATGGCACGCGAATTTTCACTTGCAAAAACTCGTAATATCGGTATCATGGCCCACGTCGATGCCGGTAAAACAACTACAACAGAGCGTATCCTTTACTACACTGGTAAAATCCACAAAATCGGTGAAACTCACGAAGGTGCATCACAAATGGACTGGATGGAGCAAGAACAAGAGCGTGGTATCACAATCACATCTGCCGCTACAACAGCACAATGGGATGGTCACCGCGTTAACATCATCGATACACCAGGACACGTGGACTTCACAATCGAAGTACAACGTTCACTCCGTGTATTGGATGGTGCCGTAACCGTTCTTGACTCACAATCAGGTGTAGAACCTCAAACTGAAACAGTTTGGCGTCAAGCAACTGAGTATGGTGTTCCACGTATCGTATTTGCCAACAAAATGGATAAAATCGGTGCAGACTTCCTTTACTCAGTAAGCACACTTCACGATCGTCTTCAAGCAAACGCACACCCAATCCAATTGCCAATCGGTGCTGAAGATGATTTCCGTGGTATCATTGACTTGATTAAAATGAAAGCTGAAATCTATACTAATGACCTTGGTACAGATATTCTTGAAGAAGATATTCCAGCTGATTACGTTGATCAAGCAAACGAATACCGTGAAAAATTGATCGAAGCAGTTGCTGAAACTGACGAAGATTTGATGATGAAATACCTTGAAGGTGAAGAAATCACTAACGAGGAATTGAAAGCAGCTATCCGTCGTGCAACAATCAACGTTGAATTCTTCCCAGTTCTTTGTGGTTCTGCCTTCAAGAACAAAGGTGTTCAATTGATGCTTGATGCGGTTATCGATTACCTTCCAAGTCCACTTGATATCCCTGCAATCAAAGGTATCAACCCAGATACAGACGAAGAAGAAACTCGTCCAGCATCTGATGATGAGCCATTTGCAGCTCTTGCCTTCAAGATCATGACTGACCCATTTGTAGGTCGTTTGACATTTATCCGTGTTTACTCAGGTATCCTTCAATCAGGTTCATATGTAATGAACACATCTAAAGGTAAACGTGAACGTATCGGACGTATCCTTCAAATGCACGCTAATAGCCGTCAAGAAATTGAACAAGTATACGCTGGTGATATCGCTGCTGCTATCGGTTTGAAAGATACTACAACTGGTGACTCATTGACTGATGAAAAAGCTAAAGTTATTCTTGAGTCAATCGAAGTTCCAGAACCAGTTATCCAATTGATGGTTGAGCCTAAGACTAAAGCTGACCAAGATAAGATGGGTATCGGTCTTCAAAAACTTGCTGAAGAAGATCCAACATTCCGTGTTGAAACTAACCCTGAAACTGGTGAAACAGTTATCTCTGGTATGGGTGAACTTCACCTTGATGTCCTTGTTGACCGTTTGAAACGTGAACACAAAGTTGAAGCAAACGTTGGTGCTCCACAAGTATCTTACCGTGAAACATTCCGTGCTGGAACACAAGCACGTGGATTCTTCAAACGTCAATCTGGTGGTAAAGGTCAGTTTGGTGATGTTTGGATTGAATTTACTCCAAATGAAGAAGGTAAAGGTTTCGAATTCGAAAATGCTATCGTCGGTGGTGTGGTTCCACGTGAATTCATCCCTGCAGTAGAAAAAGGATTGGAAGAATCTATGGCTAACGGTGTCCTTGCTGGATACCCAATGGTTGACATCAAAGCTAAGCTTTACGATGGTTCATACCACGATGTCGATTCATCTGAAACTGCCTTCAAGATCGCTGCGTCTCTTGCACTTAAAGAAGCTGCTAAGACTGCACAACCAACTATCCTTGAACCAATGATGCTTGTAACAATCACTGTTCCTGAAGAAAACCTTGGTGATGTTATGGGTCACGTTACAGCTCGTCGTGGACGTGTTGATGGTATGGAAGCACACGGTAACAGCCAAATCGTTCGTGCATATGTTCCACTTGCTGAAATGTTCGGTTATGCAACAACACTTCGTTCTGCAACTCAAGGTCGTGGTACATTCATGATGGTATTTGACCACTATGAAGATGTTCCTAAATCAGTTCAAGAAGAAATCATCAAGAAAAATTCTGGTGAAGCTTAATTAGAACTTATAAAGTTAAGGTACTTATGAAAGTAAGTGCCTTTTCTATTTGCAATTTTTTGAAAAAAATTATATAATATCACTGTTGAAAGGTTAAATTGAAAGCGCTCAAGTTAATCTTTTCACAATAGGGAGAGCTTGCTCTCAAAATTATATTTATTTGATTTTCATAAGGAGGAAATCACTAATGGTAGTTAAAGTTGGTATTAACGGTTTCGGTCGTATCGGTCGTCTTGCTTTCCGTCGTATCCAAAACGTAGAAGGTGTTGAAGTTACACGCATCAACGACCTTACAGATCCAGTTATGCTTGCACACTTGTTGAAATACGACACAACTCAAGGTCGTTTCGACGGTACTGTTGAAGTTAAAGATGGTGGATTTGAAGTTAACGGTAAATTCGTTAAAGTTTCTGCTGAACGTGACCCAGAACAAATTGACTGGGCTAACGACGGTGTAGAAATCGTTCTTGAAGCAACTGGTTTCTTTGCTAAGAAAGATGCTGCTGAAAAACACTTGCACGAAGGTGGAGCTAAGAAAGTTGTTATCACTGCTCCTGGTGGAAACGATGTTAAAACAATCGTATTTAACACTAACCACGATATCCTTGATGGTACTGAAACAGTTATCTCAGGTGCTTCATGTACTACAAACTGCTTGGCTCCAATGGCTAAAGCATTGCAAGATAACTTCGGTGTTAAACAAGGTTTGATGACTACTATCCACGCTTACACTGGTGACCAAATGATCCTTGACGGACCACACCGTGGTGGTGACCTTCGTCGTGCACGTGCTGGTGCTGCAAACATCGTTCCTAACTCAACTGGTGCTGCTAAAGCTATCGGTTTGGTTATCCCAGAATTGAACGGTAAACTTGACGGTGCTGCACAACGTGTTCCAGTTCCAACTGGATCAGTTACTGAATTGGTAGCAGTTCTTGAAAAAGACGTTACTGTTGATGAAGTGAACGCAGCTATGAAAGCAGCTTCAAACGAATCATTCGGTTACACTGAAGATCCAATCGTATCTTCAGATATCGTAGGTATTTCTTACGGTTCATTGTTTGATGCAACTCAAACTAAAGTACAAACTGTTGATGGTAAACAATTGGTTAAAGTTGTTTCTTGGTACGACAACGAAATGTCATACACTTCACAACTTGTACGTACTCTTGAATACTTCGCGAAAATCGCTAAATAATTCAATTGTATAAAAAGAAGAGCTTCGGCTCTTTTTTTATTTTCCAAAATAATAAAACAGCCGTATAAATAGGCTGTTATAATCTCAGTAGGATTGTGATTTATGAATAAGCTAGAAGGCATTCCAAATGAGTAGAAAGAGCATGACACAACCCCAGGCGTTTTTATTATGTTTTTGTATAGCTAGCATACCATAAATAAGTATAAAAACGGTAAGTGATTCAAATAGGGTATAGACATCAAAACCAATGATTCCATGGATAAGGAGGCAAAAAATCGCACAAGTTATTGCCCCACTATCTAACCAAATGTAAGGAGATGGAAAACGTATGCGTATCTTTTCAGCGATGACTACATAGTTAAATCCTTCCCAGAATCCCCAAATAAGACAGATGAATAGGTATGCCAGGATATTACTAGGAAATGATTGGCTCATTACTTCTTTTGTTAATTGTATTGATTGAAGAGGTAGATAGGAATGAATCTGATGAGTAATTCCTTTAAATATGATAAGTGGTAGGGCTACAAGAAGAGATTGAAAAAGGGTGGTAACTAGATTTTTGGTGATTAATCCAAAGTGTCTGAAAGATTCTTTGCGATAAAGCATAACAGTGCTGGTTCCTAAGCCTGCGATGGCAAATTGACAACTAGCTAATAAGATTAATCGCAGCCATAGCGGTACTGAGGTTTGGTTAGTGTATGAAAAAAGAGTTGGTTTAAGAGTAAGAAAGAGGAGCAGAGGAACAAGAGTAAGAATAAGGATTACATTTAGATCATGGTCAGCTTGTTTCTGCTTCTTGTTTAGCGGTTTTTTCATGGATATTCGACCTTTCTATTTAGATTATATGCTAAATGTCTTATACTAGCAATAAGCTAGAAATCCTTCTGATTTTGCTATCTCTTTTATGCATTTTGTGATATAATGAAAACGTATTAAAAAATTAAGGAGTCTGATCAAATGGCTAAATTGACTGTTAAAGATGTTGACTTGAAAGGGAAAAAAGTTCTCGTTCGTGTTGACTTCAACGTACCTGTAAAAGATGGCGTGATCACTAACGACAACCGTATCACTGCTGCCCTTCCAACTATCAAGTACATTCTTGAACAAGGTGGACGTGCAATCCTCTTCTCTCACCTTGGACGTGTAAAAGAAGAAGCTGATAAAGAAGGCAAATCACTTGCTCCTGTAGCTGCTGACTTGGCTGCTAAATTGGGTCAAGACGTTAAATTTATCCCAGGTGTTACACGTGGTGCTGAATTGGAAGCAGCTGTTAACGCTCTTGAAGATGGACAAGTTCTCTTGGTTGAAAACACTCGTTTTGAAGATGTTGATGGCAAGAAAGAATCTAAAAATGATCCTGAACTTGGTAAATACTGGGCATCACTTGGAGATGGTATCTTCGTAAACGATGCATTCGGTACAGCTCACCGTGCACACGCATCTAACGTTGGTATCTCAGCAAACGTTGATAAAGCTGTTGCTGGTTTCCTTCTTGAAAACGAAATTGCTTACATCAAAGAAGCAGTTGAAACTCCAGAACGTCCATTCGTAGCTATCCTTGGTGGTTCTAAAGTATCTGATAAGATTGGTGTTATCGAAAACCTTCTTGCAAAAGCTGATAAAGTTCTTATCGGTGGTGGTATGACTTACACATTCTACAAAGCACAAGGTATCGAAATCGGTAACTCACTTGTAGAAGAAGATAAACTTGATGTTGCTAAAGCTCTTCTTGAAAAATCAAACGGTAAATTGATCTTGCCAGTTGACTCAAAAGAAGCTAATGCATTTGCTGACTACACTGAAGTGAAAGACACTGAAGGTGAAGCAGTAGACCCAGGTTTCCTTGGTTTGGATATCGGTCCTAAATCAATTGCTGAATTCGATAAAGCCTTGACTGGTGCGAAAACAGTTGTATGGAATGGTCCTATGGGTGTATTTGAAAACCCTGACTTCCAAGCTGGTACAATCGGTGTGATGGATGCAATCGTGAAACAACCAGGCGTTAAATCAATCATCGGTGGTGGTGACTCAGCTGCTGCAGCAATCAACCTTGGACGTGCAGATAAATTCTCATGGATCTCTACTGGTGGTGGTGCTTCTATGGAACTTCTTGAAGGTAAAGAACTTCCAGGATTGGCTGCACTTACTGATAAATAAGTCTATTAGAATGAAAAGAGTTGGGAAACCAACTCTTTTTTGTGTCATCTCTTTGAATATTTGATAGAGGCTTAAATTATTATTGGGAAGTAAATTTCTCTCAAAAAATTGCGATTATTAGTTTGAACTTTGCGTCATAATACTGTAGAAGTAGCCAAAAGTTTCATAATCATGTTAAAATAGTAAAATGGGATTGAAATTTGAACCGAAAAAATTTAAATTTGGTATGCGTACACTTAAGACGGGGATTGCTGTCTTTCTTGTTTTAGGTCTTTTTTCTGCTTTAGGGTGGGAAGGGCTTCAGATTGGTTGTTTGACAGCAGTCTTTAGTCTTCGAGAAAACTTTGACAGAAGTATTCAGTTTGGTAAATCACGTATTTTTGCGAATACGGTTGGAGGGCTTTTGTCGCTATTATTTTACTTTGTGAATATGTGGTTTAATCATTCAGTTTGGGTGACCTTGCTATTGGTTCCAATTTTGACAATGCTGACGATTGTCATTAATGTGTCTTTTAATAATGCATCTGGTGTTATTGGAGGGGTGGCTGCACTTCTGATTATTACTTTGTCTATTCCAGCTGATAATACCTTTACTTATGTTATTGCACGAGTCTTTGAAACTTTTTGTGGAGTCTTTATTGCTATCCTAGTCAATTATGATTATGATTGGTTGCTTAAACATCTAAAATAAGAATAATAAGGTTCTCTTGAGCTCTATTTTTCTATTTTTTAGGATAAAAAAACTAAAATTAGAGTGAATAAACAATATAATGTTCGGAAACAGCTTATTATGTAAGAAAAAGTAACATAAACAGTTGACATGTAGAAATATTCAGAATATAATTGTTAAGAAAGGAGGATGATCATGGCAAGAGAAAAAGAACTAAGACGTTCTTTGGCTGTTTTTCCTATTGGAACGGTTATGAAGTTGACAGATTTAACTGCCCGTCAAATTCGTTACTATGAAGATCAGGGATTGATTCAACCTGAACGTACAGCTGGAAATCGTCGTATGTACTCATTAAATGATATGGATCGTTTATTGGAAATCAAAGACTTTTTGGATGATGGTTACAATATAGCAGCGATTAAGCATGAGTACGAAGAGCGTGAAGTTCGTGCCCAACAAAAACAAGCGGCTTTAACAGATGCGGACGTTCGTCGTATCTTGCATGATGAACTCCTTCAGCAAGGCCGTTTTACGACCCCGTCACAACAATTTGGTAACTTGCGTATCTAATTACGCTTTAAACTTTTATTTTTGGTTTTTATAAAGGAGACCCCTATTATGGCAATCACAGCAGCTGATATTCGTCGCGAAGTCAAAGAAAAAAATGTTACTTTCTTACGCTTGATGTTCTCAGATATTCTTGGTGTTATGAAGAACGTTGAAATTCCTGCGACAGATGAACAGTTGGATAAAGTACTTTCAAATAAAGCAATGTTTGATGGTTCATCAATCGAGGGATTTGTTCGTATTAACGAATCTGATATGTATCTTTACCCAGATCTTGATACGTGGACTGTTTTCCCTTGGGGTGATGAAAATGGTGCGGTAGCTGGTCTTATTTGTGATATCTATACTTCAGCAGGTGAACCATTTGCTGGTGACCCTCGTGGTAACTTGAAAAAGGCTTTGCGTCATATGGAAGAAGTTGGTTATAAATCATTTAACCTTGGACCAGAACCAGAATTCTTCCTTTTCAAATTAGATGAACAAGGTAATCCTACACTTGAAGTTAACGATAAAGGTGGTTATTTTGACCTTGCACCAACTGACCTTGCAGATAACACACGTCGTGAAATCGTTAATGTGTTGACAGAAATGGGATTCGATGTTGAAGCATCTCACCACGAAGTGGCTGTTGGTCAACATGAGATCGACTTCAAGTATACAGATGTTTTGAAGGCTTGTGATAATATCCAAATTTTCAAATTGGTTGTTAAGACAATCGCTCGTAAACATGGTCTTTATGCGACATTTATGGCGAAACCTAAATATGGTATTGCTGGTAGCGGTATGCACTGTAACATGTCTCTCTTCACTGAAGAAGGAAATGCATTCTTTGATCCAGAGGATCCACGTGGTATGCAATTGTCTCAAGATGCTTACTACTTCCTTGGTGGTTTGATGAAACATGCATACAACTATACTGCAATTATTAACCCAACAGTTAACTCTTACAAACGTTTGGTTCCTGGATACGAAGCTCCTGTATATATTGCATGGGCAGGTAGCAACCGTTCACCATTGATCCGCGTTCCTGCGTCTCGTGGTATGGGTACACGTTTGGAATTGCGTTCAGTAGACCCAATGGCAAACCCATACTTGGCACTTGCTGTACTTTTGGAAGCTGGTCTTGATGGTATTATTAACAAGATTGATGCTCCAGATCCAGTTGAAACAAATATCTACTCAATGTCTCCTGAAGAACGTAAAGAAGCTGGTATTATTGATTTGCCATCAACACTTCGTAACGCTCTTAAAGCATTGGAAACAGATGAAGTGGTTCGCCAAGCTTTGGGTAATCATATCTATACAAACTTCCTTGATGCGAAACGTATGGAATGGGCAAGTTATGCTACCTTTGTTTCACAATGGGAAATTGATAACTACTTGGACATTTATTAATAAATTAAATTTGAAGATCAGGTTATGCCTGGTTTTCTTTTTATTCTAAATTCATTAAGTTCTTGGACAAATTACGTAGTTTTAACTGAGCTGTTTTCTTTTGTCATATTTCTTTATTCCCCCTTAATCGCATTAAAATATGAGAGTGTTAAACTAATTTTATATTAATCTTATTCAGGGGGAAATATGAAAACTACAAAAAAAGCTGCTTTGGCAGTAGCCTCAAGTGCATTATTGCTCGGTCTTACAGTCGCACAAACAGTTAATGCTGATACTTATACAGTTCAAAATGGAGATTCATTCTTCGGGATTGCTAGTCAGTATGGGGTAGATCCTTATCAATTGGCAGCTGAAAATGGCATGACTATTTGGTCAACAATTGTTCCTGGTGGAAGCTTGGAAGTTTCAGGTGCTACGACAGCAGTTGAGGAAACAACAGAAGCTTCTTCTTCAGAGGTAGCAGCTACTGATTCAGATGCTACTTGGAATCGTTATCCAGTTGGGCAATGTACATGGGGTGTTAAGGAAGTCGCTCCATGGGCAAGTAACTGGTGGGGTAATGGTGGCGATTGGGCAGGAAGCGCTGCTAGCCAAGGTTATGCTGTAGGTTCAACACCTGTGACAGGATCAATTGTATGTTGGACTGATGGTGGTTATGGTCACGTTGGTTATGTAACAGAAGTTGGTCAAGATGGTCAAATTCAAATCTTGGAGTCAAACTATAACAACCAGCAACAAATCAATAACTATCGTGGTTGGTTTGACCCACAAAACTCAACTACACCAGGTTCAGTATCTTACATTTATCCAGGTGCATAAAATGAAAAAAGCGTTATAAGCGCTTTTTTTACTTGCTGGAAGGGTTGTGCTCCAGACTGTATTTAAACTAAAAAATGGTAGCCATCCAGCCACCATTTTTTTATTTATCAGGTGTGAGAATCATTGGAATAATGATTGGTTCACGTTCTGTTTTTTCATACAAGAATGGGCGTAAAGCATTGACGATAGCTCCATTAACAGATTGGATGCTAGCATCCTTGTTCTTAAGAGCGATACGAATAGCATTGAATAGAATGCGTTGGCTTTCGCGGATAAGATCGCCAGATTCACGCATATAGATGAAGCCACGACTGAGGATGTCTGGACCGGCTAGAATCATCTTAGACTTGAAGTCGACAGTTGCTACGGCAAGTACGACACCATCTTCAGAAAGATCACGACGGTCACGAAGAACGGCAGCTCCGATATCCCCAATACCATTACCATCAACATAGATATCTTGAGCATTGAAGTGACCTGCACGACGCGCAGAGTCTTTTGTTAGGGCTAAGACATCGCCATTTTCCATAATGAAGATATTATCTTTTGGAACACCACAATCAACAGCAAGACCTGCATGGACCTTCTGCATGCGGTATTCACCGTGAACAGGCATGAAGAATTTTGGTTTGATCAAACGAAGCATGAGTTTTTGCTCTTGTTGACCACCGTGTCCAGAGGTATGGATATTGTTGATTTTACCGTGGATAACATCGACACCAGCTTCTTGAATAGTATTAATCAAGCGGTTAACGCTGGTTGTGTTTCCTGGGATAGGGCTAGATGAGAAGATAACAGTGTCACCAGGTTGTAGTGTCACTTGGCGGTGCATCCCGTTAGCGATACGTGCAAGGGCTGCCATAGGCTCTCCTTGAGAACCGGTACACATGATAAGAATCTCACTGGCATGGTAGTTTTTCATCTCACTAGGGTCAATGATAGTTCCTTTTGGAACTTTGATGTAGCCTAGTTCAACCCCATTGACAATGGCTTTTTCCATAGAACGTCCGAAGACAACAATCTTACGGCCAGTTTTTACAGCGGCTTCGGCAGCTTGTTGCAGACGGAAAATGTTTGAGGCAAATGAGGCGAAGATAATACGTCCGTGGATGCCTTCAATAATTTTCATGATGGATTGACCAACGACCTTCTCGGAATTTGTGAAAGTTGGTACTTCAGCATTGGTTGAGTCTGAGAGGAGGCAAAGAACGCCTTCTTCACCAAGTGCAGCCATACGGTGAAGGTCTGCAGGCTCACCTACTGGGGTGAAGTCAAACTTAAAGTCACCGGTACACACAATTTTACCTTGAGGTGTATGGATGACAATACCGAGAGGTTCTGGAATTGAGTGAGTAGTGCGGAAGAAGGTCACGCTCATATTTTTGAAAGTAAGCTCTGTATTAGCATTAATTTCATAGAGTTGTGCGTCACGAAGTAGTCCGTGTTCTTCCAATTTTCCTTTGATAAGAGCAAGAGCAAGTGGCCCTGCATAAATTGGGATATTTGCCTGTTTAAGAAGGAAGGGGATCCCACCAATATGGTCTTCGTGACCGTGGGTAATGACAAGTGCCTTTACACGATCAACATTTTCAACGATGTAAGAATAGTCCGGGATAACATAATCGATTCCGAGAAGATCATCCTCGGGGAATTTAATACCCGCATCGACGATGATAATCTCATCTTGGTATTCAATACCATAGGTATTTTTACCGATTTCCCCCAAACCACCAATCGCATAAACCCCAACTTCTTCAGGTTTTAGATTGATTTTTGATGCCATGGTCTTAGAACTCCGTTACTTCAAAAACGCCTGTTTCTTTTTCGTATTCAAGGGCTTTTTCTGAGAGGAGCTCGATGAATTCGATGTTATAGGCAGTGTTTTTTTCGATGATTTTACGAGCTTGGATACGTCCCTCAAGTTCAGTTTCTGCATCGATATCTAGGTAGAGTGATTTTGTCTGTTCACGGCGTGGATTACGCTCTTTAGTTTCTTGGTAAAAGACTTTATAAATCATGGTTTTCCTTTCTTTCCAAAAGGCTCTGCCATTCTATAAAAAAACCGGTCAAGTTAATCTTTCTATGATTTACTTGACGTTATGATATTCACTTTATGAGTAATAGCTAGTAGCCTTGATTCGTTTAACAATTACTATTATTGTACCATAAGATAAGGGCTAGATAAAGAAAATGGCGGAAAAAGTTGGAAAATGTTCGTTTCTGGGAAACAGTGACTTGTGTTATAATAGAAAAGCATAAAAGGAAACAAGGAAAAAAGATGAAAATATTAGCATTTGATACTTCTAGCACAGCTTTATCAGTAGCCTTGTTAGAAGATGAGAAACTAGTGGCAGAGTCAACTGTCACAGTAAAAAAGAACCACAGTATTAGTCTAATGCCCACCATTGATTTTTTAGTTGCTCAGGCAGGCTGGCAACCGTCTGATTTAGAATGTATTGTGGTTGCACAGGGTCCTGGATCCTACACAGGGCTTCGTGTGGCTGTCGCAACAGCTAAGACTTTAGCCTATGCCCTCGACATTGATTTGGTGGGAGTTTCAAGTCTACAGGCACTGACAGACCTTACAGTTGACGGTGTTGTGATTCCTATCATGGATGCCCGTCGTAATAATGTTTACGTTGGTTTTTATGAAAATGGTCAGGCTCTCGTCCCAGATTGCCATGCAGCTTTTGTAGATGTTCTGGAGCAAGCTAAAACTTTTGAAAAGGTGACATTTGTCGGTGAAGTGGCTAATTTTGTGGATCAGATTAAAGAAAGCCTTCCAGAAGCAACTATCTTGTCAAGTCTTCCGTCAGCCCAGTTAATTGGTCGTTTAGGCTTGTCCTTGCCTTCTGTTGATGTGGATGCTTTTGTTCCACATTACTTGAAGCGGGTTGAGGCGGAAGAGAATTGGCTTAAGACGCATGAGGAGACTAACCGTGACAACTACATCAAGCGCGTCTAGATTGAGTAGCCAAGAGCAAGCTCAACTGATTTATCAGATTTTGTCGGATGTTTATGACAAATCTCCGTGGACGATAGAACAAGTGGTAGCAGACTTGGCTTTGGATACTACGGAGTATTTCTATGTTTATGATCAGGAAGAAGTTGTTGGTTTTTTAGCCCTTCAAAATTTAGTGGGTGAACTTGAGGTGACCAATATCGCCATTTTAAAAGCTTACCAGGGGCGTGGTTATGCTAGTCAGCTGATGAAGCATTTGGAAGAGCGTAGTGAACCTATATTCCTAGAAGTGAGGGCTTCAAATCAAGTCGCTCAGACACTTTATAGAAAATTTGGTTTTGAAAGTCTAGGGATTCGGAAAAATTATTATCATGAGCCTCAAGAAGATGCAGTTATCATGAGGCGAGAGGAAGTCTAATGGCAGATAGATATATTTTGGCAGTGGAGAGCTCGTGTGATGAGACTTCAGTTGCCGTTTTGAAAAATGAGAAGGAACTTTTAAGTAATATTATTGCCAGTCAGGTGGAAAGCCATAAACGTTTTGGTGGTGTTGTTCCTGAGGTGGCTAGTCGTCACCATGTGGAAGTGGTGACTCTTTGCATTAAAGATGCCCTTTCTGAGGCGGGAATTACTGCTGAACAACTAGATGCTGTAGCAGTAACCTATGGTCCTGGTTTGGTCGGGGCGCTCTTGGTCGGGATGGCAGCGGCTAAGGCCTTCGCTTGGGCACATGGGTTGCCTTTGATTCCAGTTAACCATATGGCTGGGCATCTTATGGCAGCGCGTGAGGTTCAAGAATTGAAATATCCCCTCTTAGCACTTTTGGTGTCTGGGGGACACACAGAGTTGGTTTATGTGTCAGAACCGGGGAATTACAAGATTGTTGGTGAGACACGTGATGATGCAGTTGGTGAGGCCTATGACAAGGTCGGGCGTGTGATGGGGTTGACCTACCCAGCCGGGCGTGAAATTGATGAGTTAGCTCATAAAGGGAAAGATGTTTATGATTTTCCACGTGCTATGATTAAGGAAGACCACTTGGAGTTTTCATTTTCAGGCTTGAAGTCAGCCTTCATTAATTTGCACCATAATGCAGAGCAAAAGGGTGACGTCCTAATTAAAGAAGACCTTTGTGCTTCTTTCCAAGCTGCTGTGTTGGATATTCTCCTAGCCAAGACTAAGAAAGCCTTGGAGCGTTACCCTGTCAAAACACTTGTTGTTGCGGGTGGTGTGGCAGCTAATCAAGGCTTACGTGAACGTTTGGCTGAAGAAATCACAGATGTAGATGTAGTTATTCCGCCTTTACGTCTCTGTGGTGACAATGCTGGTATGATTGCTCTAGCAGCAGCTATTGAATGTGATCAAAAACATTTTGCTGAGTTGGACTTGAATGCAAAACCAAGTCTAGCCTTTGCAGGATTTGAAGAATAAGAAGAACCTCTTACTAGTCTGGTAAGAGGTTCCTTTAGAAAGGAATTGAGTGTGTCTGACTTTCGTTTAGGTGTAAAAGCCGCGGTACCGACAGCTTTAGGCTATGTAGCTATTGGTCTAGCCTTTGGTGTTGTAGCAGCCGCTTCGGGTCTATCAGCCCTTGAGGTTGGCCTCATGTGTGCCTTGGTCTATGGTGGCTCGGCCCAGTTTGCCATGTGTGCCTTAGTAGTTGCAGGAGCTGGCCTAGGTGAGTTAACCTTGACTGTTTTCTTGGTTAATTTGCGTAACATGTTGATGAGTTTACATGCAACGACGATTTTTACAAAAACAAGCCTCTGGAATCAGCTGGGAATTGGTAGTCTGATTACGGATGAAAGTTATGGTGTTTTATTGGGAGAATATGTGCATCATAAAGATATTCCTGCTAACTGGATGCATGGTAACAATATTTTCAGCTATCTGGTTTGGATTGTATCATCAGTTATTGGTTGTTTGATTGGTTCCATGATTCCTAATCCTGAGCTTTTTGGTTTGGATTTTGCTTTGATTGCCATGTTTATAGGTTTGTTAAGTAGTCAGATTGATGCCTTGTTAGGGGAAGGAGTGCGTAAGCTACTCTTGATTTTACTATCTATTGCTGTGGCTTATCTGAGCTTTAGTGTCATCTTGTCGGAATCTTTGGCTGTTTTAGTGGCTACTTTGGTTGGATGTAGTGTGGGGGTGATGTGTGATGGCCGTCAATAAGTTTATTCTCATTGCTATTCTACTTGGGTTTGTGGTTAGCTGGGTTCCTCGTGTGCTTCCCTTTGTTTTAGTGAAATACAAGGGGCTACCAGATATCGTTGTTCGATTTTTGCACTACTTACCAGTTTCTATCCTCTTTGCCTTGATTCTCTCTAGTCTCACGGCTGAGAAGATTGGTCACTTGCCACAGTTTAAGTGGATGGAAATACTGGCTACTGTGCCAACGGTAATCGTAGCCTTTAAGAGCAAAAATCTACTCTATGCAGTAATCGTCGGTATAATATCTATGGCCCTGATTCGTTTCGTATTTTAGCAAATGAAAAGACTTGGAGTTGCTCTTAGTGAGTCGCTTTCCAAGTCTTTTTTAGTTATTGTTAAAAAAAGCAGCAATATCGTCTTCACTGAGCCCAATCATTGGATCTATAGTTGCCCAATTTTCTTCAGTTAAACGATAGTTTTCTTCTGTTTGCACAGGTTTGTTAACAGACTTATCCACAGGTTGTGAATAAGTGTTAACAAGATCTGGGGATGGATTGATATTTTCCGAGAAGTCTTTGTTTTCAAAGGTTTCTGAGGGGTAGTTGTTTTTCGTTTTTGTTTGATTGGGTGCCTCTGTTGCCTCGTTTTTAACAATCTTTTCGACAGACTTATCAACAGCTTGTGTATAAGTTTGTTCAAAACGTTGGATGAGAAAAGTATTTCGTTTAGCTCCTTCGTTGCGAACGGCATAATCAAAGGCTGCGATTTCCCCTAACATGACTAGCTTACTCTTGGCGCGTGTGATAGCGGTGTAGATGAGGTTACGTTGTAGCATACGTCCACTTTGTCGTGTGATAGGAAGGATAACGACTGGGAACTCACTCCCTTGGGATTTGTGGATTGACATGGCATAGGCCAGAGTAATCTTATTCCATTCGTTACGAGGATAGATAACCTCATTGCCATCAAAGGACATGTAAATTTCGTCCTGCTTGCTTTCAGTATATTTACCAGGGATGAGATCAGTAATGATGCCGATGTCGCCGTTGAAGACATTGAGTTCGGTATCGTTGACCAGATGGAGAATTTTGTCGTTCTTACGGAAGAAAATGTCATTAAAGGCAAACTGATTGGCCTTTTCTTGAGGATTAAGTAGGTCCTGCATAATGGTATTGAGATTGTTGATACCAGCCTGTCCTCGGTACATGGGGGCTAAAATTTGCACATCCTGAGCAGCAACCCCACTCTTTATAGCGGCAGAGACAATTTTAGGAACCATCTGTGGAATATGGTTGGCATTGGCCTCAAAGTAAGAGCGGTCAGCCTTTTTCTCTGTGAAATCAGCGGGGAGTTGCCCTTGTCGCATCTGGCTAGCTAAGGTAACGATGGTGGAGTCCTCGGATTGTCTGAAAATTTTGGTTAGGGAAACCTTTGGCAAGTTATCAATCTGCAAAAGGTCAGCCAAGACCTGGCCAGGGCCTACGGAAGGCAGCTGGTCTTGGTCACCCACAATGATGACTTGGGTTGAATCAGAGATACTTTCAAAGAGTTGGTTGGCCAACCAAGTATCAACCATAGAAAACTCATCGATGATAATCAAGTCGCAATCGAGATAGTCCTCTAAGGTCTTGAAATCGTCCTCGCTATTGAGTCCCAAATGTCTATGGATAGTGGCACTAGGGAGTTGGGTGAGTTCGTTCATTCGACGAGCAGCCCGTCCCGTTGGTGCCGCTAAAATAATAGGCAAATCAGACTTTTTGAGATCTAGACCATGAAGGTCGGCATAGGTTTTAATAATGCCGTTAATAACAGTGGTTTTCCCTGTTCCGGGGCCACCTGTCAGGATGAAGACCTTGCTTTGTAGGGCTTTGATAATGGCATCTTTTTGAACCTTATCATAAGTAATACCAAGCTCCTCTTCCACCTCTTCAAGACTTGCTTGGATTTTGTCCTCAGCACTAATGTCAGGTTGGTCTTTCATGATACGAGTTAGGTGGGTATAGATGCCCTGTTCCGCAAAATATAGGGTATTATCAAAGATTTTAGTCTCTACATTTTGTACCTTATCCTCTTGGATGAGATTGGTTAATTCCTTCGCGACTAAGGCGGGGTCAAGTTCAATCTGACGAGCACTTTCCAAAAGGATGATAGTTCGTTCAAGCAAGGCTTTGGCTTCGATATAGGTGTCGCCTTCTTCCATGCTAGCTTCTAGCAGACAATGAATCAAGGCAGCTCGTAAACGTTCAGGAGCATCACTAGCAATTCCTAAGCGTTCGGCTAGTTGGTCAGCTATTTTAAATCCGATTCCTTGAACTTCCTCTACCAAGAGATAAGGGTGTTCCTCGATAAGGTTGAGCGATTCTTCCTTATATTGGTTGAAAATTTGTGAGGCAGCTTTTGGTGTGAGTCCATAGCTGGAAAGTTTGGACAAGATTTGCTCGGTTCCATAGTTGATTTTTAACTTTGCAACGAAGGCTTCTCGATTGACCTTGGACAGATTAGGAATCTGTTCTAATTTGCTCGGATCCTCGAGAATCTTGTCAATAGGGTCTTCACCATAAATCTCGACAATACGCTCAGCTGTTTTCTTACCAATCCCCTTAAAATTGTCGCTGGCGAAATACTTGATAAGACCGCTAGCAGAAGGTTTTGACCGTTCGTAGCGCGTCATTTGGAGTTGTTCACCATATTTGGGATGATTGGTTAGCTGACCCCAGAAGGTATAATCTTCACCTTCCATGACATCTCCCATGGTTCCTGTAACAATGATTTCATAGTCCTCAAAATCACTGTCTGTTTCGTCAATTTCTAAGAGTAGAATACGGAAAAAATTACTAGCGTTTTCGAAAATGACGCGTTCGATAGTTCCTGAAAAATAAAATTCTTGCATGTGTTTTTCCTAGATACATAATAAGGCTGGGTTTCCCCAACCTTATCTTATTCAGTGTTTTTAGTTGTCCTCAACAGTACCAATTTTATTAAGTGGCCAGAGTGGCCAGAAGCGGAATTTAACTTCCCCTACAAGAGCGCTCTTGTCAAAGTAACCAACGACTCGACTATCTTTGGAAACAATACGGTTGTCTCCAAGTAGGAAATATTTGCCTTCAGGAACAGTGACAGAGAAGGTCGTGTTGCCGTCAGCATTGGTTGTAAAAGCCTTGGCATCCTTAGCTAGTTGTTGGAAGTAGCTACTCTTGCTCTTGTCATCGTTGTAAGCATATTCTTTTTGTAGCTTATCCTTGGCAAAGGCAGCTTGGAATTCTTTGAGGTATTCTTCCTTGACTTCTTTACCGTTGACAGTAAGTTTATCATTTTGATAGGTAATGGTATCACCTGGCATACCGATGATACGTTTGACGATTTGTTTCGTCTTACCGTCTTCGACTTCCTTTGCAACGACAATATCGAAGCGTTCAATAGATGTGTGTTTCAAAACGATAACACGTTGATTATTGGCTAGAGTAGGATCCATTGAGTGGCCGTCAACCTGGACAGGGAGCCAAAGGAAGAGGCGAGTCAAAAGGAAAAATGTGATAAAGAGGATAAAGAGTCCCCATTCACGAAGGAAAATGAGGAAGTATTGGGTCCATTTGTTTTTCATAGTTAAGGCCTTTCAGGGTTATTTTAAGCGTTGGTAGGCTTTTTTGGTATTGGCGAAATGATATTTAGCAGTAGCTTGGAGAGCCTGATCTCCGTAGGCTTGAAGAAGCTTAGTTGCGACCTGGTCAGATTTAGCACCAGCACCTGAAGGAAGGGTATAGCCAACCTCTTGGCTGAGTTTGTCAAGATTTTCCAGGAAGAGATTGCGAGCGATGATAGAGCTCACTGCGACAGCTAAGTATTTCCCCTCAGCCTTTTCTTCTAAAGTAATAGGAAAGTCAAAGCGATTGCGTTCATTCCTGAGGTATTTTTGATAATTTTTCTCACTGGTGAAGGCATCAATGACAATCTTATCTGGTTTAGCACCTGATTGTAACAATAGAAAGATAGCCTGATTGTGGAGAGCTACTTTAACGGACACAGCATTATGACTCTTACCGTCTCCAACCACTTCATTGTACTTTCTAGGCGAAAGAAGGAGTGCTTTGTGAGGAATTTTCTCCTCCAATATAGGTGCAATCTGACGAATCTTGATATCATTAAGATTTTTAGAATCATCGACCCCAAGAGATTTCAAAAAGGCATGGTCAGCCGGGGTAACTAGACTAGCTACAACAGCTAGACCACCAAAATAGGAGCCATTTCCGACTTCGTCTGATCCAATTAGGGCTAGGTTTTGCCCATCAGGTGAATGCTTAGGTTCAGCTTGGTATCCAAAACGGCTAGCCAAGACTTCTGGCTTAGCTCCTTGGAAAGTTACCTTTCCTGAAGTATAGGCGATGACACTTATTCCATCGACCTTGGCTGAAAAACTTGCATAAGGATTTTTAGTCGCAGTCGCATAGTTTGCCAGGTCCTTTTGGAGTGTCGAAATCTGCTCTGCTGTCATTTTTAATACGATTGTGCCCATGAAATCTATTTTAGCACAAAAAAGGAGAATTGGTAGATATTTTACAGACTCGGAATCTCTGAAAATTATTTTTCTAGAGAAGTGCAAAGTCTAAAATTTACGAAAGTTAAAATTTAGGATATAATGATTAGAAAGAGAATGCCTAACCATGCTCTTTTTTCCACAATTAGAGGCAATGGGTTGGCATTTAAGTATCGAACACGCCTCAGAGTAAGTATCTGAATCTTGCTAAAAAATGGCGATATAAAAGCAATAAAATAAGGAGAAGCTGCGGTGGCGAATCTGTGACCACCATTGATTGGCAGCTAACAAGCAAATGGCAAATAAGAACCGTTACAAATTTCATTTTGGAGAGAAGAACCTCACGCTAACAACTGATAAGGACAACCTTTTCATGGAAGAGGTGGAGCGTGTTGCCCACGAGAAATATAAAATTATCAAAGAGCAGATGAAAAATGCTGACAATGAAACGATCGCTATTCTAATGGCTATCAATTCTTTGTCGACTCAGTTGGAACGCGAAATTCAAGTTGAAGATATGGAAAAAGAGTTGGCAACGTTGAGAGCTAAGCAACTTGAGCAGCTCAAGGTTAAGGCGACAGCTACAAATGACGATGAGGATGACGCATGATTGGACTCCTTGTCTTAGCCATTATGGCTTGGAATTTCTACATTGGCTACCGTCGAGGCCTCTTTATGCAAGCCTATTACGTGGTTTCAGTCATTATCGCCATGTGTGTGGCGGCCTATTTCTACCGGTCGCTAGGAGAGGCTATCAATCTTTGGGTACCTTATACCAATCCAACAAAAGATGCTAGCATAGCTTTCTTTAAAGATCAGAACATCTTTTCACTTGACCGTGTCTATTATGCGGGCGTTGCTTATTTTGCTATCTACTGTATAGCCTATTATGGCTTACGCTTTCTTGGTATTTTCTTCCACTTTGTGAGAATTGAGCGACTTGATCAAAGACGTTACCAAGTGGTAGGCGGCGTCTTGGCCACCTTAGTGAGTCTTGTGCCTTTGACTATGTTGGGGAATATTCTTGCGACTGTTCCTATGAACAACATTCAAACGCTTTTGTCATCGAGCTGGGTTTTACGTATCTTGATTAATGGTTATTTTCCAGTTAGTCAGATTATCCAGCATTTGTGGACAAGTGTGATATAGAAAATAGAAGTCTTCCTTGATTAAGGGAGACTTTTTTGTTATTTGTTTTGGTAGGATATGAAAAAGACCGGACACAAGGTCTCAGTCTTTCTTAACTATTTTTACCCTAAGGTTGCAATGGTACATCCGGAACCACCGGCACTTTGTGGGGCATATTCAAAACTTTTAACATGGCGATGACGGCGGAGATATTTGGTAACGGCATCACGGATGACACCTGTACCAATACCGTGGATGATGTCCACCTGACTCATGTTATTAAGTAGGGCTTGGTCAATAAAGGCATCAAGCTCTTGCATGGCTTCTTCGTAACGTTTCCCACGAAGGTCTAGACGAGCACGAGGACCACCAGATGCCTTTTTGGCTTTCTTAACCACGTTAATCTGTTTCTTCTTAGGTTGTTGGGCTTCCGCTTGGGCACGAACAAGAGTGAATTCATCCGCCTTGAGTGTCATCTTGATGAGACCTACCTGGGCTTCCCAGTTACCATTTTTGGCTTGACTGGTAAGCGTACCACGTTGACCATAGGCGGTAACGATGATATCATCTCCGACACGAGGGGCACGCGCAGCCTTTTCTTTCTTGGCCTTACGAAGGACCTTATTCTTAGAGAGGTCCACTTGAGGGGCAAGTTTCTTGAGTTTTCCTTTGGCGTCGATAACTTCATGAGGTTTGAGTTGACTCTTATCGTGGAGATTTTTGAGAATACTATCGCTCTCAGCCAAAGCTGTATCCACCATTTCTTGAATTTCTTTCTGAGCCTTTTCGAGTTCCTTGTCGTACTCATGGGAGAATTCATTATAGAGTTTCTTGACCGCACGGTTGAATTTAAGGTTTTCTTGCTCAACGTCCTTGATGTGTTCCAGACGTTTTTGTGTTTCCACAGTTTGGGCTTCAAGTTGCTCGATGATACGGTTGACATCACTATCAGTATCCGTGAGGTTTTCTGCCTCCTTGACAATAATTTCATTCAAACCGAGGCGGCGAGCAATCTCAAAGGCGTTAGAGCGACCAGGAACTCCCTGCATAAAACGATAGGTAGGGCTTAAAGTCGCTGTGTCAAACTCCATGCTGGCATTTTCCACATGTTGCGTCTCAATCCCATAGGCCTTAAGCTCAGGATAGTGAGTAGTAGCCATGGTTTTAATCTGGCTCAAACGGAGGTGCTCTAGGATTGCCATGGCTAGACTAGCCCCTTCCTGAGGGTCAGTACCAGCCCCGAGCTCATCGACCAAGACAAGACTGTTGCTGTCGGCAGCATCCAGAATCTCGACAATGTGAGTCATGTGACTAGAGAATGTTGACAAACTCTGTTCGATAGACTGTTCATCTCCGATGTCGGCAAAAATCTCTTGGAAAATGGCTACACGACTGCCCTTATCAGCCAAAATTGGAAGACCAGATTGAGCCATCAGTTGTGCTAATCCTAGAGTTTTAAGCATGACCGTTTTACCACCGGTATTGGGACCTGTAATGACAATGGCTGTGAGGTCCTCATCAAAGCGCAAATCGTTGGCCACTGGATTGACCAAGAGCGGGTGACGAACGTTAAGCAGTTGGAGTGTTTGGTTGTCACTAATCTTTGGGATAACCGCCTTCTTATCTTGGAGATAGAGGTATTTTCCTCGAATGAAGTCCATGTGGCCCAAAATCCAAGCGTTGTTAGCGATAGCAGCAGCTTGTGGACGGAGTTGATCAGACAATTCATGCAGGATACGAGCCATCTCATGGCGTTCGTCTGCACGTAATTGTGTAATTTCTTCGTTAAGTTGGATAACGGCGCGTGGCTCGATATACACTGTGTTTCCGGAGCTTGAGATGTCATGCACAACCCCAGCAATACGGTTACGGTAGGTATTTTTGACAGGAAGCACTGAACGACCATTACGACTAGCAATCAGACTCTCAGCCAACATGTGGCCAGATTTTTTGAGAATGTCTTGCAAGGTCTGGCGAATGGCATCATCGCAAGATTTGAGTTGACGACGGATATTCTGCAACTCAGGGCTAGCAAAATGCTCAATAAAACCACCATCATTGATACTTTGAAGGCTACCTTGTAGACTTGGGAAGGCCTCAATCTTTTCGAAAAGACGTTTAAGAGCGACGAGCTCAACATTTTCAAGGTCAGCGTAGAAGCGACCAAGGTCAGCTGAAGCTTGTAGCACCTTCTTGATAGCAATGAGCTCCTGAATGTTGAGGTCAGCATCCAGTTCCAAGCGACGCAAGGGTTCAGAAATATCTCGCAAGCTACCAATGGCAAAGCCATGGTGTTCTACGAAAATCTCAGCCATTTCTTGAATTTCTGTAAATTGATTTTGAATTCTTTCTGGATTGGTCATAGGTACCAAGTCACGTAACTCCGCCTGAGCCTGTTCAGTCTGCAGGTATTCTGTGAACTGGTCCTTGACCTTGTTAAATTCTAATTGGTCTAAAATCTTTGTGTTCATAGCTTCTATTATAGCACATTTGCCTATGGGGCGTGGAGGTGGGAAATGCCTGAGGTCGTTTTATGGGCGGACTTTTGTCATCAGATGTTGACTAGCTATTTTTACAAAAGAGTCTCCCTAAAATAAGAGATTTTCAATTAAAACCAATGCTCTCATCTATGCTATAATAAACCTATGACTAATCAGAAAAAATTACTCCTAATTGACGGTTCATCCGTTGCCTTTCGTGCTTTTTTCGCACTTTATAATCAAATTGACCGTTTTCGTAACAATAGTGGCCTTCATACCAATGCCATTTATGGCTTCCACCTCATGTTGGACAACCTGCTTGAGCGTATCCAACCGACTCATGTCTTGGTAGCCTTTGATGCTGGAAAAACAACTTTCCGTACAGAGATGTTTGCGGACTATAAGGCTGGTCGTGCCAAGACTCCAGAGGAATTCCGTGAGCAGTTCCCTTATATCCGTGAGATGTTGGCTGCACGTGGTATCGCCTATTATGATCTGGCTCAGTACGAGGCAGACGACATTATCGGTACCTTGGCTAAGATGGCTGAAAATACCAGTGAGGACTATCAAATTACTGTTGTCTCTGGGGATAAAGACTTGATTCAGCTGACTGACGAAAATACTGTCGTTGAAATTTCGAAGAAGGGTGTGGCTGAGTTTGAGGCCTTCACACCTGACTACCTCATGGAGAAAATGGGGATTACCCCTGCGCAATTCATCGACCTTAAGGCTCTCATGGGTGATAAGTCCGATAATATTCCAGGAGTTACTAAGATTGGTGAAAAGACTGGTCTCAAGCTCCTCTTGGAACACGGTTCCCTTGAAGGTATCTATGAGCATATTGATGAGATGAAGAAGTCCAAAATGAAGGAAAATCTCATCAATGATAAGGAACAGGCCTTCCTTTCTAAGACCTTGGCGACCATTGATACCCAGTCTCCTATTGAAATTGGCCTAGATGATACGGCCTTTACGGGACCTGACCTTGAAAAATTGGCAGCCTTTTATGACGAGATGGGCTTTGTTCAGTTCAAAAATGCCCTTGGTGGCGAGGCTGTGCCGCAGGATTTTGATGTGGCCTATACTGAGCCTAGCCAAGTGACAGCGGGTCACTTTAGCTCTGATGATTTCTTCTATTTTGAAATTCTCGGTGACAATTATCACACAGAACCTATCATCGGTTTTGCTTGGGGGAATGACAAGCAGATTCATGCGTCTACAGATACTGACCTACTCAAATCAGAGGCATTCCAGACAGCTCTTTCAAAAGCTGTTAATATCTACGATTTCAAGCGTAGTAAGGTGCTTTTGAGCCATTTAGGGATTGACTTGCCTACGGCTAATTTTGATGCACGTCTGGCCAAGTATCTGCTATCAACCGTTGAAGACAATGAATTGTCAACCATTGCCCGTCTCTATACGGACCTACCGTTGGAAACAGATGAAGTGGTCTATGGCAAGGGAGCTAAGCGTGCGGTTCCTGAAAAAGAGGTCTTGCTCAGCCATCTAGCTAAAAAAGTCAAGGTCCTTCAGGTTGCTAAACCGGTTATGCTTGAAAAATTGGCTGAACACGGTCAATCAGAGCTTCTCTTTGACATGGAGTTACCACTGGCAAATGTGCTAGCTAAGATGGAAATCGCTGGTATTAAGGTCAAGGGGCAAACCCTTAACGAGATGGCAGTGGAAAACCAAGTAGTCATCGATAAATTGACCCAAGAAATCTACGAAATGGCGGGCGAGGAGTTCAATATTAACTCGCCTAAACAGTTGGGTGTTATCCTCTTTGAAAAGATGGGGCTACCTTTGGAATACACTAAGAAAACCAAGACAGGTTACTCAACAGCTGTGGATGTCCTTGAACGTTTGGCTCCAATTGCTCCAATCGTAGCTAAAATTTTGGAGTACCGCCAAATCACCAAGCTTCAGTCTACCTATGTCTTGGGGCTTCAAGATTATATCCTTGAGGATGGCAAGATTCATACCCGTTATGTGCAGGATTTAACTCAGACAGGTCGTTTGTCATCAGTGGATCCCAACCTGCAAAATATCCCCGTTCGCTTGGAGCAAGGTCGTCTCATTCGTAAGGCCTTTGTCCCATCGACTGAGGACGCAGTCCTTTTAAGCTCGGATTACTCACAGATTGAGTTGCGCGTGCTTGCCCATATTTCGGGAGATGAACATTTGATTGCAGCCTTTAAAGAGGGGGCAGATATCCATACCTCTACAGCCATGCGTGTCTTTGGTATTGAAAAGCCAGAGGATGTTACACCTAACGACCGTCGTAATGCAAAGGCTGTTAACTTCGGGATCGTTTATGGCATTTCTGACTTTGGTCTATCCAACAACTTAGGCATTAGCCGTAAGAAGGCTAAGGAGTATATCGACACCTACTTTGAACGTTATCCTGGTATCAAGGCCTATATGGATAATGTGGTTCGTGAAGCCAAGGATAAGGGCTATGTCGAGACCCTCTTCCACCGCCGTCGTGAGTTGCCAGATATCAATTCTCGTAACTTTAACGTCCGCAACTTCGCAGAGCGTACAGCTATCAACTCGCCTATCCAAGGAAGTGCCGCTGATATCCTCAAGATTGCTATGATTAACCTAGACAAGGCTCTGGTAGAAGGTGGCTATAAAACTAAGATGCTCCTCCAGGTGCACGATGAAATCGTCCTTGAGGTGCCAAACGACGAACTTGTAGCTATGAAGGCCTTGGTTAAAGAAACCATGGAAGCTGCAGTCGAACTCGCTGTTCCTCTCATCGCAGATGAGAATGACGGCCGCACATGGTATGAGGCAAAGTAAAACATGAAAGAAAATTTTCCATTTACCTATTTTCTCTTGCGCTACATGCTAGGATTTCTGGCCGTTGTTCTAGCTATCGTAGCAGTGTTGGTGATTATCACCTACTTCATGACCAAGTAGAAATAGACAGATAAAAGCTGGACTGAGATCCGGCTTTTTTTGATTCGTATACTTGTAATTGTAAAAAGAATTACCATCTAATGTCTAGATTTTTTAATTAAAACTCTAATTTTATTGAGATTGAAATTGTTTAGTCATAGTGAAAGCTCGGATTATATAAGTGTTCTTGACAAATAAATATAAATTAATTTTTCAAAAAAATACTTGACTTGATAATCATACAATTGTTAATATAACGTCAGAGAGATTTAAATGATTTAATGTTAACGTTAGGTCGTTTCTTATGAAAGGATAGTTATGAAAAAGAAATTAACAGGATTTGCACTCCTATCAAGTTTGTTTTTGCTGACGGCTTGTAACGCAACGAATACGGACATTTCAGGTTCAGGAGACGGTACTGCTAAGTCTGAGCAAGTGAGTGGCGATTCGTCCGAAACCGAGGAAGTGAGCTACGATGAGCTCTATGCTTCGGTCTTGGACCTCTATCGTCCCATTGCTCTGAACGGTGATACATCGGCTGTTCCAAGTGATCTTTCGTCTGACGAAGCTTATGCGACTAGCACTATTTTTGATGCTAAAAGAGCAGGAGAAAACGTGCAATATAGCTATGTAGACATCAACCATGATGGCTCAGCTGAACTTTTGATTGGTACTCCTGACAGTGTCCATGCGCTATATTATCTTGATAATGATGATAAGCCTGTTTTTGCCAAAAGTGCTGGAACTTTTGCCAAGGGTGGTTACTTGAGCACTATGAAATTTTATAAAGATGGTACAATTTACTGTCAACTATTCCAGCGCATGAAGCCTGAAGCAAAGGCTGAGACCTATGAAATTAAAGATGGTGCCTTTAACCAGCTTCAATCAGTTGATTTCAGCATGTCTGAGACAACTGATGGTGCAAGTAAGGTTGGCTTAGGTAACGAACAGACTTTGGATTTATCTTCCGAAGATTGGTATGATTTTGACGACTCAAGTAGTGACGAGACAGAAGATAGTAGTAGCGATAGCAAGTCAAACAAAGAGACTGGTATGGACATCAATGCTATTCAGAATGGTGATTTCTCAAGTATCGCTGGAACTTGGAAGAATGGTAAAGGCTATACAATGACCTTTGATAAAAATGGGTTAGTAAGTGATACTGAGAAAGTAGCAATTGAATATGGTAAAATTACTGATGGCTTTTTTAAAGCAGGACTTGTACCAAAAGTAGTTGGTCCTGGAGGTGGAATGATTGCATTCTTACCTAAAGGAGTATCTCTGACTGGTTCTGTAATGTCATCATCAGAGACAGCTGATGACCAATCTGATAAGACAAAAGAGCGTCTTTGGATGGGACAACAACTAAGTGGCACCACAGACGACAGTTACTTCTTCTACAAAGTAGATTAATAATTCTCAAGCTGAAACTTGAACGTTTCGGCTTTTTGTTCTCTATAGTGACATTTATGTCACTATTTTTTA
>NZ_AZYW01000032.1:0-1809 GCF_000517725.1 Streptococcus sp. SR4 | reverse complement strand
AAGGATTCGATTACACTTCTTGATGAAAATGGTCAACCTGCAGCATCAGTAGAAGCGAAATCACCAGCAGGTGATGTGATCGGTACCTTCACCGTTGATAAAGATACAGGTTTAGTTACTTTCACACCAACAGATAAATCTTATTCAGGTGATGTTGTCCCAGTTAAGGTTCAAGCAGCTGATACAAACGGAACTACAGTTGAAACAACTTATACACCGAAAATTACTCCAGTTGTTCCAACTTCTGAAGATGCTACATCGACTGACATCCAAGGTCAAACACAATCTGGTAAACCAACCTTTATTGAAGGTGATCCAAATGTTCCAATCGATGAAGATACTCCAGCGACCTTTGAAGATGGTTCAACCACTAAAACAGTAGATGGTGAAGGAACTTACACTGTTTCTCCAGATGGAACAGTAACCTTCGTACCAGAAAAATCATTCACTGGAACCGCTACAGGCGTAACAGTGAAACGCGTGGATAAGAACGGTACTGAAATCACAGCTAAGTACACACCAACTGTGACACCAGTAACTCCAACAGCTGCACCAGCTGAAACAACAGATATCCAAGGTGCGACACAAACTGGTAAACCTGAATTTACTGCAGGCGATAGCCGTGTACCAATGAACGATGATGTTCCTGCAACCTTCGATGATGGTTCAACAACTAAGACAGTTGAGGGAGTTGGTACTTACACAGTAGCTTCAGACGGAACAGTTACTTTCGTTCCTGAGAAATCATTCGTCGGAACTGCACCAGCAGTGACAGTTGTCCGCGAAGATAAGAACGGAACCAAAGCTTCAGCGACTTACACACCAACTGTAACACCGGTAACACCAACTGCAGAAGATACAACATCTACTGACAAACAAGGTCAAACGCAAACAGGTAAACCAAGCTTCACACCAGGTAATCCAAATGTTCCAATGGATGATGATACACCTGCAACATTTGAAGATGGCTCAACAACCAAGAACATTCCAGGTGAAGGAACTTACACTGTTGCTCCAGACGGAACCGTAACCTTTGTTCCAGAAAAATCATTCACAGGAGAAGGTACAGGTGTAACGGTTAAACGTGTCGATAAGAACGGTACTCCAGTTACTGCTAAGTACACACCAACTGTGACACCAGTAACTCCAACAGCAACTCCAGCAGAATCAGAAGCACCTCAAGGTGTAGTTCAAACTGGAACTGTAACCTTCACAGAAGGTGACCCAGTTGCACCAATCGACAAGGATACTATTACTCTTCTTGATGAAAATGGTCAGCCAGCAGCATCAGTAGATGCGAAATCACCAACAGGTGATGTGATCGGTACCTTCACTGTTGATAAAGAAACTGGTGTTGTGACCTTCACACCAACGGATAAATCTTACTCAGGTGATGTGGTTCCAGTTAAGGTTCAAGGTAAAGATACAAACGGAACTGTTGCTGAAACAACTTACACACCTAAGATCACTCCAGTTGTACCAACTGCTAATCCTGCAACATCTACAGACATCCAAGGTCAAACGCAAACAGGTACACCAAGCTTCACACCTGGTAACCCTGCAATCCCAATGGATGATGATACACCTGCAACCTTTGAAGATGGCTCAACTACGAAGACAATTCCAGGAGAAGGAACTTACACAGTCGCTCCGAACGGAACTGTAACCTTCGTCCCAGAAAAATCATTCACAGGAACAGGTACAGGCGTAACGGTTAAACGTGTCGATAAGAATGGTACTCCAGTTACTGCAACATATACACCAACAGTAACCCCAGTTACACCAACTGCTGAACCAACAACATCAACA
>NZ_AZYW01000031.1:0-65007 GCF_000517725.1 Streptococcus sp. SR4 | reverse complement strand
CCCATCACGTATTAATGCGACCTATCATGCTAATCCAACTCGTTTGAGCATGAGTGACACCTTGGCCAATGCTATCCAGTCTAGCCTGATTAATGCGACTGGAGCACAGAATCAGGGCGTGAAGCGTCAAACCTTTGCGGTCTTGCGTGAGACGACAGCTCCGGCAGTCCTTCTTGAACTTGGTTTCTTGTCAAATCCTCAAGAAGCAGCCCGTTTGAATACCTCTGCTTATCAGGAGACTTTAGCTAACGCAATTGTGGCAGGGATTAAGTCTTACTATGAAAAAGAATCTAAAGTTTAAGTTATACGTTAACCCATCATTATGATGGGTTTTTATGCTATAATTGAGGTAAATACTAAATACAACAAAAGGAGTGCTTATGGTCTACGATTTACTCTTAGAGCGTTTTTTACGTTACGTCAAAATCAATACACGTAGTGATGAAAATGCGACAAGAACGCCAACAACACAAAGCCAGGTGGATTTTGCCTTGAAGGTTTTAAAACCAGAATTAGAAGAACTAGGTTTAAGTAACATCCATTATTTGGAAAGTAATGGTTACCTAGTGGCAACCCTTCCGGCTAACGATGACCAGTTAACACGTAAGATTGGTTTTATCTCTCATATGGATACTGCTGATTTTAATGCAGAAGGAGTGTCACCACAAGTCATTGACTCTTATGATGGAGGTATCATTCCTCTTGGAAATTCAGGTTATAACCTAGACCCAGCTGATTTTCCAAATCTCAAGAATTATGTCGGTCAGACACTTATTACGACAGATGGGACCACCCTTCTTGGAGCTGATGATAAGTCTGGTATTGCTGAGATTATGACGGCTTTGGCTTATTTGAAGGCTCATCCTGAAATCAAACATTGTGAGATTCGTGTAGGCTTTGGTCCTGATGAAGAAATTGGAATCGGTGCAGATAAATTTGATGTCGAAGATTTTGATGTCGATTTTGCCTACACAGTTGACGGTGGACCTTTGGGTGAATTACAGTATGAAACCTTCTCTGCAGCAGGAGCAGAACTTACCTTCCACGGACGCAATGTCCACCCTGGAACAGCAAAAGACCAAATGGTTAATGCCCTGCAGTTGGCAATTGATTTTCATAATCAGTTGCCAGCAGAAGAACGCCCTGAGTTAACAGATGGCTATCAAGGTTTCAACCATCTTCAAACCATGACAGGTACTGTTGAGAAAGCAAAATCTTCTTATATCATCCGTGATTTTGAAACAGAGTCTTTTGAAAATCGTAAAGCAGTCTTCCAAAAAATTGCTGACGAAATGAATAAAACTTATGGTCAGACACGAGTTGATTTGGTTCTTAAAGATCAATACTATAATATGCGTCAGGTGATTGAAAAAGATATGACGCCTGTTGAGTTAGCAAAAGAAGTCATGGAAGACTTAGATATTACGCCAGTCATCGAACCAATTCGTGGTGGAACTGACGGGTCTAAAATTTCATTCATGGGCATTCCAACTCCAAACTTATTTGCTGGTGGCGAAAATATGCACGGTCGATATGAGTTCGTTTCCTTGCAGACAATGGAAAAAGCCGTAGATGTTATTCTTGGAATTGTCAGTAAACCTTAATTGAGCTTGCTAAATACTGATTTTATGGTAAAATTAGAAGTAATGGAGGTGCTGAGATGATTAAAATTTTCGGCAAGTATCGTTACCATTGGCAACCCGAATTATCTTGGCTGATTATCTACTGGTCTTTAGCCATTACGCCAATCTTTATTGCGGCGGCCCTTCTATTCGAGTTGTACTCGGTGCCCTCACATATTTTGATGCTCTTCACTATTTTCGTTGCCTTATTTGGTTTAGGTTTCCATCGATACTTTATTATTGAAGATCATGGGATTCTGCGTATTGTTTCTTTCAATATTTTTAGACCACGCAAAGTGAAAATTAGTGATATTGAAAAAGTCGAAGTGATTAAAACTGGCTTGTGCCTTATTTTTAAAAATGGTAAAAAACGTCAGTTTTATATGAGAAAGTGGCCTAAGAAATATTTCTTAGATGCATTAGCCCTTCACCCTGATTTCAAAGGTGAGGTAGAGTTATTGGATCATATGACAAACTTTGATTACTTTGCCTTTTATGAGGAATCAAAAAAAGCCCTGAAGCTTAAACTTCGCAAATAAGGGCTTTAGTGGGACAAGACTTGACGGCAGTCAAAGTCTCAGGGCTATTTTCAATAATTTGATTGAGTTGGTCGCTGTCTCTGAACCTAACAATACCTTCGTCATCATAATCAAAGACGGGAGAGTAGGTTTGGCACAAACCACAAGCGATACATTTTTCTGGAATTAATGATACTTTCATAGTATTATTTTAAAATAGATTTATTGTTTTTACAAGGAGAATATCATGAGTAAAAAACCATGGGAAGATAAGGTTTCTGACGAAGAGTTGGAAGAAGTAGTTGACGCTGATTTTCTAGATGATGAAGATGAGTTTGAGGATTATGAAGAAGAAGAGGATGTCACTCCTTCAGATGAAAAACGCGAAAAAGGTGGCGGATTCATTAATTCATCATTCTTGACAGTCTTGCTTGGATTATTCTTTGTTATTGTTGTATGTATTTTGTTCTTTGTTTTCTATACTTCAAATGTTGGTGGAAACAAAACTGCGGAATCTAAGGAATCATCTGGATTCTACTCATCTTCAACTAGCAAAGTTGTTAAATCTTCATCTAGCAAGAAAGACTCAAACAAAGATGAGGAAAGTGAGAAATCTACTACAGAAAAATCTTCAAAAGAGAAATCATCTTCAACTAAAGCATCAAGCTCTTCTAAACATGTAGAAAAAGAAGATGCAACTGAGTCAGCTGAGACAGCACCATCAAGTGCTACGGCAGCAGCAGATGGTTCATCAATTGTTGTTCAATCTGGTGAAGGTGCTGGTTCTATCGCTGCACGTGCAGGTATCTCTGTAGATGAGTTGGAACGTCTTAACCCTGATCACATGACAAGTGGTTACTGGTATGCTAACCCAGGTGACGTCGTTAACGTTCAATAATTTTAAAAGCAAAGGAACATCATGAAAGATATTAGAATTGCTATTGATGGTCCTGCGTCAAGTGGAAAAAGTACAGTAGCCAAGATTATTGCAAAAAATCTTGGCTATACTTATCTTGACACAGGTGCTATGTACCGATCTGCAACTTATTTGGCCTTGCAGAATGGTTTGACTGAGGAAAATGTACCAGAAATTTTGGAGCAACTATCTCTACATCCGATTTCATTCGGAAAAGCAGCAGATGGTAGTCAGCAAGTTTATGTTGGTGATGTTGATATTACACACCCCATTCGTGATAACCAAGTCACAAATAATGTTTCTTGGGTAGCAGCCATTCCTGAAGTGCGCCAAGAACTTGTTGCGCAACAACAACGTATTGCTCAAGATGGTGCTATTATCATGGATGGACGTGATATTGGGACCGTGGTTTTGCCTGATGCAGAACTTAAGATTTTCTTGATTGCTTCAGTTGATGAACGTGCGGAACGCCGTTATAAGGAAAATATCGAAAAAGGTATTCCTGCTGACCTTGAGACTCTAAAAAAAGAAATTGCTGAACGTGACTATAAAGATAGTCATCGTAAAGTTTCACCTCTTAAACCAGCGGAAGATGCCATCACTTTTGACACTACAGGTGTATCTATTGATGGTGTTGTGGAATTTATTCAAGAAAAAGCAAAAAAAATTATTGACAAAGGATGACTCACTTGTTATACTATTAACAATGAGAAAAGCAGAAGTGAGAACTTCTCGCCTTGCGACTTAGGTTGTCTGGCCCAACATGTCAAATCCCTATAGGGATATTATGTGTGCGGGCTTGTATATCAAGTCCGCTTTGTTTTTCTCTAAAAAAATAAAGAGGTGAAGATCATAGCTAAGAAAGATCTATTCATTAACGATGAAATTCGCGTTCGCGAAGTTCGTCTTGTTGGTCTTGATGGTGAACAATTGGGAATTAAACCATTGTCAGAAGCGCAAGCTATTGCAGATGATGCAAATGTTGACTTGGTTCTCATCCAACCACAAGCTACGCCACCTGTTGCGAAGATTATGGACTATGGTAAGTTCAAATTTGAGTATCAAAAGAAACAAAAAGAACAACGTAAGAAACAAAGCGTTGTTACTGTTAAGGAAGTTCGTTTGAGTCCAGTTATTGATAAAGGTGACTTTGAAACTAAACTTCGTAACGGCCGTAAGTTCCTTGAAAAAGGAAACAAGGTTAAAGTTTCTATCCGATTCAAAGGTCGTATGATTACTCACAAAGAAATCGGAGCTAAGGTCTTGGCGGAATTTGCTGAAAAAACGCAAGATATTGCGATTATTGAGCAAAGAGCGAAGATGGATGGACGTCAAATGTTCATGCAACTTGCACCAATTCCTGACAAAAAATAATTGTCAAACTAACACTATTTTAAGAGGAGAATTTTAAAATGCCAAAACAAAAAACACACCGCGCATCAGCTAAACGTTTCAAACGTACAGGTTCAGGTGGATTGAAACGCTTCCGTGCCTTCACATCTCACCGTTTCCACGGTAAAACTAAAAAACAACGTCGTCACCTTCGTAAAGCATCAATGGTACATTCAGGTGACTTTAAACGTATCAAATCAATGCTTTCACAAATGCGTTAATCCGCTAAAAGCATTACAAATTAACTAAACTAGAAATAATTCGGAGGAATATATAAATGGCTCGTGTTAAAGGTGGCGTTGTATCACGCAAACGTCGTAAACGTGTATTGAAACTTGCTAAAGGTTACTATGGTGCAAAACACATCTTGTTCCGTACTGCAAAAGAACAAGTAATGAACTCTTACTACTATGCATACCGTGACCGTCGTCAAAAGAAACGTGATTTCCGTAAACTTTGGATCACACGTATCAATGCGGCAGCTCGTTTGAACGGTTTGTCATACTCACAATTGATGCACGGTTTGAAATTGGCTGAAATCGAAGTTAACCGTAAAATGCTTGCTGATTTGGCAGTTAACGATGCAGCAGCTTTCACAGCTCTTGCAGATGCAGCTAAAGCAAAACTTGGTAAATAAGAATTAAGATGGGGCTTACCCATCTTTTTTTATGGAGGTAATTATGATTCGTTTAGCAAGAGCAGAAGATATTCCAAGATTACAGGAGCTATTGGGGCAGATTCTTATAGTGCATCATCATGCACGCCCTGATGTTTTTAAGTCAGAAGGCAGTAAATTTACAGATGCAGACTTAGAAGCAGTGATTAATGATCCAAATAAACCTATTTTTGTATATGAGGATGAAGAAGGCCGTATCTTAGGTCATCTATTCTTAATGATTAAAGAAGTATCTGATAATAATGGTCCACTAAAGGCTGTTAAGACTCTTTTTATTGATGATTTATGCGTTGATAAGGAGGCTCGAGGTCAAAAATTAGGGGAGAAGCTTTATCAATTTGCCTTGGACTATGCTAAGGAGTTAGGTTGTTATAATCTGACACTTCACGTATGGAATGATAATGCGGGTGCTGTACGTTTTTACGAACGTTTAGGTATGAAACCGAGATATACAGAAATGGAAACCATCCTAAAATAATACGTTTTCATGAGAGAAATTTAACTTATGAGGAATAAAAAATTTTGATATGCTGAAAGAGAACTTTTAGAAATGGAGAATTTTAATGCCTCGTAATTTTAAAGAAGCTTTGCTTTTTACGATTTTAATGTGTGGAATGATGGTCTGTGGGATGAGTCTGTGGAATCTTCTCATCCTTGATTGGACTGGAGTAGTTCCCTTTGCTTGGGGTCACTTTTTCCAAGGCTATCTTCCTGGATTTGTGGTTGCTTTCTTACTGGATATGCTTTTGGTGGGACCACTAGCCAAGACAATTGCATTTGCAATTTTACATAAAGTAAAAGCCCATGATAAACGATGGGCGAAGATTTTAGTGATTTCTGGAACCATTGCGCTATTCATGGTAACCTTTATGTCGCTCTATGGATTAGTGTACAACGGTCAGTCGGTGACGCTTTCATCCTATGGTCGTGCTTGGTTGACAAATGTTATCATGGCCTTACCACTTAATTTTTTAGTAGTTGGTCCCATCTCACGTTTTATTTTGGGCAAACTACAAAAACCATTGCCTGGTAAAGAAGTCGTAGAGAATTTTGAAGATGATGACGAATTACCAACGATAATTTAAGTATAGAACTGGAGTTTCTCTCCAGTTTTTTTATATTAAAAGCAGCCACGGATGTGACTGCTTAATGATGATTAGTTTTTCTTTTTCATTTCACCATGTGGGTAGTAAGTTCCCTCTGGCATATCGTTAATGAAAACATGAATAGCTTCTTTAGGTGCTTTTGCAACACGTGATACAACCTCAGTAACTTCGCGAGCAAGTTCGATTTTTTGTTCTTCAGTACGACCTTCAAAGAGATCAATTTTTACAAATGGCATAATGCATCTCCTTAGTTTTGATAGTCCTATTATAGCATTAATTAAGAGAATATTCTAAAGTTTTTGGAAATTCTTGAAATGATAATATTGCAATGCTACAATATGAGTGATTTCAATAGTAGAGCCTAAAGTAAAAAGAGGCCGGTAGCTAAGAGAAAGCGTTTCTAGTTGAAAGCAATAGTATTACTTTTGATTCGATTATTACTGATTTAAGAAATGTTTCACATGCTATTCAAAATGGTAAGGCGTCTTGTGATGATGAGTAAGTGATTGTATTTTCTTTATAAAGGATGAAAACTCTTACTAAAAATGGTAAAATAATGCTAACTAGAGACAGTAAGGAGTAAATTATGACAATTGATTTTCGTGCCGAAGTTGATAAGCGCAAAGATGCTTTGATGGAGGACCTTTTTGGTCTTTTGCGTATTAACTCAGAACGTGATGATAGTAAGGTTGATGATAAGCACCCATTTGGTCCTGGACCAGTAAAAGCTTTGGAACATTTTCTTGCTTTAGCAGAACGTGACGGCTATAAAACTCGTAATATCGATAATTATGCTGGTGACTTTGAATTTGGTCAAGGTGATGAAGTTTTGGGTATCTTTGCACACTTGGATGTGGTTCCAGCTGGTAGCGGTTGGGATACAGATCCTTATGAACCTGTAATCAAAGATGGCAAACTTTATGCCCGTGGGTCATCAGATGATAAAGGCCCAACAATGGCTTGTTACTATGCCTTGAAAATTATTAAAGAACTCGAGCTTCCAGTATCTAAGCGTGTGCGCTTCATTGTTGGTACTGATGAAGAATCTGGTTGGGGCGATATGGAATATTACTTCGCTCATAATGGATTAAAAGATCCTGATTTTGGTTTTTCACCTGATGCAGAATTCCCAATTATCAATGGTGAAAAAGGTAATATTACAGCCTATCTCCATTTTGAAGGTCAAAATGATGGGGACTTTAGTCTTGTGTCCTTTAATGGTGGTTTGCGTGAAAATATGGTTCCTGAATCAGCAAGTGCAGATTTTACTGGACCTATCACTTTGAAAGAACTCGAGGCCAAATTAGCAGACTTTGTTGTGGAACAAGAAGTAACTGGTCAAGTGACCGAAGAAGCTGGTGTTTTCCATGTGACTATTCATGGGAAATCAGCTCATGGTATGATGCCTCAAAATGGTATTAATGGGGCAACCTACTTGGCACTCTTCCTTAGCCAATTTGATTTCCAAGGCAATGCTAAAACGTATTTGGATTTAATTGCTGAAACACTTCATAAGGATTTCTTTGCTGAAAAGACAGGTCTTGCATTTACAGATCCTAAGATGGGTGAATTGACCATGAATGCAGGTGTATTTAACTTCGCTAAGGAATCAGAAGATAATACGATTGCTCTGAATTTCCGCTATCCTCAAGGGGTTGATACGGATGCTATTAAGTCTGATCTTGAAAAACTCGAAGGTCCTAAGGCGGTTAGTCTCTCAGAACACGGTCATGTGCCACACTATGTACCAGTTGATGATCCTATGGTAGAGACTCTTCTTTCAGTCTATGAGAAACAAACAGGGCTTAAAGGTCATGAACAAATTATTGGTGGCGGAACATTTGGACGTCTCCTCAAACGTGGTGTTGCCTATGGAGCTATGTTCCCTGGTTATGTTAACACGATGCACCAAGCAAATGAGTTTACTGAGGTCGAAGACTTGTACCGTGCAGCTGCCATTTATGCAGAAGCTATCTATGAGTTAATCAAATAAAAAAGAGAGACAGTTTTGTCTCTTTTTTGAGGAGGAAAATATGGAAACACTTGAAGAATTAACGCAAGCAATCATGTCCGATGAACAAAATAAAGCTTTTACGGAACAAGGTATAAAACCCTTGTTTACCATTCCAAAAACGGCACGAATTAATATCGTAGGACAAGCTCCTGGTATTCGTGCCCAAGAGTCCGGCCTTTACTGGAATGATCCTAGCGGTGATAATCTCAGGGATTGGATGGGTGTTTCACGCGAAGAATTTTATGAATCTGGCATGTTTGCTATTGTGCCAATGGATTTTTATTTCCCAGGTCATGGTAAATCAGGTGATTTACCTCCTCGCAAAGGATTTGCAGACAAGTGGCATGAGAAAGTTCTTGCTTTAGCTCCTGATATTCAATTGACGATTTTAGTAGGTAACTATGCACAACGTTACTATTTGCATCAAAAATCATCGGCAAAATTAACGGATACAGTTAAGCATTACAAAGATTACCTTCCAGAGTTTTTTCCTCTCGTTCATCCCTCTCCTCGAAATAATATTTGGCAAGCCAAAAATCCATGGTTTATGGAAGAAGTAGTTCCTGATTTGAAGTCCTTAGTCAAAAACATCTTAAGTCAATGATTTCTGATATCTGCACTTGGATTGTCTTTAGGTATTGTTATCAAATCAATGAAGCAAGTAACAGAGCTATCCAAATGATATAAAAATTTGAGCCCCTTGGGGCTTTTTTGATTCTATAACAAAAATAGTTGCAAAAATAATTAACGAAATTTTAATACTTAGCTTATATAATGCAATTTAATTCTAATTTTCAGAAGAAGTAACATATAAAATTAAGGTAGCCGTCCTTTTAAACTAAAGAATCAATTAAATTACACTTACAAATTGAAAAATAGTATAAATTTTGAAAATATTAAGACAATTCTATTGACAGAAAGTTTAAAAGTGATAGACTTTAGGTGTTAAGAAAATATAGAAGGAAATTTGTGATATGGGAAGAAAAGATTCACAACGTTTTTCAATCAGGAAGTATAGCTTTGGAGTTGCTTCTGTTCTTTTGGGGACAACCATTCTTGCGATGGGGGCAACTGGTGTACATGCAGATGAGGTTTCAACTTCAGCTGCTACTGATACACCACTTAGTGCTTCTGTGCTAACAGATACTGCTGCCAATCCGGCAACGACTGTTGATTATTCAGAGAAGCAAGTTGTTTCTGTCAAAGAAGAAGGAAATACCACTGTAACAACAAGTGTTGTTACAACTGATAGTCTTGAGGATGCTAAAGCTTCTGCGGTAAAAGAAGGGGTAGAAGTCGAAGAAACTGCACCTCAAACACATACAACCCTAGAGGGTGCTATTGCTGACAATCAAGCTCAATCAAAAGAGATTAATACGGTTGTTTCTGATTATCAGAAAGCAAAAGAAAGCCACAAAAAAGATGTAGCTGAGTATGATAAGGCTAAGGCTGAGTACGATGCTAAAGTGGCCGAAAAAGCAGCAGCTGATAAAGCAAACGCTGCTTCTAAAGCACAGTATGATACTGATCAAGCTGCTTATGAAAAAGGGTTAGCTAAGTACCAAGCTGATAAAAAAGCCTATGATGCAGCATTGGAAGAGTATAATACTCAAAAATTAACTTATGATTCTAAAGTCGCAGAAAAAGCAGCTGCCGATGCAGCTAATGCTAAGTCAGAAGCTGATTATAAGGTACAGTTGGCTGTTTATGAAACTGCTAAGAAGAACTATGAAGCTGCTATGGCTCAGTATACCAAAGACAAGGCAAAATATGATGCTGAGAAGGAAGCTTATGATGCTAAAGTAGCTGAAAAAGTTCGTACAGAAATCGAAAACAAGGCTGCTCAAGAGCAGTATGAGAAAGAATTAGCTACTTATAATGCCGCTTACGAAAAATATCAAACCGATTTAGCTGCCTACAAGACTGCCAAAGCCGCCTACGATGTTAAAGTAGCCGAAAAAGCAGCAGCTGATGCAGCTAATGCAGAAGCTAAAGCTAAGTATGATGCGGAAATGGTCACTTACGAAGCAGCCTTGTCTAAATATAAGACAAATAAGGCTTCATATGATGCCGCTCTAGCTGAATACAATACGAAAAAAGCAGCCTATGATGCTAAAGTAGCTGAGAAAACACAAGCAGAAATTACTGATAAGGCTGCTCAAGAGCAATATGAGAAAGATCTTACTGCTTACAATACGGCTTACGAAAAATATCAAACTGATTTAGCTGCCTACAAGACTGCTAAAGTAGCCTACGATGCCAAAGTAGCCGAAAAAGCAGCAGCTGATAAGGCAAATACGGAAGCTAAAGCCAAGTATGACGCAGAAATGGCTGTTTACAATACAGCTAAAGCGCAATACGATAAAGATTTACAAGAATATCAAGCTAAGAAAGCGCAATACGATAAAGATAAAGCAGCCTATGATCAACTTGTTGCTATTAAAGCAGAAGAAGATGCTGCAAAAGCTAAGTATGAGGTTGAGCTTGCAAAATACAATGTAGATTTAGAGCAATACGGCAAAGATTTTGCTACCTACCAAACAAAACTTGCTGAATATCAAACAGCTTTGGCACAGTACAAAGATGCTAAGGCAGCCTATGATAAGTACATGAATGATAATGGTTTCCAAGATCTAAAAGATGTAGAAACTGTTCAAGATTTGACCTTCCAACGTGAAGGTGGAGCCATTCATACCATCGATGGCATCAGTGCTTATCTCACTCGTGATGCTCAAGCTCGTTTGAATACAAGCAATGTCCATCAGTATGATTCCAATAAATTGGAAGCTTCAGATATTGTAGCAACTAGTCCTTGGGCTAATAATGAAACTGAGTATATTCAAGTTAAGGAAGGCGATAAATTTGTTGTTACTTATGATAACTTGAATCAGTCAAGCATGCGTGAAAATACGGATATGCATCCAATCAAGCGAGTGATTTATCGCTATGAAATTTTGAGTCTTCCATCAAATGACGGTAAAGGAATTGCAGCCGTTAGCTCAGACCCAACTGTAACACTAACAGTCGGTGCTTCAACAGACCAAAATAAACCAGTTAAAGTTGCTGTAGATGTTGAATTCTATGATGGTAATGGCAATAAGTTTGATTTGACACAGCACAATGCGATTGTTGCTTTGAACTCTCTTAACCACTGGACAGGTGCTTCTTATGTAGATAGTGGGGATAAACCTCGTGCCCTTACAGTAGAAGCCAAGGATAAAGATGGTAACACTGTTCGAGGATCTTGGAATCCATATGCAGATGGTTCATCAATGAGCATTGAAAACAATGCAGTTGTTGTTAAAAATGGAACAGCTGACTTTGGTACTGCTGACGTCACTATCTCTGCTGAAAACCCAATCAAGATTGTGGCACAAAAAGCAACGTGGAATGGTAGTGAATTTACAGTTAGTGAAGAAACTGTTATTGACGCAACTTCAGTCAATGTTTCAGGTGCTGGGAATGGTCACTCTATCGGAACAGATGAGTTCACATTAGATGGTAAAGATGATGTTATCGGTTCTTATACGATTGATCCAACTTCAGGACGTATCATCTTTACTCCTAAGAAGAAATTTGAAAATGTGGAGCACCAAGAGTCTGTAAATATTGGCAATAATAGATATATTCCAATTCCAAATTCTAGTGTTTCTTATGATGCCGCTACTAAAGAAGTAACGTCGTTTAAAGACAACCAATATATTGAACATGGCTCAATCTTTAATGGTGAATCTTCAGCGACTCTTGAAGGTTGGGATAATCCATCTTCTCCATACCTCTATTATGGTGGAGCAGGCTTGAAGATGTCTGATGGTCACTTGGTATTTACGGCCAATGGAGCTAATGCTGCTGGTCAACCAACAGTATATTGGTTTGCAATTAACTCAAATGTTGGTATTCCAAAAAATCCTGGTGAAGCACCAAAAGAGCCAACAGCTCCTGAAGAACCAAAGGCTCCAACACCACCAACGATTACATTGGAAGTTCTTCCAGCGGTACCAACAGAACCAACGCCGCCAACAGCCCCTACGGCACCAACAGAACCTAACTATACAGTTGTTACAGTTGATGCTGAGGGTCCAACAGCTCCAACAGAGCCTAAGGCTCCAACACCACCAACTCCGACAGTTGTTGAAGTTCCTGCGGAACCAAGTAAACCAGGAGAACCTAAAGCTCCAACACCACCGACAGAACCTAACTACACTGTGGTTACAGTTGATGGAGAGGCACCAAAGGCCCCAACAGAGCCAAAAGCTCCAACGCCACCAACTCCAGCTCTAGTTGAAGTGCCAGCTGAGCCACGTAAAATCACGGCTCCAGTAGAGCCAAAAGCACCGACTCCACCTACACCAGTAGTTGTAGAGGTACCTGGAGAGCCAACCAAACCAACACCACCAACAGAACCTAAAGCACCTACACCACCAACTATGGTTGTGGTAAACGTACCTAATAAACCTGTTTCACCTAAAGAGCTTGTGACTCCTAAAGTAAAATGGCATAAGAATTACCTTGTTGAGCGCGTAACACGTCCAGTACCAACGACGCCACCAACTCCTCAAAAACCAAAAACTCCTGGAACACCTACAGGACCAAGCGTTACACCAACTTCTTCTGTAGTTGCTAAGCAAGAAACAGAAAGAACTAATAGCGCCGTATTGCCAGAAACAGGTGACTCTAACCAAAAATTAGCATCTGTAACAGGTATAGGCTTGCTTTCAATAGCCCTTTCAGGTCTATGGTCAGCTCGCAAACGTAAACATTAATAAGATAAAATGAAAGATTAGGTTGTTTTGCTATGCAAGACAGTCTAGTCTTTTTTTGTTACTTATTCTTTGCATATTATCGGCATAAATAACTTTGAATGTTAAAACTAATAGGGGAAAGGAGAGGACATGATTTAGGTGAAATAGCTATCCAAAAGCTAAATATCACTATGAAAAGTAAAATGAAAGCTTATAGTTGATTGTTTTTCATAATCTTTTCAATAAAAAAACATTAAAGCGAATTGGACTAGATATTATAAAATTAAACCTCCTTTTTGTATCGAAAACGCCATTAATAATAGGGTTTTGTCTATCAAATATTTTGATATTAAAAAGTATTTGAATTTAAGAATCTAATCGAATTTAAAGGAATGGGTGTTTTTATGAGATATCTCAAATTGACATGGTTCTTTCTTTTGTTAGAATATGAACATAACTAAATATAGAAGGACGTAATTTAAATGGGGAAAAAGGAATTACAACGTTATTCACTCAGAAAGTCTAGCCTTGGTGCGGCTTCTGTTCTTTTGGGGACTGCAGTTCTTGCAGTAGGAGCTTCAAATGCAAGCGCTGATGAGGTAGCAACAACTACAGATTCAGCAACACCAGCAGTTGAAGCAACAGATGCTGTTGAAGAAAACACTTCAGCCGTAGCAGATTCAACTGAAAAGAAAGTTGTTAACGTTACTGAAGAAGGCAACACAACTGTTACAACGAGTGAAGTAACAAATACAAGCTTAGAAGCTGCAAAAACAGCTGCAACTAACGAAGGGGTTGAGGTTAAGGAAGAACCTGCTCAAACCAAAGAAACTGTTGAAGCAGCTGCTGCAGATAATAAAGCACAAGCAGAGAAAATCAATACAGTCGTTTCTGATTATAAAGCGGCTAAAGAACAATACAAGTCAGATAAAGCTGACTATGATAAAGCAAAAGCAAACTATGATGCCAAATTAGCTGAGAAAGCACTTGCTGATAAAACAAATGCTGAAGCTCAGGCTAAATATGATACTGAAAAAACAGCTCATGATAAAGCTTCAGAGCAATACCAAATTGCTAAGCAAGCTTATGACTCAGCTCTTTCAGAGTACAAGACTAAGAAAGTTACTTATGATGCTAAGGTAGCAGAAAAAGAAGCCGCTGATAAAGAAAATGCGCTTTCTGCAGCTAAATACCAAGCAGAATTGGCAACATATAACCAAGCAAAAGCTGATTATGAAGCAGCCCTTGCTCAGTACAATAGCGATAAAGCTAAATACAATGCTGAAAAAGCTAACTATGATAATAAAGTAGCTGAAAAAGTTGTTACTGAAAAACGTAACGCTGAAGCTGAAGCTAAATATCAAACTGAGCTAGCAGCATACAATGAAGCAAAAGCTAAATATGATGTAGAAAAAGCAGCATATGACAAGAATCTTGAACTTTATAACGCTAAGAAAACAGCTTATGAAGCAGATCTTGAAACAAAACAAGCTATTGAAAAATACAATGCAGATGCTAAAGCTAAATACGAAGCTGCCTTGGTTGTCTACAATGAGCAAAAAGCTAAATATGACCAAGAGTACCTTGAGTATCAAAACAAATTAGCTGTTTACCAAACAGCACTTAAACAATACCAAGATGCTAAAACAGCTTACGATAAATACATGAATGATCCTGTATATCGTAACCTTAAAGATGCTGAAGTTGTTCAAGAATTGACTTTCCAACGTGAAAACGATGCGACACACAAAGTTGAAGGTGTAAGCAACTACTTGACAAAAGAAGCACAGGAGCGTCTTAACACAAGTAATGTTTTCCAATATGCTTCTAACAAGTTACAAGCATCTGACATTGTCTCAAACAGTCCTTGGACAAACACTGAAGACGAGTGGATTCAAGTTAAAGAAGGTGACAAATTTGTTGTTACTTATGATGGCTTGAACCAATCAAGCATGCTTGTTGAGAATGAAGCATCAGCAATCAAACGTGTTGTTTACCGTTACGAAATCGTTAGCCTTCCATCAAACGACGGAAAAGGTATCGCGAAAATCAGTAAGGATCCAACAGTAACTATGACAGTTGGAGCATCAACTGATCAAGATAAACCAGTTAAAGTAGCTGTAGATGTTGAGTTTTACGATAAAGATGGTAAAATGTTCAACCTTAGTGAGCGTAATGCTATCGTAGCACTTAACTCACTTAACCACTGGAACGGTGCAGCTTATGTTGAAACATCTGAGCGCCCACGTCCACTTACAGTAGAAGCGAAAGACGTTAATGGTAATACTGTTCGCGGTACTTACAATCCTTACGCAGATGGTTCTACTTTGGCAATCCAAAACGGTGAAGTTGTTACAAAATCTGGTTACGCAGATTTTGGTGGAGCTACAGTTAACATTTCAGATGAGAACCCACTTAAGGTAGTGGTTCCTATCACTGACTGGAATGGTTCAGAATGGGTTGTCTCACGTGAAATTCCAACTGATGTAACAACTCTTAATGCTTCAGGTAGCGGTAATGGCCACGCTCTTGGTAACCAAGATTATACGTTTGGTGATAAAGATGATATTATTGGTTCATACAGTGTTTCTGCTGAAACTGGTTTGATTACATTCACACCTAAGAAAAAATACCAATCAACTCGCCACCAAGAATATGTAAATATTGGTGATAACCAATTCATCGCTATTCCAAAATCATCAGTTACTTATGATGCTGCCACTAAAGAAGTAACATCAGTCAATGATAACCAATACATTGACCATGGTGCAGTCTTTAATGGTGAGACAACATCAGAATTGACAGGTTGGGATAACGCTGATTCACCTTACCTCTACTATGGAGGTGCAGGTATCAAGATGACTAATGGTCACTTGGTATTTACTGCTGAAGGTGCAAATGCTGATGGTGCACCAACAGTTTACTGGTTCGCAATCAACTCTAACCTTGGTTTGCCTAAGAATCCAGGTGAAAAACCTGAAGAACCTAAGGCACCAACACCACCAACAGCACCGGTTAAACCAGTCGTTAAAACAGTTGGTATCAATCCACAAGAACCAACACCACCAACACCTCCAAAAGAGCCAGTGGCACCAACGCCACCAACTCCAGAGGTAGTTGAAGTTCCTGGCAAACCACAAGAACCAACACCACCAACAGGTCCAACGGCACCAACGCCACCAACACCAAAAGTGGTTGAAGTTCCAGAAAAACCGGTTGAACCAACACCACCAACAGGTCCAACGGCACCAACGCCACCAACACCAAAAGTAGTTGAAGTTCCTGCTAAACCAGTAGAACCTAAAACTCCTGAAAAACCAAGTGTTGTATGGCACAAGAACTATGTCGTTGAGAGAGAGTCTCACGTGGTACCACCAACACCACCGACTACTCCACCAACACCTGTTACTCCTCCAACTCCAGTGACACCACCAACTACACCAACTCCAGATACTGAAGTTCCTGTAGTGCCTCAAGCTGAGTTGCCACAAACTGGTGAGCACACTAGCAATGCTGGATTTATTGGACTTCTTTCAATGATTTTTGCAGCCTTTGTAGGATTCTTCAAACGTCGTAAAGAAGATTAAGTGGTGCTATTAAATTAGTTCCCCATCAAAACTAGATTCTATTTAGGGTCTAGTTTTTATTTTTGCTCGTTTTTCCTCCCTCATATTATTTCTATTTACTGGTGAAACATGTTATAATTGTTTTGAACGACTATTTTAGAAAGATGCAAGGAGACGAGCATGGAAGAACTTAAGAAAATCGCTGGTGTAACCGCTGCCAAATATGTTGAAGATGGAATGGTTGTTGGACTCGGTACAGGGTCAACAGCCTACTTCTTTGTAGAGGAAATTGGCCGTCGTATTAAGGAAGAAGGTCTTAGTGTTGTTGGTGTAACGACATCAAGTCAAACCACTAAACAGGCTGAAGGCTTAGGCATTCCTTTGAAGGCAGTGGATGACATTGACAGTATTGATGTTACTGTTGATGGAGCCGACGAAGTAGACCCTCAACTCAACGGGATTAAAGGTGGCGGTGGCGCCCTTTTGATGGAAAAAATCGTCGCTACACCTACAAAAGAATATATCTGGGTGGTTGATGAGTCTAAAATGGTTGATCAATTAGGTGCTTTCAAACTACCAGTTGAAGTGGTTCAATATGGTGCTGACCGTCTGTACCGTGTCTTTGAGTCTAAGGGCTATAAGCCATCATTCCGACTTACGGAACAAGGTGACCGCTTTGTTACAGATATGAAGAACTATATCATCGATCTTGATTTAGGTAAGATTGAAAATCCAGTAGCTCTTGGTGAAGAACTAAAAGCTATGACAGGGGTTGTCGATCATGGATTGTTCAATGGCATGGTTAACAAAGTCATCGTTGCAGGAAAAGACGGTGTTAAGGTCGTTGAAGTTAAGGCCTAGTCCGATTTTTATTCCCCTCACTTTTAATGAGTAAAACTAATTAATTATTTTCAAACTATTAAATAATATAGAAAGGCAAGAGGTAATTTCGAAAAGATTTTAGCTCTTTGTGGTGTTGTTATGTCCAAATTTAACCGAATGCATTTAGTCGTTCTTGATTCAGTAGGAATTGGTGCTGCTCCAGATGCCAATGACTTTGTCAATGCAGGTGTGCCAGACGGTGCTTCAGATACCCTTGGTCACATCTCTAAATCTGTAGGATTGAATGTGCCAAATATGGCTAAGCTTGGTCTAGGAAATATTCCTCGTGAAACACCTTTGAAAACAGTACCAGCAGAGAGCAACCCAACTGGTTATGCAACAAAATTGCAGGAAGTGTCTCTTGGTAAAGATACGATGACTGGTCACTGGGAAATCATGGGTCTCAATATTACTGAACCTTTTGATACTTTCTGGAACGGATTCCCAGAAGAAATTCTCATTAAAATTGAAGAATTCTCAGGACGTAAAGTCATTCGTGAAGCTAATAAACCATACTCAGGTACGGCTGTTATTGAAGACTTTGGACCTCGTCAAATGGAAACTGGTGAATTGATTATTTACACTTCAGCTGACCCAGTTCTTCAAATTGCCGCACACGAAGACGTTATTCCTTTGGATGAGTTGTATCGTATTTGTGAATATGCACGTTCAATTACCCTTGAGCGTCCAGCTCTTCTAGGGCGTATCATTGCTCGTCCTTACGTTGGTGAACCTGGAAACTTCACTCGTACGTCTAACCGTCGTGATTTGGCTGTTTCACCATTTGCACCAACTGTTTTGGATAAATTGAATGAAGCTGGTATCGATACTTATGCCGTTGGTAAAATCAATGATATTTTCAATGGAGCTGGTATCAACCACGATATGGGACACAACAAATCAAATAGCCATGGTATTGATAATTTGATTAAAGCTATGACTTCTGAAGACTTCAAACATGGTTTCTCATTCACAAACTTGGTAGACTTTGATGCCCTTTATGGACATCGTCGTGACCCACATGGATATCGTGATTGCTTGCACGAATTTGACCAACGTTTGCCTGAAATCATTGCTGCTATGCGTGAAGATGATCTCTTGATGATTACTGCTGACCATGGAAATGATCCAACTTATGCAGGTACGGACCATACTCGCGAATATATTCCATTCTTGGCTTACAGTCCATCATTCAAAGGAAATGGACTTATTCCAGTAGGTTATTTCTCTGATATCTCAGCAACAATCGCTGAAAACTTTGGTGTAGACAAAGCCATGATTGGAGAAAGTTTCTTGGATAAACTTGTCTAAGATGAAACGATATGCATTCTTGGTTCGTGGGGTAAATGTTGGTGGCCGTCATAAGGTAGTCATGGGAGACTTCTGTCGTGAGTTAGAAAATCTCGGTATGACAAATGTCTCTTCCTATATTAATAGTGGAAATTTTTTCTTCAATTCATCTTTGAGAAAAGAAGAGCTCCTTGTGATTTTGGAACGTTTTTTAGATAAGAACTATCCTTTTATAAAGGTATTTTCTCTTTTTACTCTTGAAGATTATCAGAATGACCTAGCTTCTTTGCCAAAGTGGTGGTCTGAGGATTTCTATAGAAAAGACGTTCTCTTTTTCACTGAAAGACTTGATAAAAATGAAATGAAGAAGATTATTAACTCTTTAGAGTTAAAAGATGAAATACTTCATTTTGGTCAACTTGGTGTCTACTGGGTAAAGTATGATAAATCAACTTATAGACAAACAGCTTATCATAAGAAGTTATTGAAAACACCTTTTTATCCTGATATAACCATTCGAAATGCAAGAACTTTTTCAAAAATTGGTCACTTTTTAAGAATGAAATAAAATTAAGGGAGAAATAACATGTCGCTACTTGAAAAAATTAGAGTTACTCAAGCATTTTTGGAAAGCAAAGGAATTGAAAAACCTGAGTTTGGTTTAATTTTAGGTTCTGGACTTGGTGAGTTGGCTGAAGAAGTGGAAGACGCAATTGTCATTGACTATGCGGATATTCCAAACTGGGGACAATCAACGGTTGTCGGTCATGCTGGAAAACTTGTTTACGGAACTTTGTCTGGACGTAAGGTTTTGGCTCTTCAAGGGCGTTTCCATTTTTATGAAGGAAATCCGCTTGAAGTCGTTACTTTCCCTGTACGTGTTATGAAAGCTCTTGGATGTGAAGGAGTTGTTGTAACCAATGCAGCAGGTGGTATCGGCTTTGGCCCTGGTACTTTGATGGCCATCACTGACCACATTAACATGACTGGTCAAAACCCATTGATCGGTGAAAACTTGGATGATTTTGGTCCACGTTTCCCTGATATGTCTAAAGCTTACACACCTGAATACCGTGAAACCGCTCATAAAGTGGCTGATAAACTTGGTATCAAATTGGATGATGGTGTTTATATCGGTGTGACAGGTCCAACCTATGAAACACCAGCTGAAATCCGTGCATTCAAGACACTGGGTGCAGATGCTGTTGGTATGTCTACAGTTCCAGAAGTTATTGTAGCAGCTCACTCAGGATTGAAAGTTCTTGGAATTTCAGCCATTACAAACTTTGCAGCTGGCTTCCAATCAGAACTTAATCATGAAGAAGTCGTTGCTGTGACTGAACAAATTAAAGAGAACTTTAAAGGCTTGGTTAAAGCAATTTTAGCTGAACTTTAAAAAGGAATAATTGATGTCAAATTTAGTGAATAATCCATTATTTCGTATCATTCGTGGAGTTTTTATAGTAGCTTTATTGACCTTCGTTTGGTTGGTTATATTTTCTGCAATAGATTCAAGTGGTAGTGATATAAACTATGAACCGTTTCAAGGCGCATCTATAGTATTTGCAATTTTTAGCTACATGATAATAGCATTTCTATTTCAATACCATAAAGCTGTTAACTTAAAAGAATTGATCAAATCTTCATACAGTGCAATTGAAATTAAAGAAAAATATGTGGAAAAGCTAATTGCGCAACTGCGTGAATTAACTGATAAGATTGTTGACCATGAGTTGAAAATGTCTGTTAGGAAAAATGTCTCAGAATTATTGGAAGAAAAAAAGTCTGTCAACAATTTTACTAACGATGAAAACAAAGCTAATCATTCAGAATCTAAGCGTAAGTTTTATGGTGAATCTGGAAATTCTTCTAAACACGAATACTCTACTAAAGTTGAAGAAACAAAGAATAAGATTTTAGAGGAAATAGAAAGGGATACAAGTATTACCGCTGATCAAAGTATAAAAGATCTGATTGCTGAGATTAAAGAGTCAGAAGTACTAGTTGCTAATCAAAAATTACACTATAATGAAATGGTATCGCAATATAATAAAACAATTTACACTTTGCCATTTGCGTTTTTAAGAACTACTTTAGGTCATTCAGAGATAAACTACTTATAACAAAGAACAAAATCATTAAGACTAGAATATAGTTAAAAAGGTAAAAGAATGAATGCTAGTTTTAGTTTTCCTAATTCAACACGAGATTGCCTTACTATGAAATAAAAACAAAGAAGGGATTGACCCTACTCTAAAGACAGTAGGAAAAGTTGGTTAAAGCAATTTTAGTCATACTCTAATATATGGGTAATCAAGAAAGAAAGAGTTTGACTTGGCTCCCCAAGTCGACTAGGTTAAGTTTAGCTGTTTTTGGAACCGGTATTGCTTCAGGTTTGGTAGGCATTCTTTGTCATTACCTTTTGGAGTTTATACAAATTCTTGTATTTGGTAATGATAAATCGAATTTATTGTCACAGTTTAACTCTGTAAGTCCCTTTCGACGATTTGCAGTATTGCTTGTAGTAGGTGTTTTGGCTAGTTTATTTTGGTATTTCCTTCAGAGACGAGTGTCCCTCCTTTCTATTAGTAAGGCTAAGCAACTCGTTGGTAAGAAGAGTCCAAATTTTCTTGGCCAGAGTCTACACGCTTTAGTACAGGTAGCAATCGTTGGAGCAGGTGCTTCAGTAGGTAAAGAAGGAGCTCCACGGGAACTAGGTGCCTTATGTGCGGGTAGTCTATCTAAAGGACTAGGCTTAGAAATTTCTGAAAGACAACTCATGATTGCCTGTGGTGCAGGTGCGGGCTTAGCTGCAGTTTACCAAGTTCCCTTTGCTAGTGCTTTGTTTGTTTTGGAAACTCTCGGAGTTGGATGGAAACTAAAAAATATAGTCGTCATTCTTTTCTCAACCTACCTATCGGCCTATTGCGCCCGACCAATTGTTGGTGGGAAAGCTATATATTTAGTTGATAAAGTAAGCTTACATCCTACTAGTTTGATACAGATTCTTGTTTTGACGCTGTTTGTAACTCCGCTTGCTCTTGTATTTAAAGTCTTAGCTAAAAGTGCGAGTAAGAGTCGTATGACTGATAAACGTATTCTGTGGACCATGCCACTATCTTATGTAGTATTAGGTGGGATTGCAGCTTTCTATCCTTTAATCATGGGAAATGGTCAGGTTCTAGCACAATGGTTATTTTCAGGTGGGGGTTCAGCATACCTACCTCTTATCCTTGTCGTCAAAGGTCTTATGGTATGTTTACTTTTATGGGCAGGCTCTTATGGGGGAACCCTAACCCCTTCCTTTACCTTAGGTGCCGGATTGGGTTTCCTATTGACAAGATGTCTTGAGATTTTTGGTTTATCCCTCAATACTACTCTAGGAATGTTACTTGGTGCAACCGTATTTTTAGGAACAACTTTAGATGCTCCTCTAACTGGGATAGCCTTGGTTTTAGGTTTTACTGGTCAAGGAGAGCTGGTAGCAGTACCACTAATCTTAGCGAGTCTACTATCGAGGATAATTAAAAATAGATGGAAGAAAAAACAATGAATATTCATTTTATCTTACACGAAACGTTCGAAGTTCCAGGAGCCTATTTAAAATGGGCTCAAGACCGTGGGCATAATATCACATCAACCAAGGTATATGAGGAAGAGGTTCTTCCTGAAACCGTTGAAGGTATTGATTTTCTAATTGTGATGGGTGGCCCTCAGTCACCTGATGAGGATCGTCAGGCCTTTCCTTATTATGACCCAGAGGCTGAGATTGCATTTATGCAAAAAGCAATTGCTGCTGATATCTATATTGTTGGGGTTTGCCTAGGTGCTCAACTTTTATCTGTAGCCTATGGTGGTAAGTATGAGCATAGTCCAGAACGCGAAATTGGTGTGTTTCCAATAACACTTACGGATGATGGATTAGCTGATGAGCATGTCAAAGGTTTTGGCACAACTCTAAATACTGGCCACTGGCATGGTGATATGCCTGGATTGACTGATAATGCAGTTGTTCTTGCTACTAGTCAAGGTTGTCCACGTCAAATTGTTCGCTTCAGTCCTAAACACTATGCCTTTCAGGCACACTTGGAGTTTGATCCTGAAGCCAGTGATTTACTTATAGCTGCTGACGGTGAAGAGCATTTACGTAAGCAAAATAAAGACTTGCCTTTTGTTCAAACACCTGAACAATTACGTGCCAACGATTATTCTGAAATGAACAAAAAGTTATACAATTTTCTTGATTCATTGACTCAAGCTTAATCCACTTTTAAAGTAGTTATTTATCCACTATATAATAGTAGAAAAATATTTAAAAATAAAAATTAAGAAAGGTAGAGCGTGTGTTCTGATTTGAACACGAGCGGAAAGCTCGGAAAATAGATAGTCTTCATTTGTTTTCTGTCTGCTCCTTTACCATCAAAAAATGAAAGGAAGGGTAGTTCGGGTTTGAAACTGAACCCGGGCTAGAGGCTGTGTAAAAAAGATAAATCCTCCTAGATGCGAAGCATCTTTGTCGGATTTCCTATTTTTACTTTGCCTCTTTAATGCCCTTGGTATATTATATTATGTCTATTCATATTGCTGCTAAGCAAGGAGAAATTGCTGATAAAATTCTTCTTCCAGGGGATCCATTGCGTGCGAAATTCATTGCTGAGAATTTCCTTGAGGATGCTGTATGTTTCAATGAGGTTCGTAACATGTTTGGTTACACAGGAACATATAAAGGTGAACGTGTCTCAGTAATGGGAACAGGAATGGGGATGCCATCGATCTCTATTTACGCGCGTGAGCTTATCGTTGACTATGGTGTTAAAAAATTGATCCGTGTGGGAACTGCTGGTTCATTGAACGAGGATGTTCACGTTCGTGAGTTAGTTCTAGCACAAGCCGCAGCGACAAACTCTAACATTATCCGTAATGATTGGCCACAATACGATTTCCCACAAATTGCAAGTTTCGATCTCTTGGATAAGGCTTACCACATTGCCAAAGATCTCGGTATGACAACACATGTTGGTAATGTCTTGTCTTCGGATGTCTTCTATTCAAATTATTTCGAAAAAAACATTGAGCTTGGTAAGTGGGGAGTGAAGGCTGTTGAAATGGAAGCAGCAGCACTTTACTACCTTGCAGCTCAACACCAAGTAGATGCTCTTGCCATCATGACTATTTCTGATAGTTTGGTCAATCCAGATGAAGACACTACAGCTGAGGAACGTCAAAACACTTTCACTGACATGATGAAAGTTGGTCTTGAAACACTAATTGCAGACTAATCTGTAAAAGGACGCCATTAGGTCGTCCTTTTGTGTTGTAACTAAGATCTACTCGAAGAATCATTAGGTTAAAAATTTTCAAACTACTAGAAAAAAATAAAAATATTTGGAAGAAAAAGACTTGTAATAAATAGGTAAATATCCGACAATTTAAGGTTCAACCACTAAAAATGTGAAAATAAGTTTACAATATTATAAAAAATGATAGAAATTAAATGCTAGATATCATAATGAAAAACGGTTTCTTCTTTTTTAAAAAGAATGACAATTGAAATGAAGTTATAGTAATGTTATAATGATAATGGGAAATGTCTAATTTTAATTTTTAGGAGCAATTTATATGAGTTCGCGTACGAATCGTAAGCAAAAACGTACGAGTAATAGATCGTGGGGGATGGTCAACGTTGGGTTGACCATTCTGTATGCTATTTTAGCATTGGTCTTATTATTCACAATGTTCAATTATAATTTCCTATCATTTAGGTTTTTGAACATCATTATCACCATTGGTTTGTTGGTAGTTCTTGCTATTAGCATCTTCCTTCAGAAGACTAAGAAATCACCACTAGTGACAACGGCTGTATTGGTTATCTTCTCGCTAGTTTCTCTGGTTGGTATTTTTGGTTTTAAACAAATGATTGATATCACTAACCGTATGAATCAGACGGCTTCATTTTCTGAAGTAGAAATGAGCATAGTGGTTCCTAAGGATAGTGACATCAAAGATGTGAGTCAGCTTACTAGCGTACAAGCACCAACTAAGGTTGATAAGAACAATATCGACACCTTGATGTCTGCTCTAAAGAAAGACAAAAAGGTTGATGTTAAAGTTGATGATGTTGCTTCATATCAAGAAGCATATGACAATCTTAAGTCTGGCAAATCTAAAGCTATGGTCTTGAGTGGCTCTTATGCTAGCCTACTAGAGTCTGTCGATAGTAACTATGCTTCAAATCTAAAAACAATCTATACTTATAAAATTAAAAAGAAGAACAACAATTCTGCAAAACAAGTAGATTCAAAAGTCTTCAATATTTATATTAGTGGTATTGATACCTACGGTTCAATTTCAACAGTGTCACGTTCAGATGTCAATATCATTATGACCGTTAACATGAACACACATAAGATTCTCTTGACGACCACTCCACGTGATGCGTACGTTAAGATTCCTGATGGAGGGGCAGACCAGTATGATAAATTAACCCACGCAGGTATTTATGGCGTTGAAACATCTGAAAAAACTCTGGAAAATCTTTATGGCATTAAGATTGATTACTATGCACGTATTAACTTCACATCTTTCCTTAAGTTGATTGACCAACTTGGTGGTGTGACAGTTCATAATGATCAAGCCTTCACGAGTCTTCACGGGAAGTTTGATTTCCCAGTTGGAGATATCCAAATGAATTCTGAACAAGCCCTTGGCTTTGTTCGTGAGCGTTATAGTTTGGATGGAGGAGACAATGACCGTGGTAAGAACCAAGAGAAAGTGATTTCTGCGATTGTAAACAAGTTAGCTTCACTAAATTCTGTATCAAACTTTACTTCAATCGTTAACAATCTTCAAGACTCTGTTCAGACGAATATGTCTCTAGATACCATTAATGCTCTGGCCAATACACAACTTGATTCAGGTTCTAAATTTACGGTGACTTCTCAAGCAGTAACAGGTACAGGTTCAACCGGACAATTGACCTCTTATGCTATGCCAAATTCTAGTCTCTACATGATGAAACTGGATGATTCTAGTGTGGAAAGCGCCTCTCAAGCTATCAACAATTTGATGGAGGAAAAATAAGTGATTGACGTTCACTCACATATTGTTTTTGATGTTGATGATGGTCCTAAAACTTTAGAAGAAAGTCTTGACCTCATTGGCGAAAGCTATGCGCAAGGAGTGCGTACGATTGTTTCAACATCCCATCGTCGTAAGGGAATGTTTGAAACCCCAGAGGATAAAATCTTTGCAAACTTTTCTAAGGTAAAAGAAGAAGCAGAAGCACTTTATCCAGACTTAACTATTTATTATGGTGGTGAACTTTATTACACCTCAGATATTGTGGAGAAGCTTGAAAAGAATCTCATTCCACGCATGCACAATACTCAATTTGCTTTGATTGAGTTTAGTGCTCGCACCTCTTGGAAAGAAATTCATAGTGGGCTTAGCAATGTTTTGCGGGCAGGAGTGACACCAATTGTTGCTCATATTGAGCGCTATGATGCCCTCGAAGAAAATGCTGATCGTGTTCGAGAAATCATCAATATGGGCTGCTATACTCAAGTCAATAGCTCACATGTCCTCAAACCAAAGCTCTTTGGCGATAAAGATAAAGTAAGAAAGAAACGTGTCCGTTATTTCTTGGAAAAAAATTTGGTTCATATGGTTGCTAGTGACATGCATAATCTCGGCCCAAGACCACCGTTTATGAAAGATGCCTACGCTATTATCGAAAAGACTTACGGAACGCGACGTGCTCGTAACCTTTTCATTGAAAATCCACAAACACTACTTGAAAATCAATACATATAGGAGAAACTATGACTCAGGAAAACACGAAGCGTGTTGAAATCGACGTGCTTGCATTATTGCACAAACTTTGGACTAAAAAGGTATTTATTCTTTTTACAGCCTTCTATGTCGCTGTCTTTGCCTTCTTGGGAACTTATTTCCTCATTCAACCAACATATACGTCTTCTACACGTATCTATGTGGTTAACCAAGCTAATGATGGCAAAAACCTTTCTGCTCAAGATTTGCAGGCCGGTACATTTTTGACAAAAGACTACAAAGAAATTATTACATCAAACGATGTCTTGTCAGAAGTTATCAAAGATGAAAAATTGAATATGACAGAAGCTGAACTTGCTAAAATGATTTCAGTCAATATTCCTACTGATACTCGTCTAATCTCAATTTCTGTTAATGCTAAAACTGGTCAAGATGCGCAAACACTTGCCAATAAGGTTCGTGAAGTTGCTTCAGAAAAAATCAAGAACGTGACAAAAGTTGAAGATGTCACAACACTTGAAGAAGCTAAATTGCCAGAGTCACCATCTTCACCAAATATCAAACGTAACGTGCTTCTTGGAGCATTGCTTGGAGGATTCCTTGCAGTTGTTGGTGTATTGGTACGTGAGATCCTAGATGATCGTATTCGCCGTCCAGAAGATGTGGAAGATGCCCTTGGAATGACACTTCTTGGAATTGTCCCTGATACAGATAAAATTTAAGGAGAAGAAATGCCTCTATTAAAGTTAGTAAAATCTAAAGTAAACTTTGCCAAACAAACAGAAGAGTATTACAATGCCATTCGCACAAATATTCAATTTTCTGGTGCACAGATGAAAGTGATTGCGATTAGCTCTGTTGAAGCTGGTGAAGGAAAATCAACGACATCTGTAAACTTGGCGATTTCATTTGCTAGTGTTGGGCTTCGAACACTTCTCATTGATGCTGATACTCGTAATTCTGTTTTGTCAGGTACATTTAAGTCAAATGAGCCTTATAAAGGTCTTTCAAATTTCCTTTCAGGAAATGCAGATTTGAATGAAACGATTTGCCAAACTGATATTTCTGGTTTGGATGTCATTGCATCTGGTCCTGTACCACCTAATCCAACAAGTCTTTTGCAAAATGACAATTTTAGACATTTGATGGAAGTTGCTCGTAGTCGTTATGATTATGTCATTATCGATACACCACCAATAGGTTTGGTTATTGATGCCGTTATTATTGCCCATCAGGCTGATGCCAGTCTTTTGGTTACAGCAGCTGGGAAAATCAAACGTCGTTTCGTAACTAAGGCCGTTGAACAACTGGGACAAAGTGGTTCTCAATTCTTAGGTGTCGTCCTTAATAAAGTTGACATGACAGTTGATAAGTATGGATCATATGGTTCTTACGGATCATATGGCGAGTACGGGAAAAAATCAGACCAAAAAGAAGGTCATTCAAGAGCACATCGTCGTAGAAAAGGATAGCATTAATGGGGATGATGCGGCTCCTTATACCTTAACAGATTAAAAAGGGGTTTAGAGTGAAAGAAAAACAAGAAATTCGTCGCATTGAAATTGGTATTATACAGTTGGTAGTGGTTGTTTTCGCAGCCATGGTAGCTAGTAAAATACCTTATACAGAGATTACCCAAGGAAGCATTGTCCTTTTAGGTGTCGTACATGTAGTGTCTTACTATATCAGTAGTTATTATGAAAATCTTAAGTATAGAGGCTACTTGGATGAACTCATTGCAACTGTCAAATATTGTTTCATATTTGCTCTAATTGCAACTTTCCTCTCGTTTTTTGCAGATGGAAGTTTTTCTATCTCACGTCGCGGACTTCTCTATGTTACCCTGATTTCAGGTGTTCTCTTATACGTTACAAATACTGTTCTAAAGTATTTCCGTTCATCAATTTATACACGTCGTAAAAGTAACAAGAATATTCTCTTGATTTCTGATCAGGCACGTCTAGAAAATGTTTTGTCTCGTATGAAAGACAATATGGATGGTAGGATTACAGCCGTTTGTGTCTTGGATAATCCTTATTTCACTGATCCATTTATCAAGAGTGTTAAACCTGAAAATTTAATCGAATATGCGACACACTCAGTAGTAGACCAAGTTTTGATTAATCTGCCAAGTGAGCAGTATAAGATTTGGGATTATGCATCACCTTTTGAGCTCATGGGAATTCCAGTATCCATTAATTTGAATGCCCTTGAATTTATGAGTCAAGGTGAAAAACGTATCCAACAATTGGGTCCTTTCAAGGTTGTTACGTTTTCAACGCATTTTTATAGCTATGGAGATATCTTGGCGAAACGCTTCCTCGATATCTGTGGAGCCCTAGTTGGTTTGGTGCTCTGTGGGATTGTTGGAATCTTCCTTTATCCACTTATTCGTAAAGATGGTGGTCCAGCCATTTTTGCTCAAGACCGTGTGGGTGAGAATGGACGTATCTTCAAGTTTTATAAATTCCGTTCTATGAGAGTAGATGCTGAAGAAATTAAGAAGAACTTGATGGCACAGAATCAAATGTCTGGTGGTATGTTTAAGATGGACAATGATCCACGTATTACCAAAATCGGACATTTCATTCGTAAAACGAGTCTTGATGAACTTCCACAATTTTGGAATGTTCTAAAAGGTGATATGAGCTTGGTAGGAACACGTCCACCAACATTGGATGAGTACGAATCTTATACACCGGAACAAAAACGTCGCCTCAGCTTTAAACCAGGTATTACTGGTCTTTGGCAAGTAAGCGGTCGAAGTGAAATTACAGATTTTGATGAAGTTGTAAAATTAGACGTTGCTTATATGGACGGATGGACAATCTGGCGCGATATCAAAATCTTATTGAAAACAATTAAAGTAGTAGTAATGAAGGATGGAGCAAAGTGATGGCTTTCTCCATTTCTTTTAATGGTGATTAAATGACAAAAACAGTTTATATCGTTGGTTCTAAGGGAATTCCAGCAAAATATGGTGGATTTGAGACCTTTGTTGAGAAGTTAACAGAGTTCCAACAAGACAAAGATATCCAATATTATGTAGCTTGTATGCGTGAAAACTCTGCTAAATCAGGTATTACAGCAGACACTTTTGAACATAACGGTGCAAAATGCTACAATATCGACGTCCCAAATATCGGGCCTGCACGTGCCATCGCTTATGACATTGCAGCTCTTAATAAGGCCATTGAAATTGCTAAGGAAAACAATGACCAAGTACCAATCTTTTATGTTTTGGCTTGCCGAATCGGTCCATTTATCTCAGGTATTAAAAAGAAAATCAAGGCTATCGGTGGTACCCTTATGGTTAACCCGGACGGTCATGAATGGCTTCGTGCGAAATGGAGTCTTCCAGTTCGTAAATATTGGAAAATTTCTGAGCAACTCATGGTAAAACATGCAGATTTTTTGATTTGTGATAGTAAAAACATTGAATCTTATATTCAAAAGGATTATGCGAAGTATCGTCCTCAAACAACTTATATTGCCTATGGGACAGACACAACTAAATCTCGATTGACTAAGGTTGATGATAAGGTTCGCACATGGTATTTTGAAAAGGGTGTCATTGAAAACAATTATTACCTTGTTGTAGGACGTTTTGTGCCTGAGAATAACTATGAGGCTATGATTCGTGGCTTTATGGCATCTAACTCTGACAAGGACTTTGTACTCATTACCAATGTTGAAGAAAACAAATTCTACGACAAGTTGCGTCAGGAAACTGGTTTTGACAAGGATCGTCGTGTGAAATTTGTCGGAACTGTCTATGACCAAGAATTGCTCAAATACATTCGTGAGAATGCCTTTGCTTACTTCCATGGCCATGAAGTAGGTGGTACTAATCCATCTCTTCTTGAGGCTCTTGAGTCTACTAAGCTCAATCTCTTGTTGGATGTTGGCTTTAACCGTGAAGTGGGTGAAGATGGTGCTCTCTATTGGAAAAAAGACCAATTGACAAGTGTCATTGATCAAGCTGAGCAATTAGATGAACAAGCTATCGCAGACCTCAATCAAAAATCAAGTAAACGTATTGCTGAAGCCTTTACTTGGGAAAAAATTGTTACAGACTACGAGAAAGTATTTAAAGGATAGAAATGCAGAAAATTTTATATCTTCACGCTGGTGCCGAAATGTATGGTGCTGACAAGGTTTTGTTGGAGCTTATTAAGGGGTTGGATAAAGATGCCTTTGAAGCTCATGTCATCTTGCCTAACGATGGTGTCTTAGTGAGTGCATTGGAAAAGGTTGGGGCTAAGGTAAAAGTTATCGATTATCCAATCTTGCGCCGTAAATATTTTAATCCTAAGGGAATTCTTGAGTATTTTGGCTCTTATAATCGTTATTCAAAGCAAATTGCTAAATATGCTAAGGATAATGGCATTACTCTTATTCACAATAATACGACTGCGGTACTTGAGGGGATTTATCTCAAACGTAAGTTGAAATTACCTTTGATTTGGCATGTGCATGAAATTATCGTCAAACCAAAAGCAATATCTGATTTCATCAACTTTTTGATGGGGCGTTATGCTGATACGATTGTGACAGTTTCAAATGCTGTGGCTAACCACGTCAAGCAGTCTCGTTTTGTAAAAAATGACCAAGTTCAAGTCATCTATAATGGTGTTGACAATGCCGTCTATCATGAAATGGATGCTAGTGCAGTCCGTGATCAGTTTGGTATCGCACAGGATGCTTTGGTTATCGGAATGGTTGGTCGAGTGAATGCATGGAAAGGTCAAGGCGACTTCTTAGAAGCTGTGACTCCAATCTTAAAGGCTAATCCAAAAGCAGTAGCCTTTCTGGCGGGGAGTGCTTTTGAAGGTGAAGAATGGCGAGTTGATGAGTTGGAGAAGGCTATATCAGACTCACCAGTAGCTGGGCAAATCAAGCGTATCGATTATTATAGCAAGACGGCAGAGCTCTATAATATGTATGATATCTTTGTCTTGCCAAGTACCAATCCAGATCCTCTACCTACTGTAGTTCTCGAATCAATGGCTTGTGGCAAACCTGTAGTCGGCTACCGTCATGGTGGTGTTTGTGAAATGGTTAAGGAAGGTGAAAACGGTCTTCTTGCCACACCAAATCAGCCTGCAGAATTGTCTAAGGCTATTCAAGAATTGGCTGATAATACTGAGAAGAGAGAACAATTTGGTAAGGCTTCTGTCAAACGCCAAAAAGAACTCTTTTCATTACAAAGTTATATTCGTAATTTCTCAGAGCTATATAAGAAGTACTAATATGAACAGCGAAACACTAAAAAATAAATTAAAACCTATCGTTTATCCAATTATTAATTTTATTCCTAGACGAAGACTCAAGAATAAAAAATTCACGATTATTTGTGATAATTGTTGGGCTGGGAAAGTTTATCAGGAGTTGGGGTTGCCTTATCAAACACCATTTGTAGGGATGTTTGTCTTTTCGCCTGATTACATCAAGATGCTCAAGAATTTAAAACACTATTTGAGCGGAGACATCCCCTTGAAATTTGTTAAGGAATCAAAATATATCAAAGACTTTGATAATGCTTATCCACTTGCACTTCTTGATGATATTGAACTTCATTTTTTGCATTATGCAGATGAAGAAGAAGCTACTCAAAAATGGGAACGCCGTTTGAAGAGAATGCATTGGGATAATTTGTATTTTAAGTTCAATGATAATGATGCCTGCACTTATGAGTTGATGAAAGAGTTTGAAGAGCTTCCGTACAAGAGTAAGGTCATCTTCTCTTCAAAGAATTATAGTGACTTACCTTCATTGGTCCACTTTAAATCAGCTGAAAAGCAAGGGCATGTTGGTATTGATTTAAAAACTTACCACCGCTATTTTAATGCTGTAACTTGGTTGAATAAGGGTGGAGAGGACTTAACCAAATGAAAAAGATAAGACTTATTATTCCATACTTTGGAAAACTTCCAAAGTTTTTCCCATATTTTTTGTTGACTGCTAAACGTAATCAAAAGATTGATTTCTTAATTTATACAGATCAAAAGGTTGACCAATTTACTATATTAAATGCTAATAATATAGAATTTGTCACTCTTTCTTTTGATGAGATAAGGGAAAAAGTTCAGTCTAAGTTTGATTTTAAGATTTCTCTTAAAACACCTTATAAATTATGTGACTATAAAGTTGCTTATGGGCTTATCTTTGAAGAAGAATTAAAGGGTTATGATTACTGGGGCTTTTGTGACACAGATGTCTTACTTGGTGATATTTATCAATTTCTTAAAGAACATAGCTTTTTTGATAATGACTATGTTCGATATGGTCTTTTAGGTCATCTACAAATATTTAAAAATTCACAAGAAGTTAATCGTATATTTATGTCAGGTAAAGACTTAAATTATCGTCTGAATTACAAAAATGTCTTCACTAGTGAACAAAATTTTATTTTTGATGAAGAAAAAGGTATTCAAATCCTCTTTGAAAAATCTGGTTTTGAACAATTACAAGATAAGTTTTTTGATGATATTGATATCAGCCATTTTTCTTTTCGAGAATATGGAGAAGATGAGCCTAAACGTTATTATTCTTGGTCACAGAAACATGGCTTGAAATCGATTAATTTAATTGATGGTCAATTAGTTATCAAACATCCGCTATATGCACATTTTCAAAAAAGGACAATTGAATGTCCTGAATTTGAACCTATAGAATCATTTTATGTTATCCCGAATAAGTTGGTATTTGGAGAAGAACTTTCGATACAAGAAATCGAAGAAGTCACGAAAAATAAATTTTATTGGACATATTGGAAAAGAATTCTTCGTAGTAAATTAAACATAGAGAAGTATAGTATTGGTTTTATACGTCATAAATTAAGGATGAAAAAATGAAAGAAGATGTACTTTTAACTGTCGTCATTCCAGTTTATAATGTCGAAAAATATTTAAAACGTTGTATTGAGAGTATCCTTATTCAAGAGTGGAAGAACTATGACATCTTACTTGTAGATGATGGAAGTACTGATAATTCTCCTCAAATTTGTGATGACTATGCTAAAGCGTATGACTTTATCTCAGTTATTCATAAGAAGAATGGTGGACTATCTGCAGCTCGTAACACTGGTATTTCTCATGCTGAGGGAGAATATGTCTATTTCCCTGATTCAGATGATTGGATTGAACCAGACACCTTTATGGTGTTAGCAGAAGTGGTGGAATCCCAGAAGTTTGATATTATCTCTTTTAATCGTGAGTTCGTGAAAGGTGAAGAAGATGCTATAGTTTCAGATTCATTAGTGACTCAAGTTTTTGAGGGTAAAGATGCTTTTGTGCAGATGCTTAAGCATAGTTATATTACTGGTTTTGCTAATGACAAAATTTATAGAAAGTCTTTATTTACTGATAATGATATTCAGTTTCCTATTGGTAAATACTATGAGGATCTTGGTACCAATTACAAACTCTTTTTATCAGCTAAAAAGGTCTATGCGACAAATCAAAAGTATTATCACTATCTAATCGATAACCCCGATTCTATTACTCAGTCATGGAACGAGAAGAAATTTAGTGATATGTTTGGATTCTACAAAGAAGTTTTCTATTCTGACTTTGTCCGTTCACAATTAAATAAAGAAGAATTACAAATTTCGCAACTTTATTATGTAAACGGATTGGTTCATATATTAGCAAGTTTGTATAAATCTAAATTAGATAAACAATATATAGAAATTACGAATGAAGTGAAACAAGAATTGCTTAAGAATAGTGTTTCTCTTTCTCAAATGAAAGACCAACCAAATAAGTTGAAATATGTACTGTTTAGACTAAAATTGTTAAAACTAGCCTTCAGTATACAAAACGTTTTTTGATGTTATTTTAGGAGTCTAAATTGAAATACTCTGTTATTATTCCAGTTTATAATGTTGAGAAATACATTGACCGTTGTTTGAAAAGTATTATTTCTCATAATTATGATGACTTGGAAATTATAGTGATAGACAATGGATCTACTGATAGTAGTGGCAGTATTTGCGATACTTATGCTAGTGAATACTCAAATATCTCAGTCTATCATATTGAAAACCACGGTGTTGGTTCGGCACGAAATTTTGGCTTGTCCAAAGCCAGGGGAGAGTTTATCTACTTCGTTGATAGTGACGATTATCTTGTTGGTAATCTCTTTGCTGATTTTGCAGATAAGCTAGTCTCAGATTTGGATTTGGTTGTTTTTAGTTATTATAATTCTTTTGAGGAAGATTTAACTGAGAAGAGCCGTACTGAAAAGTCACTTCCGTTTAAAGGGAGTTACGACAAGGATGGTTTTATCAATATATTTAAAGAACTATTCTTATCGGATATGCTTTACACAGTTTGGAATAAGATATATCGCAGAGAATTTCTTCTTGAAAATAACCTTTCTTTTGAGCAGTATGAGTTAGGTGAAGATGTCCGCTTTAATCTTGATGTTTATCGTAATGTCAATAAGATTTATCTTTCTCAAGATTCCTACTACGTTTATGTCATTGGTAGAAATGGTTCCGCCATGTCGGGCTATAACCCTAAACGTCTTCAATATCAGCTTCAAGAGTTGAAGTTGGTTGATAACTTATTAGAGGATTGGCATTTAGACAATTCAAATCTTGATAATAATGTAAAAGCAAGAATTTTGATGAGTAATATCTACAATATTACCAAACAAAAGTTACCAGTTAATAAAAAAGTTAAGCTGGTTAAAGAAATTTGTAAGAAACAGGATATAGCGGATTTTATTAAGAATGATTCTTCGGTATTAAATCCACTCATAAAACTGTTGTTGAAATGTCGAATGTATGTTGTTCTGATTTATCTTAAAAAAATGCAGATGGTTTTACAACATTTATAAGAATAATTGAAAGGTATGGGAAGTACTTGTGAATAGCAGTCGCTTTATCTCAGAGAAAATCTATCTATTTACCCTTTTTATTTGGGTAGTATTTGCATCTCTGGTAACTACAACTTATTTTGTAAGAGTGGATGGTTTTTTGTCACTCTATCGTAACTTGCTCTATTTTACAATAGGTATGATTACGATAAAGGAACTCATTAATCTTCCTGATACCATAAATTATTTCAGATACCACTTGAAGGAATTAATAATTTTCCTATTATTTACCTTGACCATGTTAATTGTGTCAAAAAATCGAGATGGTCTTCCTGATATTAATGTTTTGCTGTTGGTTTTTTCAGCTAGGGATATAGAGTTCAAGAAGTTATTAGGGACTTTCTCCTTCGCCACATTTTTAGTGCTGTTTGTAACTATACTAGCTAGTAAGATGGGCATTATCTCAAATATGTTGATGAGTGCAGATAGTGGTTATCGTTATAGTTTAGGATTCAACTATGTGTCCTTTGCCTCTCAACGTATGTTCTTTGCCCTATGTAGTTACTTAATGTTCAGAGGAAAGAAAGTTTCTTATCTAGAGTTGTTAGCTCTACTGTTTGCTACATTTTATATGTACCAACAGACTTCAACCTCAAGTCCACTTTATCTGAGTCTTTTGATTTTGACTTATGCGTTATTTAGTCTTAAAGTCTTTAAATTTGATTTTATAGATAGTAATGTTATAACAGCGAATCTTGCAAAATATGGTTTTATTATTGCATTGGCTATAACCCTCTATTTCTGTTTCTATTCAACGGGTGATTTATTCCACCTAGTTGACCAATTTACGCATAACCGTCTAAGACTAAGTGTTCAAGGGTTCCGAAATTTTGGTGTTTCCTTATTAGGTCGACCAATTTCATTTACGACCATGGATATCTTCGGTAACTATTCAAGCAATTATAACTTTATTGATAGTTCATTTGTGCAGTTACTCGTAATTGATGGATTGGCTGTTAGTGCATTCATGTTATTTGCATTAACACGTGTCATGAATTATTTTGTAACTAATCGAAAAGATATTGTTCTTGCCTGCTTGGGGGTTATGATCATTCATGGCATGTTTGATCCCCAAATGCTCGTTCTTCGTTACTCACCTCTTATCCTATTGATTAGTCGACTCTTTGTGATGAAGACTGATAAAGATTTTTTGTAATTGAAGCAGAGGTATATCATCTAGAAAGTCTAAACAGAGTCATATACTTATGAAAGTTTTAAAAAATTACGCCTACAATCTTTCCTATCAATTACTGGTCATTGTTTTACCAATCATTACGACACCATATGTTACTCGGATTTTCAGTTCCAAGGATTTAGGTACTTATGGTTACTTTAACTCTATTGTGACCTACTTTATTCTTTTGGCGACTTTGGGAGTTGCTAACTATGGTACTAAAGAGATTTCAGGGCATCGGAAGGATATTCGTAAAAATTTCTGGGGTATTTATACCCTCCAATTGATTGCGACTATTTTGTCTCTTGTCTTGTATACATCATTATGTTTGTTCTTTCCTGGTATGCAAAATATGGTGGCTTATATCTTAGGTCTAAGTTTGATTTCGAAAGGAATGGACATTTCTTGGTTATTCCAAGGTTTGGAGGATTTTCGTCGTATTACTGCAAGGAATACAACGGTGAAGGTTTTAGGAGTTATTTCCATCTTCCTATTTGTGAAAACACCTGGTGATTTATATCTCTATGTTTTCCTATTGACCTTCTTTGAATTGCTTGGTCAATTGAGTATGTGGTTACCAGCAAGACCCTATATTGGTGAGCCTCAATTTGATTTATCCTACGCTAAGAAACATCTCAAACCTGTTATCTTGCTGTTTCTTCCTCAGGTTGCCATTTCACTGTACGTGACTTTGGATCGTACTATGTTGGGTGCCTTGTCATCTACCAATGATGTCGGTATTTATGACCAGGCATTGAAGATTATCAATATCCTTTTAACATTAGTAACGTCTTTGGGAAGTGTTATGCTTCCTAGGGTATCTGGTCTCTTGTCTAGTGGTGACCATAAGGCCGTTAACAAGATGCATGAGTTGTCTTTCTTGATTTATAATCTGGTGATTTTCCCGATTATAGCAGGTCTCTTGATTGTCAATAAGGACTTTGTGAGTTTCTTCCTAGGGAAAGATTTCCAAGAGGCTTATCTTGCTATTGCTATTATGGTCTTTAGGATGTTCTTTATCGGTTGGACAAATATTATGGGAATCCAGATTTTGATTCCACATAATAAACATCGTGAGTTTATGCTCTCTACGACTATTCCAGCCGTTGTCAGTGTGGGACTTAATCTCTTGTTAATTCCTCCATTTGGTTTTGTCGGAGCCTCAATTGTATCAGTTTTAACAGAGGCTTTGGTATGGATTATTCAATTGAATTTTTCAAGGAGATTCATCAAGGATGTTTCAATCCTTCCAGCCATGTCAAAAATTATCTTAGCATCAGTTGTCATGTATCTTGGACTCTTTGTCTTTAAGATGTTTGTCCAATTTAAACCTATGCTTAATGTAGCAGTAGATGGTCTTGTCGGTGCTATCATTTATATCGTCTTGATTATTGTCTTACGTGTCGTTGATATGAAAGACTTGAAACAACAGTTAATGAAAAACTAAGGAGAAAAATATGTACGATTATCTTATCGTTGGTGCTGGTTTGTCTGGAGCAATCTTCGCACACGAAGCTACTAAGCGCGGTAAAAAAGTAAAAGTGATTGACAAGCGTGATCACATCGGTGGTAATATCTACTGTGAAGATGTTGAAGGTATTAACGTTCACAAGTATGGTGCCCACATTTTCCATACCTCAAACAAAAAGGTTTGGGACTATGTTAACCAGTTTGCTGAATTTAACAACTATATCAACTCACCAATTGCTAACTACAAGGGCAGTCTTTACAATCTTCCATTTAACATGAACACTTTCTATGCTATGTGGGGCACTAAGACTCCTCAAGAAGTTAAGGACAAGATTGCTGAGCAAACGGCTGATATGAAAGACGTTGAGCCTAAAAACCTTGAAGAACAAGCTATCAAGTTGATTGGTCCAGATATCTACGAAAAGTTGATTAAGGGCTATACTGAAAAACAATGGGGACGTTCTGCCACAGACCTTCCACCATTTATCATCAAACGTCTTCCTGTTCGTTTGACTTTTGATAATAACTACTTTAATGACCGTTACCAAGGAATTCCAATCGGTGGTTACAACGTCATCATTGAAAACATGCTTGGTGATGTAGAAGTAGAACTTGGTGTTGACTTCTTTGCCAATCGTGAAGAGCTTGAAGCTTCAGCTGATAAAGTTGTCTTTACAGGGATGATTGACCAGTATTTTGATTACAAACATGGTGAGTTGGAGTATCGCAGTCTTCGTTTTGAACACGAAGTCTTGGATGAGGAAAATCATCAAGGAAATGCCGTGGTCAACTACACAGAGCGTGAGATTCCTTATACTCGAATCATCGAACATAAGCACTTCGAGTATGGTACACAACCTAAGACAGTTATCACACGTGAATACCCAGCTGACTGGAAACGTGGAGATGAACCATACTACCCAATCAATGATGAAAAGAACAACGCCATGTTTTCTAAGTACCAAGAAGAAGCAGAGAAAAATGACAAGGTTATCTTCTGTGGACGTTTGGCAGACTATAAATACTACGACATGCACGTGGTTATTGAGCGTGCTCTAGAAGTCGTTGAGAAAGAATTTACTAAATGACACAAGAAAAAATTGATATCGTTGTTCTTTGGGTAGATGGTAGTGATCCAGAGTTTATCCGTGAAAAACAGGCTGTGACTGGTCATGTCTCAGATTTAAACCAAGAAATTGATGGTGAGCAACGTTATCGTGATTATGGCATTTTTAATTACTGGTTCCGAATGATTGAAAAGCATGCTCCTTGGGTAAATAATGTTTATTTGATTACCAATGGGCAAAAGCCAGACTGGTTGAATTTGGATCATCCAAAACTCAAATTGGTCACTCATAAGGAATTTATGCCTAATGAATACCTACCTACCTATAATTCAGCAGCTATTGAGCTTAATCTTCATCGTATTGAAGGATTGTCGGAGAACTATTTGTATTTCAATGATGATATGTACTTGATTAGAGATAGTCACCCTTCAGATTTTTATAAAAATGGTCAACCCAAGCTTTTAGCAGTATACGATGCTTTAGTTCCTTGGTCACCGTTTACTAATACTTATCACAATAATGTTGAATTAATCTATCGTCATTTTCCTAATAAGAAGGCTTTGAAATCCTCGCCTTGGAAATTCTTTAATTTCCGTTATGGTTCCCTAGTTTTGAAAAACTTGTTACTCTTGCCTTGGGGTCCAACGGGATACGTGAATCAACATTTACCTGTTCCAATGAAGAAAAGCACTTTGGCACATTTATGGGAAATTGAAAGGGAAACTTTAGATAAAACATCACGTAATCAAATTAGAGATTATGGAGTAGATGTTAATCAATATATCTGTCAACATTGGCAAATTGAAAGTAATCAGTTTTATCCTATGTCAAAGAATTTTGGAGAGTCGATAGATCTAAATCAAGTTGATAGGTTAGTGAGTATCTTTAAAGATAAACGTAAAAAATTGCTTTGTGTCAATGATGACATTGACTTTAAAGAAGAGTATATCATTCGTTTTAAGGAAATCTTGATAGAACGCTATCCTGATAAATCAGCTTTTGAAAAATGAGAAATAAGAGATGAAATACTATTTAAAAGAAGAATTTTTACACGATAACAATGTTAAAAATGCAGGAAATAAGGCTCGTAATGACGTTGAAGAAATTGTAAAGAGAGAGGGCTATCAAGCCTTGGTTCTTTCAGTTGACAATTGGTACGAGATGAGCACTGTTAAAGCACAGCTTCATAAATCAAAGGCTTTTGGTCAGGCTTTGGATCAATTGCAACAAGGAGATGAATTGCTTATTCAATTCCCAATGCTTCACCATAGCTTTTTTACTACACATCATGTCAAGAAAGCGCAGAAAAAAGGGGTAAAAGTTAATTTTATTATCCACGATTTAGAAGCTCTTCGTTATGTCAATGTTGAAAATTTCCCTTTAAAGCATAAGATTCGTATTCAGATTCAAGAATCAGGGCTTCTTGCTGCAGCTGATGGTATCATTGCCCATAATCCAATTATGAAATCTGTTTTGGTGGATAAAGGGATTGCGGAAGATAAGATTGTTAGCCTTGGCATTTTCGACTATTTGATTCCAAATTTCCAAGAGAAGACAGGTCTAAGTAAGAATCAGCCAATTATTGTAGCTGGTAATCTGGCACAAGAAAAAGCTGGTTATCTTTACTCACTTCCTGCAGAACCTGCTTATAATCTTTATGGTGTTGGCTTCGACGAGAGCAGAGCTCTTGAGAATGAGGCTTACTTTGGCTCATTCCTACCTGATGAGCTTCCTGCAGCCCTTGAGGGTGGTTTTGGACTTGTCTGGGATGGTGATAGTGCTGAGACATGTAGTGGTGTTTTCGGCGAGTACCTTCGCTATAACAACTCTCACAAGGCGTCACTTTACTTGGCCTCAGGATTCCCGCTTGTTGTTTGGAAACAGTCAGCCTTGTCTCACTTTGTACTTGAGAATGGCTGTGGGATTGCAGTAGAATCGCTTCATGATTTGAAGGCTACCATTGACAATCTTTCAGATACTGATTACCAAGATTTGCTTGAAAATACCAAGCGTGTCGGTAAGGGTATTCGTGATGGTCACTACCTACTTACTGCATTGAACAATTTAAAATAAGATAAAAAATCCTCATTTTAGTGAGGATTTTTTGCATTATTTGGAGACTTCAAACTGGTATTGGGTTCCTGGAACTTTTCCATTTGAATAGATTGCTTCAATATAGTCGTCGTAAGTGATTGACTTGGACTTACCAGCTTTTACGAGCTCTGGATCACGCCATATATTTGGATCAGCAGCATTAGTATCACGCTTGGTGAGGTAGAGGTACTCAATATAGGTTCTATTGTCGACAAAGGCACCAGCAACCTTTTCCTTACCATTATCAGATCGCGTGTACATACGAGTCGTTCCACCACCATCTAGTAGGAAGGCAAGACGAATATTCGAGTAGCCTATATTTTTTAAAAGTTTATAGACGTCTTCGTGATTCAAGCCCTTATTGAGGGAGTTGTGGCCATAGGTTTGGATAATACGGATAATACCATCATAGGTCTCTACGTATATGGAACGAGCATTTGGTTGGTCAGGATCACCTTTTTCCCAGGTTTTATCTACTTTTTTATCTTTAATGAGAATACCAAAGGCACCTGTATCCCAACCGTTGCTTCCCATGTGGGTAAACATTTTAGCTGTGTCGATATTTGGATAGGTTCCGGCAGTGATATTATTTTGATCATCTCCATATAGAAGGCCTGTTTTGCCCAATTCGATTTCCTTTTGAGCGAAAGGACGATCTAGCCCTTCGTAAGACCAAAAACCAGAGTTAATAAGAGCAAGAGCTTCTCGTCGCTTAGCTTCGTACTTAATACTTTGCTCTGTGAGTTCAGGATTATTATCTTCGGTTCTTCCTTTTTGCAGGACATACTTTCCGTCCTTCTTAAAGGAGAGAATCTGCATGTCTACATTTTTAATATTGCCTTTTTCAAGTAAGACAGACTGATCTAAGAGCTCTTTATTCTTTATGGTAAAGTTCAATCCATCCTTATTTGATGGCATGGAGAGTTTCTTAATATCTCGGTTGCTAAAGTAGATGGTGAGGTAGAGCAATCCACCAACAATGGCACCTATCATTAGAAGAGAAAATAGTATTCTTAAAATATTCTTCAATTTCATACTATCATTATAAACAATCTGGGCTTACAAAACAATCCTAAGACCATTAAATATCCAAGAATAGTATCAGTTTTTCTTAGTATGGTACTGGTAAGCGTTTTCTAAAAGGGTTATAATAAGAGTGAGTTAGTCAAGGAGGTGCTTTATGACCATTAAGGTGATCGCAACAGATATGGATGGAACATTTTTAGACGATAAAGGGAGCTATGACAAGGAGCGTTTTAGTCAGATTTTAGATGCTATGGATGCGCGTGATATGCACTTTGTCGTTGCGTCAGGTAATAGTATGAGCCGTCTTAAACCCATGTTTGCGGAGACTTTTAATCGCCTGCATTTTGTAGCTGAAAATGGTGGTCAGGTGGTTAGCTATGGCAAGCTTCTGTGTCAGGAGTTCATGGCATCAAATGATGTTGAAAACTTGCTAAGCTATTTTAATTATGATTTGTTGGATAGGTCAACTATATTTAATGGTGCTCAAGGCTCCTATATGTTAAAAGGGTCTAGGGTCAATTTTGCTGAGATGATAACAGAAGAAGAGCAAGCCGCCATGGAAGCATCCATTCACCGTTTGAATAGGTTGGAGGATTTAGATGATGATTTCATCAAGATTACCATGTTGCTGAGTCCTGAAGAGGCTAATCGTGTGTCACAGGCTTTTAATCGTGATTTTGATGGCAATCTAGTTGCTGTTCCAAGTGGTTTTGGTGCTATTGACTTCATTCAAAAAGGCATGCACAAGGCTTGGGGACTCAAGCAGCTTCTTAACCACTGGGACTTGTCTGAAAATAATGTCATGGCTTTCGGTGATGGAGACAATGATCTTGAGCTCTTGCAAATGGCTGGCCGCTCTTATGCTATGGAAAATGCCAGTCCAGCTATTTTACAAGTGGCTGATCAGATTGCTCCCCATCATAAAGACCAAGGAGTATTGACTGTCTTGGAAGATTATTTAGGATTGGTTTAAAGATAGGGTGGTAGAGTAATGAAGTTATATTTAATGAGACATGGTGAGACACTATTTAATACACAAAAGCGTGTTCAGGGCTGGTGTGACTCTCCCTTGACTGAAAATGGGATTTTGCAGGCAGAACAAGTGAAGGAGTACTTTGCAAAGAAAGGTATTTCTTTTGATGCTGTCTACTCCTCTACGCAAGAGAGAGCGACTGATACGGCCAAGATTGTGGCGCCTGACTATTTGGTAATCCAACTCAAGGGAATTAAAGAAATGAACTTTGGATCTTTTGAAGCTCAACCAGAGCACCTCCTCCCCAAACATCGACCAGGTTCACGCTCCTTTGAAGATCTCTTGGTTCCATACGGAGGTGAAGATATTCGCGAGGTCGGTCAGAGGGTCTTAAAGACTGTCTTAGAGAAAGCAGAAGAACACACAAAAGATGGTGCTGAGAATCTCCTATTTGTCAGTCATGGAGCAGCTTTATGGGGATTAATCATTTTCATGGACTTGGCCTTTCCTGAAGGAGTGGGCTTTGGAAATTGTAATGTTTGTGTTTATGATTATAACCAAGGTCAATTGGAGCTTCTTCAGGTGATTGATCCGATTTCTGGTTTAGAGGTAACATTATGAAAGAATTTTATTTAATGAGACATGGGCAAACACGGTTTAATGTTCAGCATAGGCTTCAGGGGGTCTGCGATGCCCCTTTGACGGAAGTCGGGATCGAACAGGCTAAAAAGGCTGGTCAGTATCTAGCCAAGCAGGAGCCAATTTTTGATCATGTCTTTACTTCAACCTCTGAGAGAGCCAGTGATACTCTAGAAATTGTGACTGGACGAACAGACTATGAAAGACTTAAAGGTCTTAAGGGACAGGATTTTGGAGCTTTTGAGGGCCAGCCAGAGTATCTTACTCCTAAAACCTTACCTGATGGACAAGGCTTTGGTGATTACTTTGTTCAATTTGGTGGCGAGAGTACGACCCAGGTTCGGGATCGTATGGAGTTGACGATTAGGGCCATCATGGAGAGTGTGGCCGATGGTTCCAAGTCTTTGCTTGTTAGTCATGGACCATCTATTTTGCAGTTCTGTAGACGTGTTTTAAATCCTGTCCCAGATATTCGTGGTCTTAAAAATTGTTGTATCTTACATTTTACTTACGATCAAGGGCAATTTGAACTGGTTTCAGTATATAATCCTGTAGAAGAAGAGTATATCTATGGAGGCGAAGAATGACACGACTCTATTTAATGCGACATGGACAGACACTTTTTAACACACTTAATCGGATTCAAGGTTGGTGTGATTCTCCCTTGACTGAGAAAGGTCGGGACCAAGCTCGTCAGGTCCGTGCTTATTTTGAAAAACATGATATGACTTTTGACCAGTATTATTGTACGACAACTGAAAGAGCTTCTGATACCATTGAATTGGCTACTGGGCGTACTGATTATCAACGTGTTAAGGGGCTTAAAGAAATGCATTTTGGTATCTTTGAGGGTCAGCCAGAGTATCTTCATCCCAAGACATCTGTTGTGGGGCATTTTGGTGACCACTATGCCCAGTTTGGCGGGGAAAGTCAAGACCAGTTCGTTGCGCGTGTGGTTGCGAGTGCTAAGGAAATAGTAGATAAGCATCCTGACCAATCTATTTTAGCTGTTAGCCACGCTGGAGCCTTGATGACTTTTCTTCATGCCGTTGAGCCAGAGCGGGTCTTTGAGTCGTGTCCAGGCAATTGTGCCATCTTAGTTTTTGATTACGATGGATTGAGCTTCCACTTTGTCAAGCTGATTGATCCAATAGCTGATCAAGAGTTGGTGGAATTTTAGCGGCTTTCTATGATCAAAGATAGTAAGAAACCCATTCTTAGTGTATAATGGAAGGGTATTTTAAATTTTGGAGTTCCTATGAAATTTACAAAAAATCAGTTCATTTGGTTGGCTGTCCTCTTTTTCAGCTGTTTCTTGATCTATACATACTGGGAAACAGTTGTTTCAATTTGTAACACAATTTACGTTGCCAGTCAGCCCTTCCTGGTTGGAGCAGGGATTGCCTTTGTGGTCAATATCTTGATGTCTTTTTATGAGAAGCTACTGGTCAAGTTTATTCCATTTGGTTTTATCACTAAAATCAAGCGTCCCATTGCTCTGCTCTCTGCATTGGCAACCATTGGTCTGGTCTTTACTTGGGTCGTCTTCACTGTTCTTCCCGATTTGATTGACAGTATCAATACCTTGATTAGTCAAGACCGTTCAGCTATTAATAATTTGATTAATTGGTTGCTTAAAAACAAGTCCTTGCAAAAAATTATTCAAGATCTTGGTGGTGTGACACAGGTTAGAGAGCTAATCAATAGCTACAGTGCTCAGTTACTTCAACAAATCATGAATGGTTTGACAAGCTTCTTGACTTCGTTAACGAGTCTACCATCAACCTTGATTAATCTCTTTATCAGTATCGTCTTTTCTTGCTATGTTTTGGCTGGGAAAGAAAAACTTGGAAATCAGGTCAATCGTTTAGTAGATGTCTATTTAGGACATTATGGTAAGACTTTCCACTATGTAGTTGCTATTCTCAATAATCGCTTCCGCAATTTCTTCGTTTATCAGTCGATTGAGGCTTGTATCTTGGGAACCTTGTGTTATATTGGGATGCGTATCTTTGATTTTCCATACGCTGCGACTATCTCTATCCTGATTGGTTTTTCAGCTATGATTCCAGTTGTAGGGGCCTATATCGGTGTGACGATTGGTACCATCTTGATTATGACGCACTCTGTGACCTTGGCACTTTTGTTTATTGCCTACGTGGTTATTTTGCAGCAGTTTGAAGGAAACTTCATCTATCCTTATGTGGTTGGTGGCTCTACCGGACTTCCTGGTATTTGGGTTATCTTCGCTATCACCATAGGTTCTGCTTTGGGTGGTATCTTGGGCATGTTGGTTTCTGTGCCAGTAGCCGCGACCCTTTATCAGATTGTTAAAGATAATGTTGTTAGGCGAGAAGAGGCCAAAGCAGCAAATGCTATTGAAAATAATGATTAATTAAAACAGACTTGGGTCTGTTTTTTTCGTACTATAGTATCAGATGTCAATAAGATAGTATAAGTGTAATCGTTTTCCAAGTGTTATACTATTAGTAGATTAAACAAGACGAGGAGATAAAAGATGACTTACACATTTCCAAAAGAATTTCTCTGGGGTGGTGCAACAGCTGCCAACCAGTTTGAAGGTGCTTACAACCTAGATGGCAAAGGTTTGTCTGTGCAGGATGTGACGCCAAAGGGTGGTGTTCCACTTGAACCTGGGTCTTTGAATCCTTTGATTACAGATCAACCAACACCAGATAATCTAAAGCTAGAAGGTATAGATTTCTATCACCGTTATAAAGAGGACATAGCACTTTTTGCAGAGATGGGCTTCAAGGTCTTTCGTATGTCAATTGCATGGTCTCGTATTTTCCCAAATGGTGATGATGCTGAGCCAAATGAAGCTGGGCTTGCTTTCTATGATAAAGTCTTTGATGAATTGGCTAAGTATGGCATTGAACCGCTTGTAACCTTGTCTCACTATGAAACACCTCTAAACTTGGCGCGTGAATACAATGGATGGACTAATCGTAAATTAATTGGTTTTTATGAGAACTATGTCCGTACCGTCTTCACACGTTATAAAGATAAGGTCAAATATTGGTTGACATTTAATGAGGTGAACTCGGTTCTACATGCACCATTCATGTCAGGTGGTATTGCGACACCTATGGAAGAGCTCTCTAAACAAAATCTTTACCAAGCAGTTCACCATGAGTTAGTCGCATCAGCTTCAGCAACCAAGATTGGTCATGACATCAACTCTGATTTTAAGATTGGTTGTATGGTTCTTGCCATGCCTGCTTATGGGATGACAGCTAATCCTTTGGATCAGTTGGCTGTTCACGAGTTTGAAAATCAAAACTATCTCTTCTCAGATATTCATGCGCGTGGGAAATATCCAAACTATATTAAACGCTATTTCAAAGAAAATGGTATTGAAATACAATTCGCTCCTGGTGATGAAGAAATCTTGAAGAATACCGTTGATTTTATTTCATTCTCTTATTATATGTCTGTGGCAACCGCACATAATCCAGAAGACTATACGATTGGTAAAGGAAATATTATGGGTGGTGTTGAAAATCCCTACCTTGAGAAATCTGAGTGGGGTTGGGCAATCGATCCAATCGGTCTTCGTTTAGTTTTGAATGACTTCTATGATCGTTATCAATTGCCATTGTTTATCGTCGAAAATGGTTTGGGTGCCAAGGATGTCCTTGTTGATGGTCCTGATGGTCCAACAGTTGAAGATGGTTATCGTATTGATTACCTTCAAAAACACTTGATTCAAGTCGGTGAAGCTCTTCAAGATGGTGTGGAGCTTTGGGGCTATACGACTTGGGGACCAATTGACTTGGTCTCAGCCTCAACGGCTGAACTCAGTAAACGCTATGGCTTCATCTACGTTGATCGCAATGATGATGGTAGTGGTAGCATGGCTCGTTATAAGAAAAAATCATTTGCTTGGTATAAGTCTGTTATCGAAAGTAATGGTGAAGCCCTTTACAAATAGAAAGTTGTTAAGAATCTCATCAAAAGCTTGAGATTCTTATTTAGTATTTGAGTACTACTTTAATAAATAGGCATTTTGGCGAATTTATTTGTATATCTAGTATTAAAATACTTCAGAATGTAATTTATGTTAATTAACACATTTTCTGAAAAAGTGGTAGAATAAAAGTGTGAAAACGTTCTTATATTTTCTGAAGAAGTAGCTAGTCTATTTCTTTGCTTTTCCTACTTAGATGGAGGTAACGATAATGAATGATTTGAAAAAAGTTCTCTTGGCTGGTATTGGCTTGACTGCTATGACAGTTGATAAAGCTGATAGTTTTGTCAAAGAGTTAGTTGAAAAGGGGCGTTTGACTGTTGAAGAAGGTAAGGAACTGGAACAAGAGCTCAAACGTCAAAGCAAGGAAGAAGCTCAAGAATTATTGAATAAACTTGATGCTAAAAAATCTTCAGTTGAGTATGCGACTAAGGATGACGTGAAACGTCTTGAAGAAAAACTTGACGCTTTGCTCAGTCAAAATAAATAAAATGTAAGGAGACTAAAATGGCAAGTAAACGATTGAGACATGTGTTGAAGGTTTTCTCGTCAGTTGGTCTCCTTTCTTATCGTGAAAAACACCTTCCTCAAGACCAACAGACAACACCTGTCAAGCTACGCCAAGCCTTTGAGCAATTGGGACCTAGTTTTGTTAAAATTGGTCAAATCCTATCCACGCGCTCTGACCTCTTGCCAGAGGCCTATATCAGAGAATTATCAAAACTCCAGAGTTCAGTTCCTCCCTTGAATAAAGAGGAAGTCATGACGGCCATTAGGAGAGAATTACCCAGTGAGCTTTCTGACAGTTTTCTTGATTTTTCGGAAGAGCCCTTGGCTTCTGGTTCTGTAGCTCAGACCCATAGGGCTAGATTGTTGTCTGGTCAGGAAGTGATTGTAAAAATTCAGCGACATGGTATTGATGAGGTCGTTAAGGAAGATATTCAGCTTCTCATTAAGCTTGCACGCCATATTCCAAAGCATTTTATACCTATGGTTGATGTCCAGGAGGTTTTGGAAAATCTGCGAGAAACCCTAATTAAGGAACTTGATTTCAGAAATGAAGCAGAGGCCATGAAGCGTTTTAAGGCAAATAACAGGGCTGTTGCTTGTCTAGGTGTCCCGGAGGTCTATGATTCCTTTACGACGCCACACCTCATAGTCGAAGAGTACATCGATGGGATTCCACTTAATGACTACAGCCAACTGATTGAGGCTGGCTATGACTTGGAAGATGTGGGTAAGAAACTAATGCTGTCATTTATCAAGCAGGTTTTCAAAGATGGCTATTTTCATGGTGACCCTCATCCTGGTAATCTCTTGGTACGTGATGGCAAGATTTGTTTCATTGACTTTGGGATTATGGGTGAGTTGGAAGTGGGGATGCGTGCGTCCTTAAATGACATCCTATATAGTTTTACTGCTCAGGATGTTGATGGCATGACTAAGGCTATCTTGTCAGTTACCCAGTTTGATAATGGTCTAAACCGTGCAGTTCTAAGTCAGGATGTAGAGCAGATGCTGGGGCGTTATTCTGGTGTTGACTTGGGAAGTCTATCCATGACAGATTTGCTAGAGGATTTACTGGCTATTTTCCAGAAGAACCATCTTAAAGCCTCGTCTCAAATTACCATTTTGGAGAAGGCTTCGCTTCAAATCGAAGGTATTTTCCGAGAGTTGGCCCCAAATATGGATTTGATGACTTTGGCCAAGGATTATTTCCTAGAAAATATGGGCCCTGACATGCTTAAGCAGGCCCTGAATAAAGAGAGTATCTTGATTGAACTCTTTTATCTGATTCGCAATGGAAAAAATATTCCGCGTCGCCTGCATCAGCTCTTGGAGCAGATTTTAAACGGACGAATTGTGGTAAACCATGATTTTATCAACTTTTCAGGTCGAATTAAAGTCTTTGAGAAAGTTTTAAATAATCTGGTTTTAGCCTTGTTGACATTGGGATTTCTACTTTCCGGTGCCCTTTTGGCCAATAAATCAGGTTTTGAAAATCTTGCCTGGCTATTTCTTGGACTTGGAACTTTTCTAGCTTTAATCACGGTAGTGCGTATAATATTTAAGAAAAAAGGATGAAGTATGATTGAAACAACTAGGCCCGAGCTTGTGGCCTATCAAGAAGAGCGTTTAGCCAAATTTGTGAATGAAAATCAAAAGTTAGACAAAGGCCAAATTGTTTTTGCAGGGGACTCCATCACGGAGTTTTTTGCATTGAAAAAATACTTGGGTCGAGATTTTCCCTTGGTAAACCGTGGGATTGCAGGAACAGACTCGGTTTGGCTTTTAGAACACCTTAAAGAGCAAGTTTTAGATTTGGAACCCAGTAAATTGGTACTCTTGATTGGTATTAACGACATCGGAAGGGGCTACCCCATTCGAGATATCGTCAATCGTATTTCCGATATTATCATGACAGTTCGTCAGGAATCTCTCCTTACTGAGATCTATTTGCTGAGTGTCTTTCCGGTTAGTGAAAAATCACAATATGCTTCTAAGGTTAAGATTCGAAATAATGCGACTGTCCGTGAACTGAATCAACAATTGGCTGTTCTCCCTGGTGTGACCTATGTTGATCTTTATGATTACCTGACAGATGCCCAAGGACAGTTAAATGACACTTACACAACGGATGGTTTACACTTGAGTCCACAAGGTTATCAAGTCCTAGCAGAACCAATCAAGAAGGAGATTTTAGAATGAAGGTAGGCTTAGTCCTTGAAGGCGGAGGCATGCGTGGCTTATACACTGCTGGTGTTTTAGATGCTTTTTTAGAAGCTGGAATCAAAGTAGACGGCGTCGTATCAGTATCAGCTGGAGCGCTTTTTGGTGTTAATTATCTTTCTAACCAGCCCAAAAGAGCCCTCCGCTACAACAAACGATTCATGGGAGACCGTCGCTACATGAGTTTCTGGTCATGGCTGACAACTGGGAACTTTGTAAATAAGGAGTTCTCCTATTATAAGGTTCCTATGGAGTTAGACGTTTTTGATCAGGAGGCCTTTGCGGAGTCGGGTGTTCCCTTCTATGTGGTTACTACAGATATTGAGACCGGCAAACCAGACTATATCAAGATTGATCATGTCTTTGAGCAAATGGAAGCCCTTCGTGCAAGTTCCGCCCTGCCTTTGGTTTCTGAAATTGTCGAGTACAAGGGCAAACGCTACATGGATGGTGGACTGTCTGATAGTCTTCCCATTGATTTTATGGAGAATTTGGGCTTTGACAAACTTATTGTCGTTCTGACGCGTCCTAAGGGTTATCGTAAAGAGCCATCTAAAACGAGTAAGCGAATCTACAAGCTCTTTTACCGCAAATATCCTGAATTTGTCCAAGTAGCATCAAATCGCCATATCCATTACAATAAGAGTATTGAAAAGATTGAGGCTTGGGAACAAACTGGCAATCTTTATGCCATTCGTCCAGAGCATGCGCTTGAAGTTGGTCGATTGGAGAAGGATCCTGAAAAATTTGAGGCCATCTATCAAGAGGGATTGGAACAAATGCGAAATGAGATGTCTCATCTCAAAACATTTCTTGGAGACAACTAAAAACGTGCTCGGTTGAGCACGTTCTTTTAGTTATTGATTTGTCGAGCTTGACGGCGTTCTTTGACTTTTTGACGACGCTTTTTCTCATTGATAAAAATTAAGTAGAGCACGTAAAGTGGTAATAAGAGGAAGCAGAACAAGGCAAAATGTTTCATAAAGTTATGCTTATTGCTTGTTTGTTTCTCTTTTTGACCTCCAGAAAAAAGGAAGAAGCCAGTTTTAGTTGCCTTGACAGTACTTGCTTTAATCTTAGGTGACACTGTTTTCAAACCATTATCGACAAGGACATAATCATTTTTAACACTAATCTTAGGCTCTTGTCCTTTTTTGACTGTGGCATAGACATCTTTTTGGACATCGTATTTTTCACCATCAATCTTTTGTTTGCCCTTGCTTAGGACTTTCTTGTAGGAATAGTCTTTAAACATTTTCTCAATAAGGGAGTTACCGAAGGCATGACGGATTTTTTCGCTACTTTCATCTTCCCAGTTTCCAACGCCCAGGATAACTGAAATGACACGCTGATTACCTCGTTTGCATGTGGAGATGTAGTTGTAATCTCCTCGAGGACTTGAGCCTGTTTTTAAGCCATCGACTCCTTTGAGGCCATAATCAGCACCAGGCAAGGAGTAGTTGTAATTTTCAAAGGTTTCCTCGTAAGGTGTTCCTTTTTTGACAGTTACTGTCTGTTGGCTAGTGTATTTGAGGATTTCAGGGTGATGTTTGATAAGGTTATAAGCCATGATGGACAAATCACGAGCTGTCGTCTGGTTAGAGTGGTTATTATCATATCGTTTAGGCGTGTAGTAGCCTTTGTAAGATGCCGCCCCAGCTCCAGAGGCATTGTACCATTTAGTGTTTGTCATGCCGAGCTCTTTAGACTTTTCGTTCATGCGATCAATCCACTTGTCAGGATCGTTATCACTGAGATAGTTGGCAAGCATGACTGTCGCTGCATTTGAAGAGGGAACAGCTGTCATAGTGATAAGTTCCGAAACCGTGTATTTAACTCCAGAAACAATCTTGTTGTTTGAGATTTCGTAGATATTAGCAATAGCCTCATCGGTTGGTTTGGCTGTAATCACGGTGTCTTCTTTGATTTCTCCCTTTGACAAAGCATCAAAAACCAAGTAGAGAGACATGGCCTTACTCATGGAAGCAGGATCACGTACTTCATCAATGTTATCTTGCCAAAGGATATCACCAGTATTGGCATCAATCAAAAGTGATGATTTAGGTCTATAGGTCTCGGTGGCTTCCTTGTAGCCCGCTTTTTGTGCTATATCTACCAGTTGGTCAGCGGATGACAGACTGGGAGCTAAAGCCAGACTAGCTACCAGGAAGAGTCCTAACAATTTCTTTTTCAAAATAATCTCCTTAGTAACAATGTTTATATGCTCTCTTAAAAGGCATCCTTTAATCTATTTTTGTTATATGTGTGTTAAAAAGTCATACTTGACTATTATAGCATAGTTTTGGGTGGTTTTATCAGTATTCTTGGGGGACTCCCTTTAATAGAGTATAAAAAAAAACGTGTCATGGACACGCTTTCTTTTATTTATTGATTTGTCTTGCTTGTCGACGTTCTTTGACTCTTTGACGACGTCCTTTTTCATTAAGGTAAATCAAGTAGAGGAGACCAACTGGGATAAGGCATAGCAACCAGAAATAAACGGGGAGTTGGCCATTATTCGTTGCTTTAGTAGCCTTTTTATCTTTTTGGTTACTTCCAAAATCGAACCATCCCTTAACTTTTGTAGCCTTAACAGAAGTAGCCTTGATATTAGGTGATACTGTCTTCAGACCATTATCAATGACAATGTGATCATCTTTAACAGAGATTTTAGGGTCTTTGCCTTTTTTGACTGTGGCGTAGACATCTTTTTCGACAGTGTACTTTTTACCGTCGATTTCTTGTTCACCCTTGCTAAGAACTTTCTTGTAAGAGAAGTCTTTATACATTTTCTCAACGAGGGCATTACCAAAGGTATGACGGATTTCTTCACCTGTTTGGTCAGACCAATCACCAGAACCCATGATGACAGCAATCATACGTTGATCACCACGCTTGATAGTATCAATATAGTTGAAGGCACCTTCTGGGCTTGATCCTGTCTTCAACCCATCAACCCCATCAATTCCGTATTTAGCTCCTGGAATAGAGTAGTTATAAGTTTCGAAGGTTTCCTCGTAAGGTGTTCCCTTTTTAACTGTGACAACAGGTTTGCTAGTGTACTTGAGAATTTCTGGGTATTTCTTGATGAAGTTATAGGTCATGATAGCCAAATCACGCGCAGTTGTTTGGTTGGTTTGGTTGTTATCATAACGTTGAGGACTGTAGTAACCTTTGAAGGCAACAGCAACGGCACCAGAAGCGTTAAACCATTTGGTATTGGTCATCCCTAGCTCTTTAGATTTTTCATTCATCATGTCAAGCCATTTATCAGGATCATTATTGGTCAAGTAGTTGGCCAGCATCACGGTTGTAACGTTAGAGGAAGGCACCGCCGTCATAGTGATGAGTTCTGAAACCGTATAATCAACACCCGCAACAATCTTGTTGTTGGAAATTTCGTAAATATCGGCAATAGCTTGGTCGGTTGGAGTAGCTGTGATAACAGTATCTTCAGAAATCTCTCCTTTAGACATAGCTTCAAAGACCAAATAAAGTGTCATGGCCTTAGACATAGAAGCAGGGTCACGCACCTCATCAGCATTTTCTTCCCAGAGGACATCTCCGGTATTGCCATCAATTAAGAGGGTTGATTTGGGACGATAGGCCTCAGTGGCTTCAGTATAACCAGCAGCGCGTGTGATATCCATCAATTCGTCTGCACTAGACAAACTCGGTGCTAGGGCTAGACAAGCTGCTAAAAGGACGGCGACAATTTTCTTTTTCACAATGTGTCTCCTTTAATATCTATGGGGTTCTGTATCTGGCAGAACCTATTTCTATCTATTAATAACATTTGCCTGTCAAAACCCTAAATTCAGTAGTGACAAACACTTTCATTATAACATATAAAAGTTAGAGTTTTCCTAACATTCGGCATTTTAATGTAATTTTTAGAATTGATTAAATGTTACCCAAATATAGTTGGAAACAGAAAAAAACGAGCTTACTTGCTCGTTACTTTTCATCTTTTATCATTGTCACTTGGTGGTAAATCAGAAACCAGGTTTCATTTCGACGCCAGATACTAGTGTGGAAATCTCCTCCCAACTCATAACTAATTAATTTCGTTTTTTGACTAACAGATGTCATCTTGAAGCTGTCAAAGTTATTGAGAAGTGGTTGTTGATTAGCAATGACTTCTTCACGAGTGTGATGATGACCATTTTCATCGATTAAGTAGAAGTCAGGTGCCAAGAGATTTTCATAGTCAGGAATTTTTGACAGAATAATCTTTTCATTGCGAGAGAGTTTGTGAAGGACATTGCCATAAATTTCGTCTTCAGGAATGGCAGCGGGTTCTACGTGGACATCAGTGTCATAAACAGAGAAACGCTTGCTGAGGACCTCCTCGATTTGTTCGGTAATGGCATGACTCTCGTAAACAGAGAGGTCAGGATTCATCTCAACCACAATATCAAGATAGACGTTGCTGCCATAAGAACGGCCACGTTGTTTCTTAACTTTAGTGACTTTTGGAATCTCAAGAATGGCTTTTTCATAGGCCTTGAGGTTTCTCTCGTCGAAACCGTCTGACAAACTAAAGGTTGCTTCCATGAAGATATCATAGGCTGTCTTTAGGATGAAGAAGGTAATGATAATGGCAGTAATATAGTCAATAATCGTCAGGTTGAAGGATGCTGCAACGATAGCGACTGAGGTACCAATAGAAGTTACAGCATCGGAGAGATTGTCCTTGGCAGCAGCAATCAAAGCACTAGATTTTAGCTTTTTAGCAAGTCTTTTATTGTAAAAGTAAACGCCACACATGACGATAGCAGACAGGATACCAACAGTGGCACCAAGTGGATCAACCACAGTTTCCTCTCTTAGAAAAATCTTTCGGACAGTTTGAATCAGGACCTGGAAACCTACCACGAACATGATAAAGGAAGTGACTAGACTTGATAAGTCTTCAATCTTCCAATGACCAAACCTATGATCTGCATCAGCTGGTTGACTAGCTAGGTGCAATCCAATGAGTAGGGCTACGTTCCCCAAAATATCTGACAAGTTATTGAAACCATCGGCAATCAAAGAGCTAGAGTTTAAAAAGTGTCCAGCTAAAAGTTTTGCAATGGTAAGAAGAACGTAGGCAGCAATACTGACAATAGGACCTCGTCTGGCTGCTCTTAAATTTTCATACGTAGTCATAGGATTACCTTTTCTCTTAAAATACAAGTTTAAATTATAGCATAAAACTATAACGAGTTAAAGGTTGTAAGCCCTTTAAACTTGTGGATTCATTCATTTTTAAAACTTTATAGAAAATGCCTAGTAATCAGGGTGTTTTTTCAGTATTTTCCGAATATTCCCTACAAATTATGGTATAATTTAGGGTGTAGAACAGTCTAAAAAGAGGTTTTTATGGAACATTCGACATGGCACAAGCTTCTGAAAGAGGAACTGCCAGATCATTATTTTTCAAAGATAAATCAGTTTATGGATCAGGTTTATAGTCAGGGAACGGTTTATCCGCCACGTGACAAGGTTTTTAATGCCTTGTTGGAGACCCCATTTGAAGAAGTGCGGGTGGTAATTCTTGGTCAGGACCCTTATCATGGGCCTCATCAAGCACAGGGACTATCCTTCTCAGTACCTGATAGCCTTCCTGCTCCCCCGTCTTTGAAAAATATTCTCAAGGAGTTAGAGGAAGATTTGGGTTCTAGACCCTTTCATGATTTAACTTCATGGGCTGAGCAGGGGGTGCTCTTGCTTAATGCCTGTCTGACGGTTCCCGCTGGTCAAGCAAATGGGCACGCCGGTCAGGTTTGGGAACCATTTACAGATGCTGTGATTAAGGTCCTCAATCAAAAGGATACTCCTGTTGTCTTTATACTTTGGGGTGGCTATGCTCGTAAGAAGAAGGCACTGGTGACCAATCCAAAGCATGCCATTATAGAGAGTGCCCATCCGAGTCCCTTGTCGGCCTATCGTGGTTTTTTTGGCAGCAAGCCTTTTTCAAAAGCCAATGCCTACCTTGTATCTCAAGGCCAATCCCCAATTGATTGGTTGAAGTAAAATAGAAAGTTGGAAGATTATGTTACTGATTAAAAATGGTCGTGTTGTAGACCCTAAGTCTGGTTTGGATACGCAAGCTGATGTTCTCGTTGGTGGTAAAAAAGTCGTTAAGATTGCCGAAAACATCGAAGCTGGAGATGCTCAAGTCATCGATGCGACTGGACTTGTGGTTGCTCCTGGTTTGGTGGATATCCATGTTCATTTCCGTGAGCCAGGTCAAACCCACAAAGAAGACATTCATACTGGTGCCTTGGCAGCGGCTGCAGGTGGTTTTACAACAGTTGTCATGATGGCTAATACTAATCCAACGATTTCAGACAAGGAAACCTTGGAGGAGGTCTTGACTTCAGCAGCTAAGGAAAATATCCATGTTAAGTCTGTTGCGACCATTACAAAGAATTTTGATGGTGAAAATATCACTGATTTCAAGGGCTTACTTGAAGCAGGTGCTGTCGGATTCTCGGATGATGGTATTCCATTGACCAATGCTGGTATTGTCAAAAAGGCCATGGAGCTAGCTAAAGAGAATAATACCTTCATCAGTCTTCACGAGGAGGATCCAGATCTTAATGGCATTCTCGGTTTCAATGAAAATATTGCTAAAAAAGAATTCCATATTTGTGGGGCAACTGGTGTAGCTGAGTACAGTATGATTGCGCGTGATGTCATGATTGCTTATGATACACAAGCACATGTTCATATTCAACACTTGTCAAAAGCAGAATCTGTAAAAGTGGTTGAATTTGCTCAAAAACTTGGAGCTCAAGTTACTGCCGAAGTGGCACCGCAGCATTTCTCTAAGACTGAAGACCTCTTGCTCTCAAAAGGTGCTAATGCCAAGATGAACCCACCACTTCGTTTGGAATCTGACCGTCAGGCTGTTATCGAAGGGCTGAAATCTGGAGTTATCTCAGTCATCGCCACAGACCATGCGCCACACCATGCCGATGAAAAGAATGTCGATGATGTGACTAAAGCACCATCAGGAATGACTGGTCTTGAAACGTCTCTATCTCTTGGATTGACCTACTTGGTTGATGCAGGTCACTTAAGCTTGACTGAACTCTTGAAAGTAATGACTAGCAACCCATCTGATCTTTATGGCTTCGATGCCGGTTATTTGGCTGAAAATGGACCAGCTGACCTTGTAATCTTTGCGGACAAAGAAAATCGTCAGGTCACAGCAGACTTTAAGTCTAAAGCAGCCAATTCACCATTTGTGGGCGAAGAGCTTACGGGTAGTGTTAAATATACTATCTGTGACGGTGAGATTGTTTATCAAGCCTAAATAAGGGATCAGAGCAGGGCACATCGAGACACTTGGTGTTGCACCTGCTTTTTTAGTCCTTGAAGGAGCAAAATGATGAAAAAGATACTAAAAGGTCTTGTTAAATATGTTACTTTAACTGTTCTGTTAGTCTGTTTTCTGCCATTGTCTTTGCAGCACGTTAAAGCTGATGAGGTAGAGTATAGTCTGCCTTCCTATGTTGGTCACCTTTCAATTCAAGATGATGGTAATGCGACGTTTACGCAGGAAGTGACTTATGATTTTGATAGTGATTATAAAGGTCAGTATGTAACCTTGGGGAAAATTGGTGGTTATTCTATTATGGATGATCCCAAGGTTTCAGCAACCGTAAATGGGATAGAAAAAACAGATATTACAGTTGAAAAAACAGACTCCTATGAAGGTGTTAAACTCAAAGTTTATAATTCAGGTTCAGATGGTGATAGGGTTGTCCTCAAAGTTACTTGGCAAATCCAACACCTGTTGAATCTATATTCAGATATTGCAGTTTTAAATTGGTTTCCTATCTCTGATTGGGATAAAGGATTTGGACAGATTGATTTCACAGTTGATGGTCTGGATGCAAGTCAAGGAGAGCTTTACGCTCACGCTGGCTATTTTGGAAAAGATCCACAGGTTAAGCGTACTTCTACAGGTTATCAGGTTCATGTAGACAATTTACCAGCATCAGGTAAATTGGAATTACACGCCTACTGGCCGATGACCAGTGCTTTACGAGAAAATAATCAGGCTTACTTATTAAATAAGACGAATAAGGCAGACTTTCTAAAAAAAGAAGCAGATATCAAGAAATCTAAAGAAAACTTTCGACGCATTTTTTATGTCATCTTACCACTTGTAATCTTAAGCTTTGTTCTTATTGGTATTTTCTGTTACCTCATTGTTCTTTATAGCACTAGGATGCCTTCTTTCCCTCGAGATGCCCGTCTTTATGAAGCCCCTCAAGATTTAGCACCTTTGGTCCTAGCCAAGAATGTTTATAATCAGTCGTTCGACAAAACAGGTCTAAAAGAAGAAACGGATCCTCTGAAGTTTAAATATATGGTGCAAGCTACCATCCTTGATTTGATTGATAGAGGTCATCTCACCTATAGACAAGAAGGTGATAGTAATATTCTGACACGTATTAAAAAGGAGGGGCTCTCTTCATTTGAAGTGTCTTTCTTGGATATGTTGTTTGATGGTCGCATGGAAATTAGAGATACGGAAATGTTCTCGCGCTATTATCTTGATAAAGATGGCTTAGAAAAACAATTTAAGAGTGCTAGAACAAGCTATGAGCGTGAAGCAATACGTTCCCAAGGAAAACGTGTCAAATATCAATTCACTAATGACGGCTATCAAGTAGCAAAAGGCGTAGAAAAAGAGGAATTTGCGCTTGGACTTCCTAAAATTTATAGAGATTTTAGTCCGAAAGAAAAGACATTTAACATATTGGGAGTAGCAGCTTTGATACTTTCAATGGTGCTTTGTATTCTTTCAACCTTGTTCTTATTTGCTGCCTTTGGATCAGGACTAGGTTTTTACTATATTCTTGGCCTTCTACCTATAGCAGGAGTTACCATTTTATTCTGGTACTTAGTGAAAAGACGTCGTCAGAGATGTCTTGATGCAACTCAAATTTCAACCTATTACCAGTGGCATAGCTTTAAAAATATGATTAAGAGTATTCCTAGTTTTAAAGAATCCGAACTAGAATCTGTCATCCTTTGGAATCGTATCTTGGTTTATGCGACACTCTATGGACAGGCGAAAAAAGTTAGTGATGTCCTAAAACGTTACAACATTCACCTCAGCAATCCATCTCTAGATGAGTTTACTTATTCAGCAGCACCATTTATCATGATGAATAATGTCAATTATCTAGAATCTTATGTTTCTGCCTCAGATAGCGTAAGTAGCTTCTCTATCAATTCGAACAGTGGTAGTGGCGGCTTTGGAGGCGGTGGCTTCTCTGGTGGTGGCGGAGGTGGCGGAGGCGGTGCCTTCTAAGCTACACTAGTCGGACTTTACTATTAATAGAGACACTCAGTCCATATGATTTTGGGTGTCTTTTTGTTTGTCGAGGAATTACCTTCGCTCAAAAATGTCAGGAAGTTTTAGTGTGAAGAGATAAAAAGCAACAAAAAAAGAGCCGGTGGCTCTTTTTCAATATCATCTTAATAACCAGGTTCAAAGATTTCAATTATTTGAGTCAGATAACCTGCATGTAAACCGATGCGATAGTCAACATTTGGCAAAGTCTTAACCAACTCATTCAGTTCTTTATCTTTGCTAACCTTATCAGCCAAAACTGGCAATTCAACGACAAGGAGTTGCGAGTGATCTAGTTGGAGGTAACTACTGTTGACCTTGATGTCAGGACGAAGTAGTTTAAATATCGCTTTATCCGAAGCTTGGAGCAGTTGATATAAATCTAAGTCAGGTAAAGGAATCTCACCAAACTGAGGACTTATATTAATGGAAATATCGACATGTGACGCTCTCATTTCCAAAATACGATTTGAAAGAAAACTTGCTATTATTGGATTGCTAAGTCTATCCAAGTGTTCTTGAGTCTCTGGATTACCAATACTAGCATTGTCCGTTTTATAAATTTCAAGTAGACTCGTAGCTTTTGCAGTATCTTCATTTTCCAAGGCAAGAGAAACGTCCTTGAGATTTTTTTTGAATAGGTCGAAGGATTTTTGCTTTTGCGTGATAATTTGGATAAAGGATTTGCTGTAGTTAGTCATAGTACCCAACAATTTATGGCGTTCTTTGTTCAGCCTATCAATAGATTGTTGGTGGATAGCCTGGTTCCAATTGTAAAAATCCCATAGTAGTAGAGCAATGTTTAGAACCAAGATAACAGACCTATTAGCATTGACCTTGAAAATTATTTCAAATAAATTTTTAGGATCATTAGTTGTCGTAAGGATACTGTTAAGACCATGGATAACAGTAAAGAAGACATAATAGACAGCTAGGAAGGCAGTGCTTCGCAACCAGTTACGTCTAGCCCAAACTTCGTCAAGACTACTCATCTGATTTAGGTCTATGGCGAAGATTTTAAGCGTTAGGAAAATGATTAATGGAGCTAAGATGTAGGTCAAGATATGTAAGTTAGTATCGAGAGTAACATCACCTTTGATATGTAAGATGTGAGGGAGGATGACAAGTGAAAGTAGTCGTGTTGCCATATCAAAAAGGATAGTTGGATAAAAGGCGTATAGCAATCGATGATAGAAAGAACGCTCTTTTACAAGGGCCAAATCAGCAACAAGGAAGAAAAGAGGGTCTACAACGATTTTTACGAGATTAAAATAGGATGCTGCAGCTACGTAGGACAAAAATAGAAGTAAGAGGTGTCCTCGTTGTGGTTTAACCTTAGACATAGTCTGGTAGAGGTACCAAATAGAAATGAAACTAACAGCCTGTAAGAGAGGATTGATAATATTAGTAATCATTGTAACCTCCTTTTGTCATGTCAATCTCGATTTGTAAGCGGTAAATACCAGTCCGTGTATTAGAAACAATGTTAACGTTTGGATAAGTGGATAGGATCCTATTGACGCGTTTCAGTTCGGGATCAGAGAAATCAGAGGTAATAGCTGAATCTTCTTTAGTGCTTGAACTTTCAACGACAAAGTGTTGACTATCCTCGTCTTTAAAATAAGCATAGCTAAGATATTTCTGTTCGCTATCTTGTGCTTGGTCAATGACGTGATCCAATATCGTTGATAGGACATATACCCAATCTAAAGGATAAATAGGATAAACGGTAATGGGTTCTGGAACCTCCATACTAACCCAAACATCCAATTCTTTTGCCTTTAGAAATTTAGCTTCAAAGAGGACTCGCAAATCAGGGAGTTTAATATTTTCAAGTTTATCTCGATAAAAATGATCAATCTTCTTATCTAACGGATTCGGAGTCAGCAAGTAGTCAATTAACTCCTGAGCCTCCTCGTTTTGTTGGAAACGGATGATATCGTAGAGATTTTCAGCTTCGTCTTTGATGAAGAGTTCTTGGCTAGTTTTTTTCTGGTACCAAGTATTGATGTTCTGGCTTGATTTTTGAAGAAGCAGAGAATGTTCCTCTTGAGCTGCTTGTGTTTGTGCACTGAGGTCCTTTCTATAGAGATTAACCTGTCCAGATAGAATCAGAGCTGTAATAATAAGAAAGGCAATGGTAAAGTGAATGTCTGTTGAAAGAAGTTCAGAAGCAAAGTAAATAATGGCTAGAGCACAAAGAGCAACAGAGGTTGATTTGTACCATGGTCTTGCTTTGTCAATTTGCATCATTCGAGAGTAGTCCACTTGAAGAAGGGCATTTTGAGCGAACCATAGCAAAAACGCAAGCAAAAGAATAAATGGACCAGCAAAATAATAATCTAGGACAGAAGGGAAAAAGATTGGAATAATCAGGAAAATGACCAGTCTCACCATTAAGGCAAATGTGAAAGGTATGAAGGAAGTCTCCAAAATGGTATGTCTCAGATTTTTGTAGGATTTGTTAGCTAGAAAGAGCACAAGTGCAATAAAACCAGATTTTGGAAAGTAAATACCAAAATAACTAGAGGCAAAAATGGCTAAACCTGCTAAAATAAGAATCCAGTATCTTAAAGGCCTTTTCGTAGTTACCTTGAAGATAACAATTTGTAAAATAAAAGCTATACATGCCGTAAGCCCGTGAACGATGACGTCACTCAATATCAAATATTCTCCTATTCGGGTAAAATCTATACAATTATATCATAATGCGCTAAAAAAAAGCATACGGATTGCCTATAAGTGATAAGGTTGTAAGGCTTTTCATTTTTCAAGCATATTTCTTGCTCATTAAGTTTTTTTAACCTATCCTAGATGTATAGAAAAATTTCGATAGAGGAGATCGATATGGTAAAACTTTCTAAAGAGACACATCTTGAGATGTTCACTAAAATGGAACGTATTCGTGAATTTGATTCACGTATTAATAAATTGGTTCGTCGTGGTTTTGTTCAAGGGATGACTCACTTTTCAGTTGGTGAGGAAGCAGCCAACGTTGGTGCTGTTCAACACTTGAGCTATGACGATATCTTCTTTTCAAATCACCGTGGTCACGGACAATCTATCGCCCAAGACATGGATTTGAATAAAATGATGGCAGAACTTGCTGGTAAGGCAACCGGTGTTTCTAAGGGCCGTGGTGGTTCTATGCACTTGGCTGACTTTGAAAAAGGTAACTATGGTACTAACGGTATCGTTGGTGGTGGTTACGCTCTTGCCGTAGGTGCAGCCCTCACTCAGCAATACAAAGAAACAGGAAACATTGTTGTGGCTTTCTCTGGAGATGGCGCAACTAACGAAGGTTCATTCCATGAGTCAGTCAATATGGCAGCTACTTGGAAATTACCTGTTATCTTCTTTATCATCAATAACCGTTATGGTATCTCAATGGATATTCATAAAGCTACAAACACACCTCACCTTTATACACGTGCGGAAGCTTATGGTATTCCTGGTTTCTACTGTGAAGATGGTAACGATGTCTTGGCTGTATATGAAACAATGGGCAAGGCTGTTGAGCATGTCCGTGGTGGCAACGGTCCTGCTATCGTTGAGGTAGAATCTTACCGTTGGTTCGGTCACTCGACTGCCGATGCGGGTGTTTACCGTACTAAGGAAGAAGTTGACGAGTGGAAGAACAATAACGATCCTATTATTAAATACCGTGACTATCTCGTTGCTGAAAATATCGCAAGCGCTGAAGAGTTAGATGCTATCCAAGGCCAAGTTAAGGCAGAGGTTGATGCAGCTTATGAGTTCGCCCAAAATAGCCCAGATCCAGAACTTTCAGTTGCCTTTGAAGATGTATGGGTAGACTAAAGAGAAAGGTTGAGGAATACAAGTATGAGTGAAACAAAATTGATGGCCTTGCGTGAGGCAGTAAACCTTGCTATGAGCGAGGAAATGCGTAAAGACGAAAATATCTTCCTTATGGGTGAAGATGTTGGTATCTATGGTGGTGACTTCGGTACATCAGTTGGTATGTTGGCAGAGTTTGGTGAAAAACGTGTTAGAGATACACCAATTTCAGAGGCTGCTATCGCTGGTGCAGCTGTTGGGTCTGCTATTACAGGTCTTCGTCCAATCGTTGACTTGACTTTCATGGACTTCATCACGATTGCCCTTGACGCTATCGTTAATAATGGCGCAAAAAATAACTACATGTTTGGTGGTGGTTTGAAGACTCCTGTAACCTTCCGTGTGGCATCTGGTTCAGGGATTGGTTCTGCGGCACAGCACTCACAATCTCTTGAGTCATGGTTGACTCACATTCCAGGGATTAAAGTGGTTGCTCCAGGTAATGCTAACGATGCTAAAGGTCTTTTGAAATCTGCTATTCAAGATAATAACATTGTTATTTTCATGGAACCAAAAGCACTTTACGGTAAAAAAGAGGAAGTAACACAAGATCCTGATTTCTACATTCCACTTGGAAAAGGTGAAATCAAGCGTGAAGGAACTGACCTTACTATTGTCACATATGGTCGTATGTTGGAACGTGTTCTTAAGGCTGCTGAAGAAGTGGCTGAACAAGGTATCAATGTTGAGGTTGTTGACCCACGTACGCTTATCCCACTTGATAAGGAATTGATTTTCGAGTCAGTTAAGAAGACTGGTAAACTTATGTTGGTCAATGATGCTTATAAGACTGGTGGATTCATCGGTGAGATTGCTGCTATGGTTACAGAAAGTGAAGCATTTGATTACCTTGACCACCCAATTGTACGTTTGGCAAGTGAAGATGTGCCTGTACCTTATGCGCGTGTCTTGGAACAAGCGGTTCTTCCAGATGTTGAAAAGATTAAGGCTGCTATTATCAAGATGGCCAATAAAGGAAACTAACTTTCTAGCGACGGTTAAGTGATATTTCTCGCTAGTAAAATGTGTTTCTTGTTTTAACTGTGGGAGTATCGGAAATTATAATTTAAAGTAGAAAGGAGAGGGCGTTAAAGCGTTTGAGTCGATTTGAACTCGAACGAAATGCTTCGGAATTTAGATAGTTTTACTTGTGTGCAAGCACACTAACGTAAAACTCCTAAAATTCTGTCGCATTTTAGCGTTCTTAGTATCATAAAATA
>NZ_AZYW01000030.1:0-3252 GCF_000517725.1 Streptococcus sp. SR4 | reverse complement strand
CCTTGCAAGTTTTGCCTTTATCGCAAAACCTGCCTTCGCTGAGGAAGCTAAAGCTGACAACTCATCAAACCTTGATGTGACTGCTGCTACCACTGCGAATGTAGAAACTACAGCAGACCTCGTCGAAACAAAGGTTGTCGAAGCACCTGCTACTACTGAAAATGTGGCTAGCACAGAAAACACCACAAATGTTTCAGAACAAGCCACAACTTCTGCTACAAGTTCAGAAAACGCTAGTGAAACAGCTTCAACAACTGCAAGCGAAAGTCAAGCACCTGCAGAATCGGCCTCAGGCCAAACACGCGAAGCTGTAACTACAGACCGGGCTGCCAGTGAGGCTGCATCAGCAACCGCAGATACCAATAGTGAAACCAATGTTACCGGTGGTCAATATTATAGTGATAGCCTTGGTAACTGGTATTATAAGGATGCTAGTGGTAAGAACCTAACTGGTGCACAAAAAATCGATGGGGTCAACGTTTATTTCGATGAAAATGGCATACAAGTCAAGGGAAACTTTTCAAAAAATAAACAATACTATGATGCAGATTCTGGTGCTCTTGTAACGGATCGTTATATTAATCATCTTGGTGGTGTTTACTATGTCGATAAAAATGGTGAACCATTAAAAGGCGCACAAACCATTCAAGGAAAACAAGTTTATTTCAATGATTACAACGGCCTTCAAGTTCGAGACGGATTTGCTAGCAATGAACACTTCTACGATAAAGATGGTAACCTTGTAACAGATAGCTATGTTTTTAGCACTAAATACAACTATAACAACACTATCTATCCTTTCTATGTTGATAAAAATGGCGACAAATTAAAAGGTGAACAAATCATCAATGGAAAATCTGTCTATTTCGATAAGTATGATGGAGCACAGGTGCGTAATAGCGTTGCTGACAATGGGCGTTTCTATGATCAAGATGGTAATTTAGTTGATCTAGGGAAAAAACACTACGTGTTCATCGATAACCATTGGTTCTATGTTGATGAAGATGGAAAGATACTTAAAGGTGAACAAGTCATTGATGGTGTGAAAGTTTACTTTACCCCTTATTACGGATATCAAATTAAAGGGGATTTTAATTCTGACGGCCAATTCTATGACAAGGATACTGGCGAGCTCGTGACAAACCGTTATATTCAATTAACACGCTACGAATCGAACGGCTCAATGGCTCCAACTCTAGAGACCCATTGGTATTATCTTGGGTCAGACGGAAAAGTGGTAACAGGTCCACAAGTTATTGACGGCGTTCGTGTCTACTTTAACTATAGAGGACACCAAGCCAAAGGAGACTTCGGCTACGATGGTTTTTATTATGATAAAGACACTGGAGCACTCGTCAAAAATAGCTTTGTCTCCTTAGAGCAACCATCAGGAACCCTTATTTATTACCTCGATAACGAAGGCAATACAATTAAGGGAGAACAAATTATTAATGGTAAGCATCTCAACTTCGGTGAATACGGTATCCAAGTTAAGGGAAATTTCGCACCTAATGGACTTTTTTATGATGCAATTACAGGGGAACCTGTTACTAATCGTTATGTTCAAATCAATGACCAGAGTAACTCATATAATACCCTTGAAAATAAAGATAAATGGTTCTATATCGGTTCAGACTCTAAAGCTCTTAAAGGAGAGCAAGTCATTAATGGCGTAACCGTATTCTTTGACAAAAATGGGGTTCAAGCTAAAGGGATTTTCGCAGATGACGGTTTCTATTATGATAAAGATTCTGGTGCACGCGTTAATCTTGGCAACAATCAGTTTGTTCAAGTGAACGGTAACTGGTACTATCTTAATAACGAAGGTAAAATTGTAAAAGGTGAACAAGTCATTAATGGCAACACTTTTTACTTTGATAAAGATGGCAAGCAAGTTAAAGGGAACTTTGCTGAAAATGGAGCGTACTATGATGAAAATTCAGGAGTACAAGTAACCAATCGTTATGTTAACTTCAATAACAATTGGTATAGAATCGGTGCTAAAGGTACTCCTCTTAAAGGTGCCCATGTCGTTGATGGTCATAATGTTTTCTTTGACCAAGACGGTAAACAGATTAAGGGCGACTTCGCTTCGGATGGCTACTATTACAGTAAAAATTCAGGAGACCGAGTAGACTTAGGACAAAATCATTATCAAAACATAAACAATAATTGGTATTATATTGGTAATGACGGCAAACGCCTTACTGGTGAACAAGTCATTGATGGTGTCGAGGTCTACTTCGATAGTACTGGTAAGCAGGTTAAAGGAAACTTTGCTGAAAACGATTCATTTTACGATAAAGATAGTGGTGCCCGCCTTAAGGAACAATTTGTCGATTTGAATGGAAAGACTTATTATGTTGATGCTAAAGGCAAAAGACTTAGAGAAGGGGGAGTTCGAACTATCAATGGTAAAGAGTATACCTTTACGGGCGGTGCAGATCCCCACCTTGCTAGAGAAGAATTTCTATATCCTTATGGCTACTCTTCATTCTACGATTTGAATAATAAGGAAGTCAAAGGGCCTCAATTCGTTAAGGCCAAAAATGGTAATAGATATTACATTACCGCTTCTGGTCACGTCCCATTAGGGCTTCACATTATCAACGGAGAACTTTATATGTTTGATGCTCCGACAAATAAATATGCTGATGGTAGGGTTAGGGCGAATGGCTTGACTAAAGACTATTTCCCATCACTTATTCCTAATGGTAGCCATATCTATTACTTTGATAAGGAAACAGCTACTGCTATAAAAAATCAATATAAAGAGGTTAATGGTAACTGGTATTACTTTGGACCTAATTGGTATGCACTAACCGGTGAACAAACTATTGATGGGGCTCATGTCTATTTCCATAGAGATGGCAAACAAGCTAAAGGGGAACTTGTCACTGTAAATGATAAACTTCATTATTATGATCCTAACAGTGGTGCACGTACTGAGAACACTACCCTCACTATCGAAGGTAAGACCTACCATTTTGATGCTGAGGGAAATGGAAAACTCCTCAATTAGTGTAAGTGAACAGTAATCATTATGAAAAAGTAATTCCATCTTCCACTTTAAGAAAACTTTAGGAATCGCTTTGTATACTACAACTATCCTAAAACTTTTCTTTTTCATGATTTCCTAAAATCCAGGGCATAGGTCCTGGATTTTTTTGTGTTTTTAAACTCTTGTGACTGCTAAAATTGCGACATTTACTTTATTAGTCACTTTTCAGTGTAATCGTTTTCTTATCTTTA
>NZ_AZYW01000029.1:0-33719 GCF_000517725.1 Streptococcus sp. SR4 | reverse complement strand
CAATGCTTGTCAATAGGGTTTAGTAAAGCTATTAATCTTTTTTTGATTGAACTTTTTTGAATCCTTGATACAATACCCATCCAACGACTAGGCCAAGAGCATTTTGGCAGAAATTAGGAATCACTTCTGCGATTGAAGCTCCTGTTCCATACATAAATACTGAAGCAAGTGCATAACCACCCACCATCACAATTGTAGCAATCAGAAGGCCTAGGATACGATAGTTACCTTTAAATCCAGCAAAATAACCTTGTGCACCATGGATTAACAAACTAATAAACATCCATTGCGGAGCAGATGATAGCAAATCTATCAAAAATGCAGATAGTCCTCCCACAATTGCCCCTTCTTTCTTGCCAAGATAAAAGGCTGTGAAGTAGATTCCTGCATCTACCAAAGTTAAAAGCCCTGTTGGAGTCGGAATTTTAGCTACGAATCCAAAGGTCACTGATAAAGCTGTTAAGATAGCTAATAATGTTAGCTCTTTTGTTTTCTTATTTTGCATATTGAACTACTCCAAATTCATTTGATTGTTTAATTGATTCATAAACAAAGGCTTTAGCATTTGCCACAGCTTCAGTTTCTGAACACCCTTTAACTAATTCACTAGCTATACTCGAAGCAAATGTACACCCTGCACCGGTATTGTTTTTGTCTAGCACAGCTTCTTCAAACAATTTGTAATCTGTTCCATCATAAAAGACATCTATCGCTTTATTACCATCCAAGCGGTTTCCACCTTTGACAACGACAGTCTTAGCACCTAATTCATTGAGATAGCTAGCGGCATGCTTCATATCATCAAGAGTCTTAACCTTTCTATCTATAAGCAGTTCGACTTCAGGTAAGTTCGGAGTGATAACCGTGATATAAGGGAAAAATTTAACCAATTCATCACGTAGTTGAGAAACTTCAACGTCATGAGTCTCCTTACATACTAAAACGGGATCCAAGACAATTGGAATATCAGAATGTTTTTTAACAAAATCCAACGTTAATTCTGCGATTTCAACGTTAGGCAACAAACCAATTTTAATTGCTGAAAATGGGACATCTTTTAGTGAGTCAAGTTGTTGTTTAAAAACATTAGTATCAACCGGAATGACCTCAAAACCATTCTCAGTCATAGCTGTTAGACAGGTAAGGGCCACAAATCCATGCTGTTTATTAGTGGTAAATGTCGCTAAATCTGCATGAAGTCCGCCACCACTAAAAATATCATTCCCTGAAATCGCTAAAATCAATTCATCACTCATATCTAATCTCCTTCAAATATAACCCATTTCCTGCTGCCGTTGGTCCTGCAAGATTACGATTACGACTTTCCAACACTGTCTTAACTTGCGAAACAGGCATGCGACCATTTCCAATCTTCAACAAGGTGCCGACCATATTTCTAACTTGCTTATAGAGAAAACCATTGCCAGAAAAAGTAAAGATATAAAATCCAGTTTTCTCATCGATAGATACACTAGCTTGTGTAATTGTGCGTACTTTATTTTCTACAGAAGTTCCTGAAGCTGTGAAGCCTGTAAAATCATGTGTGCCGACCAAATCCTTAGCAGCCTCCTGCATAGGTGCTAAACTTAAAGGGTAGGGATAGTGGGTCGCATAATTACGCATCATAGGGTTCTTAGGTCGTCCTGCATCTACTAGAAACTCATAAGTTTTACTATGTTTATTGTATCGTGCATGAAATTCTTCTGATACAAGTTCAATACTAACAACATCAATATCATCTGGACATTGCGTATCTAAACCAAAACGTAACTTCTCTGGATCCCGCTTCTGGGGCAAGTCGAAGTGGATAACTTGTCCATAGGCATGAACACCTGCATCTGTACGCCCCGCTCCATGAACGGTGACAGGTGTACCACTATTTAACCGTAAAAGAGTCTTTTCAAGCTCTTCTTGAATAGAACGTGCATTTGGTTGTCTTTGAAAACCTGAGAAAAGTGTACCATCATAGGAAATTATCGCTTTGTATCTAACCATAAAATTATCATATCAGATTTTTTCAAGGATAAAAAGTAGGTCGATTAGCAACTGACCCCAGACAATTTTTTGACATAAAGAAAAAGACGCCTTCAGCGTCCTTCCTTTATAAATCTTCTAAGGCATCCTTTACTTTATTGAAGAAACCTTTTTTCTGTGGTGCGATTTTTTCATCTCCACTTGCCTTGGCGAATGCAAGGAGAGCTTCTTTTTGAGCATCGTTTAGCTTCGTAGGAGTTACAATCTTAACTGTAACGTGTTGGTCTCCTTGTGAACCTCCACGAAGACGTGGAGCACCCTTTCCTTTTAGACGGAAAGTTTTGCCTGTTTGAGTTCCTGCTGGAATGGTCATCTCAACATTTCCGTGAACTGTTGGTACTTCGACAGTATCACCAAGAGCAGCTTGGACAAAGGAAATGTTAAGTGTATAGTAAATTGTTGATCCATCACGAGTAAACTTATCACTTGGATTAACATTGATGATTACAAAGAGGTCTCCATAAGGACCACCATTGAAACCAGCTTCACCTTGACCCGCAAGACGGATTTGTTGACCTGTTTCAACACCTGCTGGAATCTTGACAGATACTTTATGGCTTTGTTTTTCATGTCCTGTTCCATGACAAGTTTGACATGGCTCTTTAATTTCTTGACCTGTTCCATGACAGACATCACAGGTTACTTGACGACGCATCATACCAAGTGGTGTTTGCGTATCGACATTGATAACCCCTTGACCATGACAGCGACCACAAGTTACAGGGCTTGTTCCAGGTTTTGCACCAGATCCCGAACATGTCTTACATGTTGCTTCACGATTGTAGTGAACTTCTTTTTCGGCACCAAAAATCGCTTCTTCGAAGCTTAGGTTGACACGGTACTGAAGATCATCACCTTGACGTGGAGCATTCGGGTTACGAGTAGCACCACCACCAAAGAAGCTAGAGAAGATATCCTCAAAGCCACCAAAGCCTGCACCACCATCGAAGCCACCAAAGCCTCCTTGACCACCAAAACCATTCGCACCATCTGGTCCGTATTGGTCATAGGCTGCACGTTTTTGGTCATCACTTAAAGTTTCGTAGGCCTCTTGAACCTCTTTATATTTTTCTTCCGCACCCGGTTCTTTATTAATGTCTGGGTGGTATTTCTTAGACATCTTACGATAGGCACGTTTAATTTCATCTTGAGAGGCATCCTTAGATACCCCAAGACGATCGTAATATTCGGTATTGTTCATACAAGATACTAAGAGCGAACAGAAAGCGACTGAAATTTAGGAAACCGACAAGAAATCATGATTTCTTAGGAGGTTTATCTAATTTCCTAGCTTTCCGCTCGTGTTCAATTCCTCGAACACTCTTTGTTCCTTTCTATAATTTTCATGTAAATCTTTAGAGGGTCTTTTCTATACTTCGCTTCACTTCATCAAACTCTTCGTCTGATAGAGTAAATATCAAATCCTCTTCAGCGTACTCGTTCTGTTCTTTAAAATAGTTGTCCGTATAATCTGACAACCCTAGACTAAGAATCACTTTTCTTGCAAACTCTTGATGTGCAAAGCCTATGGCTGTAATGATTTTTTTATCTTGTACAACCACTTTAGGTTGGAAATTTTCACGTGGAAGAAATTCAAAATAGTCAAAGAAGTTTTGCCAAATTCCACCTGTAAATTTCGTGTCCTTCAACAGACCTGCTTTTGCTAATAAAAGAGGCGCTGAAGAAATGGCTGCAATGAGGATACCTTGCTCACCAAGGCCCCTCAAGAACGAAATCAATTTCTCATCCTGTAGGGCAGGTCCTATGTTGACCATTCCTGGCAAAATCACGCAAGAATAATCTTCTATACGTACTTGATCCAATGTTTTCGTCGGTTGACAGGGCAAGCCGTCCTCAGATACCACAATCGAATAATCTGAGGCTACATAATCAATCGTTATATCGAAAGACAGAGCTAAAGTACTCGTTAAAGAGGCTATCTCGTAGAGAGAAAAATTAGGATAAATGATACAAAGCACTTTTTTCATAAGCGACATCCTCTATTTTACCGAAAAACAGAGGCTGGTTTGCAACCTCTGGATTTCTTTTTATCATTTACTAGCTAAGCTCAACACCTTACCGAACTGAGCACGCCCTAACCTCTTGGTGAAAAAGAGAAATCTTCCTATTTTCACTGTGAGGCTTTAACGGACTTTGCATCTTACTTTTCAGTAAACTCTCCGTCTACAACATCGTCGCCTGAGTTGTCTGCTGTTTGTGCACCTTCTGCTCCTGCTTGAGCTTGTTGTGCTGCTGCAGCTTGTTCGTAAAGTTTAACTGCAAGAGCTTGAGCTTTTTCGTTAAGAGCTTCCAATTTAGCCTTCATGTCATCAAGATTGCCTGATTCTTGAGCTTTCTTAAGGTCATCAAGAGCTGATTGAGCAGCATCACGTTCTGTGTCGAAGCCTTTACCTTCTGTTTCTTTGATTGTTTTTTCAGTCGCAAAGATAGCTTGGTCAACTTCGTTACGAAGATCTACTTCTTCTTTACGTTTTGCATCTGCTTCAGCATTTGCTTCAGCATCTTTCATCATCTTTTCAATTTCTTCGTCTGTCAAACCAGAGTTAGATTGGATGACAATTGTTTGTTCTTTTTGAGTTCCAAGGTCTTTAGCTTTAACAGATACGATACCGTTCTTATCAATATCGAAAGTAACTTCGATTTGTGGGATACCACGAGGTGCAGCTGGGATATCAGTCAATTGGAAACGTCCAAGAGTCTTGTTATCCGCTGCCATTGGGCGTTCCCCTTGAAGAACGTGGATATCAACAGCTGGTTGGTTATCTGCTGCAGTTGAGAAGACTTGTGATTTAGATGTTGGAATAGTAGTGTTGCGGTCAATAAGTTTTGTGAACACTCCACCCATTGTTTCGATACCAAGTGACAATGGAGTTACATCAAGAAGGACAACGTCTTTGACATCACCAGTGATAACACCACCTTGGATAGCAGCACCCATGGCAACTACTTCATCAGGGTTAACTGATTTGTTTGGTTCTTTACCAGTTTCAGCTTTAACAGCTTCTACAACGGCAGGGATACGAGTTGAACCACCGACAAGGATAACTTCGTCAATATCTGACAAGCTCAAACCTGCATCTGAAAGGGCTTGACGAACTGGAGTTTTCGTACGTTCTACAAGGTCACGAGTCAAATCATCGAATTTCGCACGAGTCAATGTCATTTCCAAGTGAAGAGGTCCAGCCTCACCAGCAGTGATGAATGGCAAGCTGATTTGTGTTGAAGTAACACCAGAAAGGTCTTTCTTAGCTTTTTCAGCTGCGTCTTTCAAACGTTGAAGGGCCATCTTGTCTGTTGACAAGTCGATTCCATTTTCTTTCTTGAATTCTTCAACCATGTGGTCGATGATTTTTTGGTCAAAGTCATCACCACCGAGTTTGTTATCCCCTGCAGTTGCCAATACGTCGAAGACACCATCACCAAGTTCAAGGATAGATACGTCGAATGTACCACCACCAAGGTCGAATACCAAGATTTTTTCTTCTTTATCAGTCTTATCCAAACCGTAAGCAAGGGCTGCTGCTGTTGGTTCGTTGACGATACGTTCTACTTCAAGACCAGCGATTTTACCAGCGTCTTTTGTTGCTTGACGTTGTGCATCGTTGAAGTAAGCAGGAACTGTGATAACTGCTTTAGTTACTTTTTCACCAAGGTAATCTTCAGCATAACCTTTCAAGTATTGAAGAATCATAGCTGAAATTTCTTGTGGTGTGTATTCTTTACCGTTTGCAGAAACTTTTTCAGAAGTACCCATCTTAGATTTGATAGAGATGATTGTATCTGGGTTTGTTACTGCTTGACGTTTTGCAGCGTCACCAACGATGATTTCACCGTTTTTGAATGACACAACAGATGGAGTTGTGCGGTTACCTTCTGGGTTTGCGATAATTTTTGATTCAGTTCCTTCAAGAACTGCTACTGCTGAGTTTGTTGTACCTAAGTCAATACCAATGATTTTAGACATATGTTTTTCCCCTTTTTACTTTAATTTCTATTTTGCTTTTTTATCTTTCATTCATAGTTTTCTGTCATTTCGGACAAGTTTTCAATTAATTATATACAACTACCATAGCTGGGCGTAAGACGCGTTCATGGAGTTTATACCCTTTTTGGAAAACTTGTGCAATCGTGTCTGCTGGATGTTCATCATCTGCAGGCATTGTTTGAATTGCCATATGGAAGTTATGATCGAAATCACCATCTGCTGGAATTTCTTCAATCCCTTCCTCTTTAAGAGCATGCACTAAACTTTCTTGCACCATTTCCAAACCTTTTTTGACATCATCAGTCAAGCCCTCAACGGCAAGAGCACGTTCAAGGTTATCAAGTGATGGCAAAATCGCTTTTGCCAAATCTTGGCTACGATACTTTTGCAATTGTTGACGTTCTTCATTAGCACGGCGCTGAATATTTTGCATTTCTGCATGAGCACGAAGGTATTTGTTTTCAAATTCTTCGGCACGCGCTTGTGCTTCTTCAAGTTCAGAAGGTTCACTTACTTCCTCTACAACTTCTTCAGTTGTCTCAGTAGCTTCCTCTTCTTTCACTTCTTCTTTTTTAATATCTTCAGTCAAGGCATACACCTCTTTCTATACTTTTTAAACGTTATATCTTAGCTAACTTCGTAATGGTTACTATTGAGGTAACGGTAATAATCCGTCAACTTCATAACCAAAACCCTACTAATAACATTGACCAAACTAACCATGCGTCGGTAATCCATCTCAACCGGTCCAATCACATGCATGAGTGCCATTCCACGATATGGAATCAGGAATTTATGACTCATAACCGTGACATTTTCAAGTGCTTCTTCAGTTGATTCTGCAACCGAAATCTTGGTAACTTCATCATCGGAAATAGCTGATCGAAGCTCCAACGCCACGTGTTGTGGATTGTCCAAAAATTGATAGGTTTTTAAGTCGGCATAGGTCAATGATGCAACCTTACCTTCGATGAAAATCAATTCCTTAAAAAGTTGTGAAAAGATATAATCAAACAAATCTAGAACATTATCTGTTATCTTGAAATACTTTTGCACAATCTGAGGAATCTCAGTTCTCAATCGGTAATGGATATCTAAGACAGTATTTCCCAAAAAACGTTCCTGAACAAGCTTATGAAGAATTTCCAAATCACTTGACAAGAAATTCTTTGGAATAGCAAACTGAACTGTCACAGGCTTAGATTCGTCTAGAGTTAGAACCGCTAAAGCATCGTGATTGGATAGTTGAACAATATCAAATCCAGTCAGACGTTGTCGTGTCGGCTCTACATCTTGAATCACTGCTGTACATCCTGTCATTTCTGCCAGCAGCTTTGCCGCTGCATCCAAGATATCCTCAAGTTTAAAGGCTTCAAAGTCGAAGGCCTTGACCACTTGATAAACATCTTGTTGATCAATCGTATCAAGATTCAAAGAGTTAGCGACAAAATACTGGAAACCTGCTCGGCTTGGCATGCGTCCACTAGAAGTATGGGCCTTTTCAAGATATCCCATTTTCTCTAGCTTGGCCATGTCATTACGAATGGTCGCTGAACTCGAATCAATTGATTCTTGTAATGCTTTAGAACCAACCGGTTCATGTGTACGAGTGAACATCTCAACTATCAAATTCAAAATAGTGTTTTGCCTTTGCGTAATCACGATGTCACCTCATTTCTATTTATTAGCACTCTAATACATCGACTGCTAACTTATGATTCTATTATACACCTAAACTTGAACATGTCAACCCAAAAAACCAAAAAAATTAGCACTCTTTTTGTATGAGTGCTAAAAATACATCTTAAGACCTAGAAAAGCAAAAAAGAGCACCTCAGAGGTACTCTAATCTTATCAATCATATTTTGACAAATGATAGGTCTCAATAATAGATATGAGGTGTTTGGCATAATCTGGATCACTGCTAAATCTCGCAGCTTGTAGTTTTTCTGCCGCAACTTTATAACTAGTCGTTCCTGCCACCTCTTTATAGGTCGACTCGCCCCATGTTCCTTGGCGAAGTTCTTCTAAATAAGTCATCATAGAACTTGACCAATCCTTAAAAACTGCAAAATCCACCTTTTGGTATTGCCACTTCCCTTTACTGTAGATACTATCCTTTAAACGAATACGTTCTTGACCTGGCTGAGCAGGGAGACTGTAGATGTTATGATATTTAACAGATAAAAGACTGCTACCATAATTTGACTCATATGCAGCTTGACTAAGGAGAATAGACGCAGGTACACCATAGTTTTTAGACATCTTTTGAGCTGTTGGAGCTAAGGTCTCAATAAATTCTTGCTGTGTGTAAGCAACCTTTACCGCACGCGCATTATCATCTGTAGAGGCATGAAGAATCAAAGGTAAGAGAATACCTAAAGCAAAAACAACAACTAAGGTAATGAAGGCTTTTAGTTTAAAACGTCGTCTCACTTAGCTTTCTCCTTTAATAATGCCAAATATTCCTCCAAAGTAAGATTATGTTCAGTCATATACTCTGCTGACTCTTTACCAACATAGCGGAAATGCCAATCCTCGTAGCCTACACCCGTTGACGATGTTTTACCATCTGGAAAACGAAGAACAAAGCCATATTTCGGCGCCAACTCTTTGACTTTAGCTACTGTATCTGGATCTGCTTCATTTAAGCTATCTACAGTACTCATATCAATCGCAAGACCTGTTTGGTGTTCACTCGCTCCTGGTGGTTGTGAATAGGTTTGAACCTTTTTCTCCGCCTGAGACTCCGTCAAACTTGGGTCAGCAGCCATTTCCTGTTGAACATAACTGTTATAAAGTTCAGTCTGATAAGCAACACTACGATAACCTGATATCAAGTGGTAACTTGGATCAATTTCTTGAGCAGCTGCTAAAAACTCCTTCACATTCTTAGCAATTCTTGCATCTACAGAAACACCATCGACATCAGCAATCTCAGGGTTAAGTTCTTTAGACTTATTATCTCGATTTACCAAAAGCAATTCCCAGTCTTTAGGCGATACATCAGGTAGTCCCTTTGTATCCTTGCTTTGAGTCGCATCGGTAGCTTGTTTACTACTTTTTGTTACTGACAATCCATTGGTTTGTTGGACTGTACGACTGACACCAAATACTGAATAAAGTCCTGCTACAACTAAAAGAACTGCAATCAAGACACTACTGATAACCAAAAACCAGTTGGTTTGCTTTTTCGCCTGACGGCGACTTGGATAGTTATTTTTTACCATTTTCTTTTTCTATTATCTCTCGCCCAACCTGACGATAAGTCATATCGCCAAGTGCTTCTAATGTAAATTTACCATTTTCATAAGCAACAACAGTAACCGAACCGTTGTCCAATGAAGGATGCTCGACAGAAGAATCAATTAACCAAGCAAAGGTTGCAATGGTCATACCGTGACTAACGACAATAGCATTACCGCCACCAGACCTCTCAAGATTTTCTGCAATAGCTGTGAACCCCTCTAAAATACGTTTTCTGAGCACTTCCCAAGGCTCTGCCCAACCAGCCGTATCCACATCAAGGATACCTTGTGCAAGCTCAGGATAAGTTACCTCATGCAAATCCTTACCTTGAAAAGCATCTGTTCTCGGTAGCACACCGTAGAAAAGTTCACCGTCATAGCCACCATCTAAACTACCAAAACACCACTCACGAATACGTTTGTCACGTTTATAAGGAATAGTTTCTAAACCCGTCTCACGTAAAATGATATCCATAGTTTGAATCGTTCGACCTGAATCACTAGAATATGCAGCCTTGAAAGGGATACCTGCTGCTTTCAGACCTACCCCCAATTCACGAATACCTTCTTCACCGAACGGGGTCAAAGGGCTATCAGACCAACCTTGTGCACGACCAATGGTGTTAAACATGGTTTTGCCGTGTCTCGCAATATACAACTTAACCTTACTCATAGCACCCCTTCTTTCCGTCATTTTTGAATTCATTATAGCACAAATCCCCTCGACTATCTAGCCAGCGAGACCATCAGAAAATGCCTTACCAATTGGTAAAGCATTTATCATACGCTTAGTTTTTAAAGCTGTGAACAGGAGCTGGGATTTGACCACCACGCGCAATGAAGTCAGCCGATGAAGCCTTGTTTACCTTCATTACTGGTGCATAACCAAGAAGACCTCCAAGTTCCAACATGTCACCTTCCTTACCATAAGGAATGATACGAACAGCTGTTGTTTTCTGGTTAATGACACCGATAGCTGCTTCATCAGCAATCATGGCCGCGATTGTTGTATCTGGCGTATCAGCAGGAATAGCAATCATGTCTAGACCAACAGAACAGATAGCTGTCATGGCTTCCAATTTTTCAAGGTTGATATGACCAGATTGAACCGCCGCAATCATACCTTCATCTTCAGAAACTGGAATAAAGGCACCTGACAAACCACCAACTTGGTTACATGCCATAATACCACCTTTTTTAACTTGGTCGTTAAGAAGGGCTAGAGCTGCAGTAGTACCATGCGTACCAACAACTTCAAGACCCATCGCTTCAAGTACACGGGCTACTGAATCACCAACTGCTGGTGTTGGCGCAAGAGACAAATCTACAATACCAAACTCGACACCAAGACGTTCGCTGGCCATTTGACCAACTAACTGACCAACACGTGTGATTTTGAAGGCGGTCTTCTTAACTGTTTCAGCTAGAACATCGAAACTTTCGCCTGGAACTTTCTCAACTGCACGTTGCACAACACCAGGACCTGAAACCCCAACATTGATTACAACATCAGCCTCACCAACACCGTGGAAGGCACCCGCCATAAATGGATTATCTTCAACCGCATTAGCAAAGACCACCAATTTACCTGGGCCCATTGGATCTGCCTCAGAAGCCTCTTTGATGATACGTCCCATGTCACGTACCGCTGTCATGTTAATACCAGTCTTTGTTGAACCAATGTTGACAGATGAGCAGACAAAATCAGTCTCTGCAAGCGCACGTGGAATAGAATTAATAAGAATCTTATCACCTTTTTGGTAGCCCTTTTGAACGAGTGCAGAGAAACCACCAATAAAGTTAACACCGATTTCCTTAGCTGCTCGGTCTAACGCCTTCGCAAAAGGTACATAGTCTGTTGCATCTGTTGCCGCACCGATGATTGAGATCGGAGTAACAGACACACGTTTATTAACAATCGGAATACCAAGTTCAGCCGCAATCTCGTCACCAACAGCTACCAAATTCTTAGCCTTAGATACAATCTTGTTATAGACTTTTTCCGCCGCCTTATCGATATCTGAATCGATACAGTCTAGGAGTGAAATCCCCATGGTAATGGTACGAACATCAAAGTTCTGCTCCTCAATCATGGCAATGGTTTCTGTGACCTGTTTAATATCCATTTTAAGCTACTCCTATCTTACAAGTTGTGCATAGCATCAAAAATTGCTGAACTTTGGATGTTGATTTTAACGTTCAATGACTCTCCAAAGGCTTCCAATTCAGCACGTAGGTGTGTAAAATCTTGTTTGTCTTCCGATGATACAACCGCCATCATGGTAAAGAATTCATCAAGAACTGTTTGAGAAATATCATCAATATTCAAGCCAAGTTCTGCCACCTTAGTCGCAACACCCGCAACAATACCTGCTTTGTCCTTACCTACAACTGTAATAATCGCTTTCATGAGAAGCCTCCATCATTTTATTTTGTATAATTTTAGCATATTTTGATTAAAAATGCTATTTTTTATGAAATTTGCATCTTTTTTCTTGAAAAAGACGAATGTTTCCGAGGAATTTAACTAATATCGTTTATAAAAATATCCTCTCTCTGACCCAACTACTTGTGGATAAACTTGTTCACAACCTAAATAATTTCCTTCTTTTAAAACCTTGAAAAATCAAGATTCAACACTATCGACAGACTTTTCCACACCTGTGGATAAGTCTGTGGGTAACTTGTCGATAAACAAAAAAATATCGCCAAATTCAGGCGATATCTTAGCTTTATTTCCATTTTAAATTAACATGGGCATTCATTTCTTTATAAGCAGTATCTATACGCTCTTTGGTTTCTTCATCTAGTTTATTTCTATATTTACCACCCTTAATGAAATCCTCTAAAATATAAGTTTGGTAAGTATACAAAGGATATCCCTCTGGCGAAGTTGTTCCTTTAGGCGTACGGTTAACCCAAGTCGGATGTGCTTGAGCAGTCTTAATCGTGGTTTGACCATTCTTTTTCTCAAGGGTGACATCCATTAAGACACCCCTCTCTGTCCACTCTGCACTATCCACACCATCCATGGTCTCTATGCGCTGGTTTGAGATGAAATTACCCATTGAGTAAATAATAAGTTTTTGCTGTCCATCCTTTTTAACCACCTCAGAAGGTTCTACCACATGAGGATGACCTCCAAAGATAATATCAGCACCCCAATCAATCATCTTATGATAGAGTTTAACCTGTTCATCTGTCGGTTCCAAACGATATTCAACACCCATCTGAGGCATGATAACCGTGATATCTGCTTCTTTTTCGGCACGCTGAATCTCGGCTTTCATACGTTTTTCATCCAAATTCGATAAGTGGTCTGCAACCTCTTTATCCGTCAAGTTCGACTCTAAACCATTGTAACCATAAGCATAGGAAAGTATTGCAACTTTGATACCATTAACATTCTTGATGAGAAGTGGCGCCTTGTCTCGCACCGGCTTTTCGTAAACACCAATAGGATCAATTCCCACTTTTTTAAAAGCATCAGCCGTTGTAAAAGCTCCCTCTAAGCCAGAATCCAAGATATGATTATGAGCCAAATCCATAACATCATAGCCAGCATCCTTGATAGCTGCTGTCACTGATTGAGGAGCATTAAACAGAGGATAGCCTGACAAAGGATAATCAGGGTTAATCGTTCCCTCAAAATCACCCAAGACCAAATCAGCCTGCTGTAACCACGGCTTCACATAAGTAAAATTCTCCGTGAAATCATAGCTACCATCTGACTGAAGGGCACTCATATAGAGACCGTCATGATAGAGCAAGTCCCCATTAGCCATGATACGTGCTGTCTGTACTTGGTTCGAGGCATTCTTTTGCTGTTCGTTCTTACTATGAACAATTAAAATCTCAAGAAAAAGCAAACCTAAGACGAGAGCAATCAACCCCATCAAAATCTTATTAGTCATCGCATTGTCACGCTTTTTAGCCTGGCTCTGTTTCATAATACTCTCCTTTTTCATACCTCTAGTGTACCAAAAAAACTTATCCATTGATGATAAAAAAGATTAATAAACGGTTACATCTCAATTCCATGACGATTGAAAACATCAGTTTTCTTAGACAAGATAAAAACCCTACTTCATACGAAGTAGAGTTCTGTTAATAATTAACGTGTTGGTGTGTATTCCAAATCTTTACCATGTTTAGCTACAAAATCAGACATTTCAGAGTCTGGAATTTGACGCAAGTAGAGATTAGCACGAATCGTTTCATCTTCCTCACGACAAGTCGAAAGAACGAGGTATTTATCCGAAGCATTAACCTTCAAATCCTTGTTTTTAACACTTGCTTGATCATAGATGATATCCAACTGTTGTTTAAAGTCTTTATCACTTTCAAATGATGTACGATAGAAAGCTGTGTCTTCAGGCACAATTACCATAGCAAGCGCTTCATAATAATACTTACGTTGAGGCGTCTCAATAACAACATATTTGTGTTTGTCGAAAAATGACTGATCACTATAGTAGTTAACATCGTTGAACATACGACTATCAGCAACCTTACTTCCTCGAGCATGACCGAAGAGCCAAGTCAAACGATCGCTGAAATCTTTCTTATTGTCTGTATCCATGAAGACCGTTCCCAAATATGGAACGTTTCCTCCATCAAATGTTTTATCTAAGTAGGTTGAATTGTCCGTTGTTTGAACAACTGGCTCATCCAATTTAGTCCCTGGTGCATAGACATAAGCGATAGTATCAGGGTTTGTCGCCTCAAGACCATCAAATTTATTTTTGAGGTAGGCTTTCTCCTCATCTGAAACTTTATAAGTGTTTGCTTTTTTAGTCGTTAAAACACTCTTAACACCATTAGAGGACGATGCTGTCGGAGACATAAACTGGAAGCCAAGGAAGATAGCCAAAGCAGCAATGACTAAGGCTGAAATCCCAGCAATCAGTTTTTTGCGAGATCCAGTAGATTTACGATTATGATTACTCATGAAATGTCAAATCCTTTTCTTTATCCATAGAAAAATATCACCGAAGCTCTAGCCCCAGTGATATTCTTTTTAGCAATAGCAGTTAATTATTTAACAGCTGCTGTGTTTGGAAGAGCTTTAGCTTCAGCTTTAGCTGCTGGAGCTTTCTTTTCTGCAGCTTTAACAGCTTTAGCTTCTTCTTTAGCGTCTTTGTTAGCGTTAGCTTTATCAGTAACTACAAACTCATCTTTGATGATGTTTCCGTTAGCATCACGTTTTGGTTCGATGTGTTCACCAGCATCTTCAAATTTTTGTTTAGTTGAATCTGCGTCAACGTTGTTAAGACCATCTTTAGCAGCTTGAGTAAGACCACCTTCGTTGTTTGTGAAGAAGTCACCACCAGTTGCTTCAGTTTTGTTATCAAGGTTTCCAGTGTGAACGTTACCGTCGTTAGCGAAAACTGCTGCTGATGAAGCGAATACTGCAAGAACTGCAGCTGATGTAAGCAATACTTTTTTCATAATTGTTTCTCCTCTAATGGATTATTATATATTTAGTATCAGGACCTCCCTGACATCTATAGATTATAACACTATCTAGAGATATGTCAACAAATTTTAAAAACTTTTTTAAATTTTTAATATATCCTACAATTCCTACAAACAAAGGTTTTTTGAGGTGTGTTACCAAATAGTAATAATTAATCATTTTTAATTTTAATGTTATTTTAGGTAATTTATTATGTCCTTTGCTAAGTTTAAATACATATTTAAATCATATATAAAAGCATAATTTGTAAAATATACATTCATTATTATGTGAGGTTTTATGGCTAAAAATCAAAAGATATTTAATAGACGTATAAAACCCTCTTACTGATAATATGTTTGAAGTATATAACAATATTATCTTTCAAATAAATGTATTCATTCACTTTTATCATTTTTGTATGATAACTACATAATATGCAAGATCTCAAAAGTGAATAGATTAGAGAAACATTAGCATTTTTGAGAGCATTTCGACCTAAAAAGTTCTATTATTGGGTTAAAATGCTTGAAAAATAAACTATTATCTTATTTTTGAAAGCGTTTTAACTAAGATGTAGTCAAAAATAACTCCTTTGAAACTACTCCCTCTTACCAAGACCTCGTCTCAGAATAACAAGTTTCCAAAAACTGATACACAAATCAATTGGATTGTTTTACTTCTCTTATTTCAGACGAAATAGTTCTTCTACTTGTTTATTAAAGACTTGTGCTATTTTTAAAGCCATTTCCAACGAAGGGTTGTAGCGGTTATTTTCCAAGTGAACAATCGTTTCTCTCCGTATTCCTACTTGATCTGCTAAATCTTGTTGAGTCATACCATAAGCTTCCCTTACTTCTTTCAAGTTAGTCTTTATTTTACTTTCTTTCGCCATATTTCATCCCCTTTTTTCAGTGATAAAGTAAGTAATGGCAAATAATAAGAGTAAAAAAGCCACCAAAATATAAAGGAATCCAGCATTCAAAACGAAAACTTTACAGACAGCTATCAAGGTTGCCATTCCCAATAATATAAAGATTGCTATTGTAAACAAAATGGAAGAGGACTTTGCAATATTTCTATAAAATCGTTCATCGGGTTCTTCATTAATTCTCTTGAATAAGAAGTAAAACATTAATAACAATTGAATACTTAATCCAATTCCTAACATTATATTCTTAATCAAAGAACCAGGAGTTAGCAGCCAAACTCCAATAGTATAGATCGAGGACGAGAGAAGTACAAGCACTGTATATAATTTTGCAGTAATCCCAAACATGTTTTTTTCTTTCTTTTGATAGGTTGATTTTGAGAGGACCGATACCATCGTACAAACCAAATACGAAGGAAGCCAAGCCGTCGTCATAATAGCACCTTTCGCTAGAATCGGTAGGTGATTCCCCAGAAATAATACTAAACATACAACAATAAGCACGCTAGCGATATAAAGGATTATCTTTAAGTTCTTCGACATTTTCATTTCAGTCACCTCTTTTTAATATGTTATAAATATATCACACCTTGTCTGTTATAAATATATCACATTGTTATAAGAATTTCAAGATGAAGACAAAACTCTAGTAAGATTTTGAACACTTTTCAGAAATCTATACAAAAAAACACCTTGCAAGCTGCAAAGTGTTTTCGTTTGTACTCTGCTGTCCAGTAACGAATTAACGTTTTGAGAACTGGCTAGCTTTACGAGCTTTCTTAAGACCTGGTTTGGAAAGTATGGATTTCAGTTGGACTAAAAACAGCGTAATATCAAGGATTTTCTGAACAATATCTACTTTTTAATTTCATAAAATCTGAATCAATATTTTTAAAATAGGGGAATAGTTTAGGTCTCTAAGCATTAAAATAATACACCTAACTTTGGTCACCGTTTTTTAGTTATTCACTCTTTTTTCGGATAGTGTTTTTAAAGTTATGATGTAAAATGCCGCAATTAAAACACTATACATCATAATCGGAGGATAGAGAATTAAGGATAGAATCAATCCCACTCCTTTAATTATTAGGTCAGGTATCAATAACTTCCTATATTGTGCGGTAGCTTCAAGTAATTCTTTCTGATCTATATTGGGTTTATCAATTACTTTATGTAAAAACCAGTTTGCTACCGTTGAAACAATAACGATCAGTCCATAAAAGAGCTGTGCCGTATGATTCATGAAATGACTACTAACTATTCCAGTAGCATAGGGCATAAATGAAACAAAAAATAAAAGAAACAAATTCCACCAAACAATTTGTTGAGAAATTTTCTCAACCTTTTCCCACAATGTATTTAGTGCCATCCATAACGATCCCAACCAGAAAAAGGAAAGAAAATAAGCAAAGAAATTTTGCCGTAAATCCCAAAAAGCTTGAAGACTTGGTGTCGTTGGTTTTTCTAACTCTAAAATCAAAATGGTCATAATAATTGCTAGAACAGCATCTGTCAATGCAATTAATCTATCTTTCTTCATCGGATTACATCGCCTTTCATTTTGTAGCATTCAATCTCATTGTATAATACTTAGTAATTTTAAATATTGGATATTCTTTTCATACTTTGAGTACAAACAAGATAGACCAAAAAGCATGTATCGGTCATATTGTATTTAACTCTAGAAATATTCATCCATCTAATTAATAAATATATCATATTTCACAATAAATGAGTACTATCAAAGATACATTTTCTTTCAGATTTCTCCCTTTTCACTCGATTATTTATTGTTGCTTAGATTTATCAAGAGCAACCAAATTTGTATCAATTTCAAGTATCACCTAGTTACAAAAATTTGGGGTGAACAGAAAAAGCATCCCGTATTTTTGATACGAAATGCTTTCAATAAATGTAAATAAGTTTTAACGTTTACTAAATTGTGATGCTTTACGAGCTTTTTTCAAGCCTGGTTTGGAAAGTATGGGTTTCATTTGGACTAAAAATAATGTAATATCAATATTCTATAGTTTTCAACTGCCTTTTTATTTCAAAAAATTTGTATAAGTTTTATTGAATGAGGGAAATTTCAAGTAAACAACTTAGCTGTTATTACTCCCAAATAGAGTTTCCCACTGAGTTATTGATAATGGGAGTATGGGTTTGTTTTTCTTGTAAAAATCTAATAGGTCATCATTATCTATTCGAATCACATTGTCAATCTGATCTATATTAATTACTTGCGGTGCATATAAGTAAACTATATATCCCTCTTCAACATATTGTTTAAAATCTAAAGCATCAAGTACTTTCGCTTTCTTACCCTTCACCTGAACCACAGCTTTCCTAAAGTTGCCAACCTCTCTAGAAATCATTTCACACTCGATCTTAATTGTAGTAGATTTATTTGCTATTGAATTAGATAGAACATAGTAGTTCTCTTCTATTTGCAAATAAGATATCACAAGTTCCTCTAAGTCAAAATCCGGTAGATTATCCAAAAGATTATCCTCATATGGAATAACCTTATAATATTTACTGTTTGATAATTGATTAAAAATTGTTTTCGAATACTCAATTATTATTCTATCACGAATTCTTTCAACAGTACCACCTCGTGGCCTATTGAAGGACGATTTAATTTGACCAGGAACTTGCATTCCAAAATTATAAGCTTCAACTGGTAAGACTGCTCCAATATCCAATCGTTTATCACATACTACTTCAACAGGCGATTTAACTCTACAAATCCAGTATCTACCATCTAGATCTCTTGTCCAGAATAAGTCGTCTACTTTTGCATCCCTAAAAACGTTAATTGCTGGGTTAGCTCTTCCAGATAATTCTTTAACCCTTTGATAATACTCTTGAAAACTCTCACGATAGAGATCTTCACTCTGACTACTCCACCCAATAGCAACATACTGTTTTTTACTATTTAAACAGAAATCCACCAATTCCTGCCTAGAATCAGTCCCAGTCTTCAAGTGTAATCTCACTACATTATCCATAAATTTCACCTCATCAAAGGATATAATTACAGTATAAGTATATCATAAATAACAACAAAATCTTGACTTTCTGAAAAACAACAATTTTCCCGAAAGTTGATTATTTGCCGTTATAGCAGACATTAGCATAATCCTATAAAATTCTTTTGGTAAAAAACTATAAAAAGATGTGTATTTTATGATAAGATTGATAGAGATTCTACTACTTTCATTATCAATTATTGCGCTAATTGCTAGCTCAAAAATAATTGTTTTTTTCAAATATAAACTTCTTAAAAAATTGAGGGAAATAGAAAAAGCATCCCGTATTATGATGGAGAAATAATTACCTATTACATATAGTAGAAAAGGAGAAATTCATCATGAAAAAAATCTTATCAATTCTACTTCTTACCTTATCAGCTTTCCTTCTCTTTTCTTGCTCATCACAAGACAAACTAGATGGCAATTACTACTGGATTGATACCGAAAATGGTCTAAGAAATGAGTTGTCATTCACTATCAAAGGTATTGAAGGTACGATTGAGAAGGGGGAGTACGACAAATTCACCATCAATAGTAAAAACAACACCTTTGAACTTTCTGGTGAAGATGCTTCAGCCAAAGAAGTGACTTACAAACATTCTGATGGAGTCATCACCGTTGATATTAGTGGTACTGAACATGAGTACTATAAAGAAGGTACTAATGCTTATAAAAAAGCCGTCAAGAAATACAATGAATTACAAAACTAAAAAGGAGGTCATTTGAATGGAAATCAACTCAGAAATCTATGATAATCTATATGATTTTATCCAAAACCTAGAAATCAGAATCCAAAAGAATGTTTTTCATTCTAATCATTCGGAACAACTATCAACTTTCAGCAATGAACTATACTAACTTTGCAAGACCAAAGAATTGAATGTCTTGCTAAATGACGTTACTTCTCTATCTTCATATGAAGAACTTGTCCTGTCTACACCTGAACGATCAAAAGGATACGTTATGATGAGCGTAGAGAATTTCTATAATGAGGTTATTGAGCCGTCTAAAATAGAATATTATGGGTAAAAGCACTAAAGCCACTTCGATTATGAAGTGGCTTTTCTATTTATTAAGGAGGCTAAAATGAATACATTTAATAAGAAAGAATTACTTAGAAAATATCCAGTAGGTGCTAAAGTTAAACTTTTATTCATGGATGTGATGTCAATCAAGCAGTCTTAGAGTGTATGAAACTTTATCCCATTAAGTCCATAACTGCAGATAATGGAAACGAATTTTCATCATTGAGTAAAATAGAGGGATTAGATGTTTATTTTGCACATGCCTATTCATCTTATGAACGAGGAACAAATGAGAATTTCAATGGACTACTAAGAGAGTTCATTCCGAAGGGGTGTTCGTTAAAAGAACTAAATCAGAATCTTTTAGAGGACTATACAAAGGCTATCAATGAAAGACCTAGACGAATTCATGGCTATCAGTCCGCAAAAAAGCTGTTTGAGCTAACTCAAACAGCTTGAAAGATACTCACTTAATCAGATGAACAACTTTGTTGCACTTGACTTGATAATTAGAGGAAAGTTTGAAATTATTTAAAGTTTTGTAATTTTTTCTTGACATAGGAAAACGTTTGTAATACAATAATGGTGTTAGCAGGTTAACATATGATTAATAGTTGGAGGTATTATCATGAAGTTCCTAAAAAAATTATTTTCACGCAACGAAGTTAATGTTGGTTTCGTAAAATTTGGATACACTGGTAAAAATTGGCACTGGTAAGATATAATTACCTTACTGTATGTGTCAATTATTACAGTAGCTACTGATGGTTGCAGTTGAGAGAAAGGTAGCTGATTCTCTCAACTGTTTTTATTTTTGTTAAAAGTTTAATTTATGTTTATGAAAGAATCCCATAGTAAATTTGAAGCAATAATCATTTCAATTGGTATGGTGGTATTAGCAGGTTTATTTGTTAATATTGGTAATGTCTTTGCTCTTTTTTGGAGTGTAGACAATCAAATGATTATTAATTGTATTTTGGCTTTTTCATCTTCAGTAGGTTTTATAGCAATACCGTTATTATTTTTACACCTTTTAGGATTTAAATTTATTAAGCCTAAGTTTAATATTGTTTTTGCTATTATTTTATTGATTGTTATTCTGTTTATTTCTATTTTTGTTTTTAAATCAGGAGAAACAATACATGCATTAATTATAGCAACTTGTGAGGAATTTTTATTCAGAGGAATTATTTTAAGTGTATTATTGTCTTGTTTTACAAAACGAGAGGCTTTTATTTTAGGTTCTCTAGTATTTGCAATTCTTTTACATTTAAATGGTGATTTTTTGTTAAATTTTGTGGTGAAGTTTCCTGCTAGTATTATTTTATATATTTTAGCAGATTATTTTGGATTACAAAGTTCAATTGCATTTCACTGGCTTTATAATATTTGTGTGGGGGTTTTTCTTGGCTAAGGAGGAGATTTTTTGTTACTTTATGTTATTATTGCAAGCATAATAAATATATTTTTGATTGTTGTTGGGACAAAATTTTTATCAAGCTTAACAATTTTAGGATTTATTTTTATTATTTATCTGTTTCCAATTATATTGAATTTAATACTTTCAGTTTTAGCGATTTTAAAAAAGCATGTAAAGCCAACCTATTGTTTTATTTTTCCAGCAATCTCTTTAATTGCTTACATTATTATAGGGCTATTTTTAAAAGGTTCTAGTGTCTGGACTAGTTTTATTCAAAAAAATACAATAACAAGTGGAGAAATGTATATCAAGATAAATAATAGTTTAATTGAGCCTTCTCAAATTGTATTTGTAGCCTTACTTTATTTCTTGGTAGAGTATATTAGCATAAAAGTTATGGAACGTATGGTGAAGAAAAATGGCAATAATTGAAGTTAAAGGGTTAGGAAAAAAATATAAGGGTAATGCTTTTTATTCTTTAGAAAATGCTAATTTTACGATTGAAGAGGGAGATATTATAGGTTTAGTAGGTAAAAATGGTTCAGGGAAGAGTACTTTGCTCAAAATATTAGCAAAATCTCAAAATCCTACAGAAGGGACTGTTTTTTTTAATGGTAGGGACATTTTTAAAGAAGATAATATTCTTAAAGATTTTGGAATCATGATAGAACCTGTATTCTTTCCACAAATTAGTGTTGAAGAAAACTTAAAGTTATATCTTAAAATTCATAAGAAAGAACAGTATCAAGATAATATCGAAAAAATACTGAAATTAGTCGGACTTTGGGAAGCTAAAGATAGAAAACCTATAGATTTTTCTTTTGGTATGAAACAAAGAACTGCTTTAGCATTGGCTCTTGTTACGGAACCTCAATTTGTGTTATTAGATGAGCCTTTTGTGGGTTTAGATCCTATTGGTGTTAAAAATTTATTGGAAATTTTAAAACAATGGTCAAAAGTTAATAAAACATCAATGATAATATCTAGTCATCAGTTAGCAGAATTAGAAGACTTGTGTACACGTTATCTTTTCATTGAATCAGGGATAATTGATGATAAAATCAGTACGGAGCAAAATAGTATTATAATAGAGCTGAATGAGATTTTCAGAGATGAAGATAATCATTTGATAGAGAATCTTGTGAAAAAATATAGCTTAAAGTATAGTGAAAATAATATTGAAATTGATAATTCTGTAAATAATGAAGCATTAAATAGTATCTTGGAACAACTTGCAGTTGCTAAGCTAATTAATAATGTTTTATCAAAAAAGGATAGTTTAGAAAGATTATTTGTGGAGGAATAGGAATGAATTACTTAACATTACCTTTTTTTAAAGCATTGTTGAAGAAAAAAGAATCAAAAATTGCGTTAGCTTTTAGCTTTTTCCCAATGCTATTAATTGTTGTAGGATTATTTAATACCAATTTTATGCAATTGAGCGCCCCAGTGGGGTCACTAAGCTTTTTTGAGTTTTTTAGTGCAGTTTTATTTACTCAGTACCAAATGACCTTGCCATTAGTAGTTTTTATTTATATTGTAAGTACGATTTTTAGAGATGAAATTACAAGTGGTATTATGTATCTTTACAAAGATATTAGTAGAAAAGTTATTTTAAATGCAAAGCTAGGAGCGATTTTATTGTTTCAAATATTGTATATAGTAATAACTTTCTTTTCATCATTGTTTACTTATTATGTCTATTTGGTTCATCAACCATATACATCAGGTAGGTTTTGGCCTTCCCAAATTGATGATGTACAGTATACGGTAATTAGTATTTTAGGGACTATTTTGGTGTTTTTGTTGTGTTTATTAGTTGCCAGTTTGGCATCAATTATCTTGACAAATGGATTCACTATGCTTGTAGGAATTATTTTTGCATCTTTTTCTTTTATAGCTCCACATCTTGCTTCGCTAAAATATGTGTTTCCGAACGGTTATGTTAATGTGTTAGGTCATATGTCTTTTAATAGTAGTATATTACTTATTATGTTATTATTTGTAGTCTACTATGCAATTTTGTATATTGCTTCTTTATATTTTTATAGTAGACTTGAGTATTAGTGGGTTGAGGTACTATTATGGAGAGTAAAAAAAGTTCTTCAGTATTATCTCAAATTAGACGCTTTCTTATACCTGAGTACTTTTTATTTATAGTAGGATTAATTCTAAGTATTATCGGTGCCTTATCTACACTTGCTTTGCCTTTAATTATGGGCAGTTTAGCAGATCGTAATAGAATGAACTTTATTCTATCACATAAAATTATAGTTCTTTTAGGAATGATTGTAATTTGTATAATTTATATTATTCAAGGTTTAGCTACATTTTTGTTGGGTAAGGTTGGAGCTAGGGTTATTAAGAATATGGAGAATGAGTTTGTTAACCATACTTTGAATTTACCTATTTATCAGTTAAATAAATTTTCAGCAGGAGATCTTACGAGTCGTCTGACAAATGATATATCAGAAACGGCTAAAATTGTTACTACGACTATTCCTCAATTAATAATAAATGCTATTATTGTTTTGGGAACGAGTATTATACTTGTGTCAATAAATTTTCGCCTTACTATTATAGCCTTTTTAGCAACAGCTTTAGCCAGTTTGCTTATCATGCCTTTTAATAAAAAACTGGAACGGCTCTACAATTTACACCAGACATATTTAGGTGATGTTAGTGGAAGTTTTACTCAAAAGATTTTAAATAATAAGTTGGTAAAGTCTTATGTAGGATCAAAACAAGAAGTAAGTACATTTAAAGGTAAATTTAATAAGATTTACTATAATTTTGTTCAGATGGTTGCTACAGCCGCTGTTCTTAATACTTTAACATCTGGTTTGTTAATTCTTTTAGTACTTAGTTTTTTACTATATACTAGTTGGCAAGTGAATCAAGGACTTTTGTCTATTGGTGAGATGGTAACTTTCATCTTATATATTATTCAAGCTATTAGTCCAATCACGAGTATTTTTACTAGTATATCAGAATTTTTTGAAGTTAAAGGGACATTAAGACGTATTACAGATATTTTGACTGTTAATATTGAAAGTGATTCATTAGATTCAATTGATTTTAACATTTTAAAAGGAACTATCACTTTAGATAATTTATCTTTTAGTTACGATGGTGTTACAAAAGTTTTAAATAATATCAATGTAGAGTTACCTTCAAAAAAATTTATAGCTATAGTTGGTCCAAGTGGCTCAGGAAAGACGACCTTGTTTTCTTTGCTGTTAAAATTTTTTAATGATTATGATGGGAATATTTTAGTGGATAATGTTTCATTAAAAAATATTTCTACAAATACTATACGAAATCAGATTTCTTGTGTTTTCCAAGAAAGTGGCTTCTTTTCAGGAACTATTAAATCTAACTTATTGTATGGAAAAAATTGGAAATCAGATGATGTGAGTATTGCCAGGGCTCTAAAAAGGTCAGGGGCATATGATTTTGTTCATCAGTTTTCTAGTGGTTTGGATACAGTTATTGGTGAAGGTGGGATAGAACTTTCCGAAGGGCAAAAACAAAGGTTAAATATTGCCAGAGCTCTAATAAGTAATCCTAAAATTTTATTGATGGATGAAGCAACAGCAAATCTTGATACAATGACTGAAAGTCTTATTATTAATACTTTGTTAGAGCTAAAAGGAACTATCACAACCATTGTTATTGCTCATCGGTTAAAAACTATTGTTGAATCAGATTTAATTATTGTGTTGGAGGAAGATGGTACAGTAATACATTGTGGGACACATCAAGAGTTGCTTCAGCAAAGTGAAACTTATAGAAAAATATACAGTGAGGGACGCTTTTAAAAAAATTGTCTTCAATATGCTAGTTATGCGATTGCATGGGTGATGGTGATGAATGGGAAGATGTTACCATGAGTACTGAAGTTCCTTACTATGAGGGGGAGCAGATATTGTCAGCTAGTTAATGAGTATAATTGTTGTGATATTGAGAGAGTTGTGTTAGTATGACACTAATCTTTTAGTATTTATTCTCTTTTACAAATTGTCACAATAGAGTAGTCGTAGGACTATTCTATTTTTATAACAGAGATACTATCAATAATTTTGTGTAAACACCCTAGTAGAGTTATGGAGTTTTAATCAAATAAGCTTTCAAGTGTGTCAGAACATTGGTTTTCAGTGTGATGATGGCTTTTGAGCAGCATTCTACTAAGGTAATGACTGCACTTTTGTGTTTTTCTCCCACAATTGTATCCCCTTCTAGATGACCGATTCCGTCTTAAAATTAGGATAACTGTCTGCTCTCTCACGTAAATCTCTGCGCAACGCTTGTTTTCCTCGTTTTTCGCTATGACCATTTGGTTTTCTTTTGCCTTTCCAAGGGAGATCCTCTTTCTTTAGAATACCACGGTCTGCTAGTCGATAGAGAGCTCATAGAACAAGAAACCCTATCTGGATAAGTTCCTTTAATGACATCAAGGCTCCAATTTTGTTCTAAATAAGTTTGGATAAAAACTTTTTCTGATTGCGTAAGACTGGTTTTATTCCTGCCACAGCGTTTCTTATTGATTTTATATCGGTTATAGCAATCATAAGCAGAGCGCCCCTCTTTCAGATAGTTGATGACATTGTAGATTGTCTGTTTTGATCTGCCAAGTGAAGTCACAATATCTGAAACTTTTATGTTTTCTTGATAGTAAACCTCTATCATTACAAGCTCGTTTGTGATAAGATGAGCATAGGTCATTTATGTTAGGGTCAGACAAATGTGGTGTTTATCTGGCCCTAACATAGATGGTTTTTTCTGTCTAGCTTAATTTTACAAATTGGGATTGATAAAGATAATAAAACCTTTGAACTTGAACATAAAGAGGCTGGGACAAAAGTCCTAGCCTCTCAATTGTCTTTGGATTGTCGAGCAAGACGCAGTGGTTGAGTGGGCTCTACTACGCTGATTTCATCAGCTTTTACAGCCCTACTCAACTGTGAGGAGGTAGGACAGAAATCGAATTCTAACGAATTACCGATTTCTGTCCCCCCCTCATGTTCTATAATGGATAAACCTTACGAAATTCTTCCAAAACAACCTTGCTGTTAGGTGTAAAAGTCATTCCTGCCTCTCTCAGCCACTCAGCGAAACAGTCCTCATGAACCTGACGCCAATAGGCTAGGGATTTGTCACCTTCCCCTTCCTTGAAGGCATGGTCAGCTGACACTTGATCAAAGGGTTCAACGGAAACCTTTGTAATTTCGACAATGCAGACAGCTTGACCTTGACTGTCTAAAATAACATCGAATGTCCCTTCCTGTGGAAGGGGTTCATCCTCTAGTGCATAAAGGTCGTAAGCTGAAGCGGTTGCCGTCTTTACGCCTTTTAAAACCAAGTCAGCTAAGAGATCTGCCTCTACTCCAAAAGCCCAGGCGTCTATCTCATCACCGATAGAGGGGTTGATTTGCTTGTAGGCATTCCACGTTTCTTGCGGTGTCATGAGTTCTCCTTTCAACTGAATATACCTTTCCGGTTTAAATTTAACATATTTTCCATGTACAGATTTAATGTATCTGAAATCTCTTTTCTAGAAATGATTTTCTGGATAATTTCTGATTGTGCTTTACTGATACCTAAAACTTCATAGTTTTCATTCACGAAAGCATTCAACTTCATCTTATCAATGAAATACTTGAAACCTCTATTAAACTGCCTTAACCAAATCTCTGTCTCTTCACCTTGATAGGCAGCAATCATCGGAGCCTCTTGTCCTCTAAAATAACATTTTAGATCAAAAAGTAAATAATCAATCCTATCTAAATATTTAGTGTAGCGATAAGTATTGATTGTTGGCGCCTTGTGTTTAGGCCACAAAAAATGAAGGTTTAAATTGGAACGAACAAGTTCAAAATCTTCTCTCCACTTTTTATAATCATTTTCGTGAAACTTAACAATTTGCTTTCTACCACAAATAATATCAGACGCAAGTCTAATCTTTCGTCCTTCAATATCATCTATCAAATGATCTTTTCTAGCAGGGATTTGAAACTTATTACTTAATTCTTGGTACAAAGTTCTGTCACTTGCATCTGGATCTTCACATAAATGATCAAATAAATAGGGGATATAGTTGTGACTATTCTCCTCTAAAAATTGATAAAAAGCATCACAACGTCTTAAATTTTCTTTAATAACTTCCATCCTACTCCTCCTACTTCAAAGACCAGCCACCATCAATCGTCAGGATTTGTCCTTGCATGGCAGATGCATGACCACTAGCTAAGAATAAGCTGACTTCTGCAATCTCACTTGGCTCAATCCAGCGTTTGATGGGTGTTGAGAACTTCCACAATGAGATTATTGAGCCATCTAAAATTGAATACTATGGATAATAAAAGATGAGCAAACACCCCTCTTTCATTTTAGTTTATCAGAAAAAATTCCCATTTTTTTCAAATAGTATTTAGCAACCGTCATATTCAAGGGATGCTCTTTTTTCCTATTAGGACTAGTATATATAATTTGAGGACCTTTTTTGTCAGTATTTTGTGAATTAAGCACATTCAAATATACTTTTTCGTCATCTAAAATTACCTTGAGAGCCTTATCCTCATGAAAAGCTTTTCCATTTGTAACCATTGTTTTATATGTCTGTTGCATCCAATGGATCTATTGTTGAAGTTTCTGATAAAATGCGTATGTTCTTTATGGGAAATGCTTTAGTAACGGAAATTGTTCGTAAAATTGGAGATTTTATTAAAAAAATTGAGAAATAGAAGAAGTACGGAAAATCAACCGTACTTTTTATTTGATTTCAAACCTATGTTGCTTATACTCAAAGCACCTTATTTCTCCACTACTTCTAATAAGAAAATAAAAATAGTGATCCCGTCTATCCTTTGCGTTCTCTTTATTCAACTTGAAAAAGTTCTTCTGGTTCATTGCCATAGTTCTGAGAATATCATCAATTAGAAAAGTAAGTGGTACGTCCATTGCTGAGTATTTTTGGAAGTCTTCTTCGAATCGTATATAGTCTTCTGAGAAATAATCCATCTGCAATTTATTCTCATATAGTTCTTTTCTACTCATAGGTAACCTCTTCTAATAACTGGATGCTCAAGAAGTCTTCTACTTGAATCAGTCGGTATCCTTCATAGGTCTTGAGAGATATTTCTTTTGCTGAAATTTCTCTAACTTCGCCAATCAGAATTACTTTTTGAGTTTTTTGTTTGACTATAAAGCGACCCTTTAAATTCCCAACATAAAGCTGAGAAAGTAACAATAATTTTTCTGTTTTGTTCAAGTCACTAGTTAGATCGACACGATATTTTTCTTCTCCTAGTGACCTGGTATGTTCGGACAAAAAGAAGCCCATCCACTTTTGCATACCTGAGTCTTGATATTCTCGGGCTGACTGATAGGGCAAATAAGAACGATCAATCATTTTAAACCATCTAATCCACCAGCAGAATGACCTCCGATTAGTTTACTTCTAACGACGCTTCTTGATGCTGACTCAAGCGCATTGGCTTTTAATAGTGAAGTGAACCCAAACCGATCTCGGATACTGTCAATCGCTGATTGGAGCCTTTCTTCTTTTTCTATTTTTTCAACATCATCAAATAAAGAAATGAGTCCAAACGATTCATCCACTAGACCCGAATAGTTGACGGCAACGCTTCTTACAGCACCAGAACTGTATTTCTGATGAAATAACTGTAAAACCACATTAGTTAGAGTGTCAATCTGATTAGTTGGTTCGATCTTTCTTTGTGTGTTGATTGATTTTCTATTTTCTTGTTTGGAATAGCCTACGTGAATAGAGACAACAGTTGTTTTCTTACCTGCTCGTCTAAGACGTATAGCAACCTGCTCTGCCATCTCTCGAAGGACAATCTCAATATCCCGTTGCTTGATATAATCTCTTGGTAAGACTTGAGAGTTACCTAATCCTGAGCTCTTTGGTTTATATGGAGTGTTAACTTTACTTTCATCTACTCCATTTGCGTAAAACCAGAGACGTAGCCCTACTACTCCTAAAGACTTTTTTAGTAAGTCGGGATTACAATTAGCAAGTTCCTTAATAGAGAAGATTCCCAAATCATTTAATCTCTTTTCCATACGATGACCAATTCCCAAAAAATCAGTCATGTTAGGAATTGTCCAAACCTTACTTTCTACGTCTTCATAAGACCAGTTAGCACGCATGGTGGACATTTTCTTAGCTTCGTTGTCTAAGGCTAGCTTTGCAAGTAAGGGATTACTATTTGACATACCAACAGTTGAGTAAATACCTGTCTTTCGCCAAATATCATTTTGAATCTTAGCAGAAATCATATCCAACTTATCTTTTCGGGATATGGTCTGATCGCTAACAAAGTAGTTAAGAGAAGTTGTTAGATCAATAAAGCCCTCATCAATTGAATAAGGGTGTATTTCATTGGGGCTACCGTAGTCTTGGAAAACTCGTTGTATTTCCATATTAACCTCAATGTACTTGTCCATTCGAGGTGGAACGATAAAGGTGGCCTTCGCCCATTCCTCAATATAGCCTACAAAGTCTGGATCCGTTGGAAGTCCCTGCTTTTTTGCGTTAAAGTAAGAAAATTTTCTGGTTTTGACGTCAAATGGTAAATCATAAGCCCGACCAACATTCTTTTTTCCAAATACTTTCTTAAACATAGGTGATGATGCCAATATCAATCCAGCAGAATTATCCGCTCGACTCATCACACAGAGGGAGGTTTTAAGAGGATGAAGTCCTCGCTCCACACATTCAACACTAGCATAGAAGGACTTCATATCAATAAAGGCAATATCACTGACAGGCTCTTTTGAATAGTCAATGATTCCCATAGGCTAGTCCTCCAAAGGCATAAAGTTTCCTACAATTTTACCAACAATGCGAGGATCATCGTCATAAGGAGCAAATTTGTCTTTGTATTTTTTATTGATGGAAACGAGGCGTAAGCCATCTTCTTCCAAGTAGACTCGCTTGATATAGGTCTGCTCATTCCAAACAACTGCATAAACTGCCCCATTATAATCAAAGCCTGTCTCACGAATGAGGGCAACGGAACCATTCGGATATTTAGGCTCCATAGAGTCCCCTGAAACCCAAGAAGCGAAATCATGTCCCAGCTCCTCATCATAGTAGACCGTATCGTATTCTTTTTCTCCATAAATAGTGGCTCCAAGACCAGCAGACATTTCTTCATAGACCCGATATTCATAACGTGGTTCAGCAATAGAGACAACCTTCTTATTTTTCTCTTCTGCGACTAAGTCACGAGCATAAGACACAACTTGATTTTTTCCATTGGGTGAGAGGACATTATAAAGTCTGACAATCTCTATTTCAGTGAAATAACCTTTTGGGACACTCAGAATCTTTTCTAGTAATGCTACTTTCTCAGTAGATGGTTCTTTAACTCCACGTTCCCAAGCAGAATAGGCTTGATAGCTAATTCCTAGCTTATCTGCAATATCTTTTTGTGTTAGTTTTAGCTCTTTCCTCCGAGCTTTTAATTTTTCTGGTTGATACATGATTCACCTCACATGACTAATAATTCTAAATTTGCCTTTCTCCTAGCTTCTGTCTCTGATAGTTTGTTGCTATCCCACACGTAGGCTAAAGATTTTCCCTTATTGTAAACAAGCCACACCTTGAATTTCTTTACCGCTCTAATCTCGTCCCATCTTGTCTGATCAAGTAATTCTGGTAGTTCTTGACTCGTCACAAAATTGGTTTGTTTCAATCTCTTTTTTAGCCGTGCTATAAGCGAGGGTTGATATTGATTGAACTCCTCAATCAATATTTCTTTAAGTTGATGAAAGCAATGGTGAAGGGAGGCATTTTGACCGTCAAGGTATTCATCTACTGCCTGTTTGATGGCTGATTCAGTATCCACTTTGTAAATTCTCAACAAGTCAATCAGTCGGAAATAAAGTGCCTGCTTTGAAACCTCTAGATCCTCTTTGACCTTTTGGAAAGATTCACAAGCGTAGTAAATCTTGGATAGTAACACTATATCAGGCATGAGTACAATAGCTGAAAACACATTGGCTTCTCGCTCCAAAATAGATTCCTGATTATCCACCAACTCTGTAAAATAAGAACCATCGTGTTTCAAGATAAAATGGCCTAATTCATGACACAATGTAAAGTGACGTTTGCTTACTGGATTTTCTTGCTCATAGGAAAAACTCGTTCCTAGATTATCAGTAACTGTCAGGCCTTCAATTTTATGATTTGAAAAGTGATGACTAATAACTTGTATATTATTTTCACGAATACAATAGTCAAAATAATAGTGGAACTTATAGTTCAGTGTAGAAATTTCTTCCTCTTTCATAAAAGAATAGAGGGCTTGTTTTGTGATTTCACTTACTCTTGAATACAATTCATCCAACTAACAGCACCTCCCTTAATTCATAATCCACTAAACTAAACCAAAATGGTTGAGCTTATTGTACAAAAAAAGTGGACGATTGTCCACTTAAATCCATGATCAAAGAATAATGTAAATTTCTATAAATCTGAGTCTAAATCAAAATTATTTAAGATGTATTTCGGTTGTAATTCAGAAATTTTATCCTCATCTATTAGAAGCGTTTCATTAATTCTCTTTTCAGGCTTTAACCAATCACTATTCCATAAGAGTATACTATTATCGGCTATCTTTTGAGAAAGTAAATTTTTGTATTTCTTTGATCTATCTAGCCTGACTGAAATATTTTGAATCCAAATCTCTACTAGATCTGCATTTGGTAAACTATTAAATTTTTTAAGAATACTATTTATTATTTCCTCAGCCTCTTCCTTATTCTCTAGAAATTCCAAAAGTTTGTGTAGAATAGCTACACAACTTTGTATTGTTCTAGGATTTTTTACCATAATTGATGTAACAATGCTTATAAGTTGATAAGTATCAGGAAGTTGATTTTTAGAGGAATTTAAAACAGAAATACGATTATCATAAAATTCATTTAATGCCTTTATTAGTTGTCCACAATTTGGAAATTTATCACCTAAAATCTTTAATTCAATCAAATGTTTCTGTAGACTAATTTTATAGTGAATCTCCTTAGTTATCCTGATTTTATCATCTTTTCGATATAAAAATGTACGATATTCAGCGAAACTAGCCCTTTTAGTAGTCCAATATAATTTATCTGCTTTAATGGCATCTAGAATAATCTCTTCAGACAAAAATGTTTTTTTTGAATTAATTTTTAAATTTAAATCTAAAAGAACCTCGGACAACAATTTCATTAATCTTTCCGCAACATCTTTTTTGTTTGCAAAAATCCTGTAATCATCTCTATATCTCAATATTTTGAACTCTGAAAGAGATTCTTGATCAGCTAAATCTAATAATCGAATATCGGCATACCCTAATACAATCTCTGCAATAAGATCCATTAACACTGATCCTTGTGGTATTCCATTTGTTTGTTGACCTTGTAACGACTGAATTTTCCCATCAATCATGTTTCCTAAACCATCGTCTCTATTGTTCTTTGCCCATTCTTTGTTATGCAAAGCCCATGCAATTGTATGAGTATAGATTGAAGGATAGCAATCGGTTATATCAGTATGAATACAATAGTTAAAATCTAAAGCAAGTTTTATTTGAGCTTGTTCAAGGTTTTCCCACCAAGATAAAATTTGCTCTTCTGTGTCACTCTTTTTTGCAGTTGACTCTACGGGAATAGAAGCACATATAACTCTATCATCTTCCTGAAATTTAGTAAATCTAGCTTTAATTTCTTCCCAATTATCTTTTCCAGTAATACATTTAACAAAATCAACATAAATTATTGGATGAATAAGCGTAAAAGGACGCCAAGAGTATGCTCCATCTTTATTAGCCATTATTCGCAAATTAGCATCACTTATATCCTTTAATAAAACAATATCTAAGTCAGGATGTTTTTTTTTATACTTTGGTGAATACTGTATGTTTGAAAGATCTTCTATACCATCTATTAAATTTTCAGCATATTGTATAACATCCTTTAAATTAATATAGTCCGGTAAAGGAATATTACAATACGACTCCGGTTTCAGGAAGAAGTTTCTAGCTTCAATTTCATTCATATCTAAAATGCTTCTTCTAGGCATCTATTCTTCCTTCCTAAATGCTTTTTTCCTCTCTTCCATAAACTCAATCAATTCCTTCTTGAAGATTTCTTTTTCTTCTTCGGTCATTCCCTTTGAGTTCATACGGAAAAGCAATTCAATATTGTCTAATTCATCTGATTTTTCTTCTGAATTTCCAACTAAATAATCAATTGATACACTTAAAACTTGTGCTATCTTAACAAGATTTTCTTGGGTTGGTTTTTTCTTGCCTCTCTCCCAGTCTGCATAGGAAGATTGTCCTATCCCTAATCGTTTTGCGAGTTCAACCTGAGTCAGGTGAGCTTGTTTTCGTAATTCTTTTAAACGTTCTGCAAACGCCATAGCTATTCCTCTTCAATTTTTTAAAAAAATTCCAAAAATCTCTTGACTATTATCGCCAATAGCGATAAAATATAAATATAGCTGGTAGCGATATTGAAAATCAAAATAATAATCCCTACCAATTGA
>NZ_AZYW01000028.1:0-2889 GCF_000517725.1 Streptococcus sp. SR4 | reverse complement strand
AATACACAAGTTGGTACTCACAAGTACACTGTAGAAGAAGTTCAAGGTTCTGAAGCAGGAATGCAATATGATACGATGAAAGCTGAAGTAACAATTACTGTTACTAAAGAAGGTCACGTACTTAAAGCAACAAATACTCTTCCTGCAGATACAGAGTTCAACAATACCTTCACATCAGCTCCTACTCAAGCTCAATTCAAGTTCACTAAACGTCTTGAAGGTAAAGTACTTGAAGCAGATGCCTTCACATTCGAATTGCTTGAAAATGGCAATGTAATCCAAACTAAGAAAAATGCTGCAGATGGTTCAATCACATTTGATGCGATTGAATACAGCGCTGAAGGTGAACACACTTACACTGTGCGTGAAAAAGCTGGTAACGATACAAATATCGATTACGATACTATGAACGCAGTAGTGAAAGTTAAAGTTACTAAAGATGCCGCTACAGGTCTCTTGAGTACTGCTGTTACAATGCCTGAAGACACTGAGTTCAACAACTATGTTGTTGCTCCAGTTGTGACTAAGTTTGACTTTACTAAGAAATTGGCAGGTCGTGAACTTAAAGCAGGTGAATTCAGCTTCGTATTGAAAGATGCTGCTGGTAAGGTCGTTGAAACTGTTAAAAATGATGCTGCTGGTAACGTAACCTTCTCTGAATTGTCATTTGACAATACTAAAGTTGGTACACACACTTACACTGTAGAAGAAGTAATTCCTGAAAATAAAGAATTCGGAATGACTTACGACCAAATGAAAGCTACAGTGACAGTTGAAGTTGCTAAGAATGGTCACACATTGACTACTGTTACAAACGTTACATCAACTGGTGGTGTAGACGCTAACGGTAATGCAACTGATGGTACTGCAGATAAAGAATTCAACAACAAAGTCACTCCTCCGAACACTCCGGAATTCCAACCAGAAAAATTTGTCGTTTCTAAAGAGAAATATGACATCACTGGTGACAAGTTGATGGATGATGACGATGATGTTCCTGGTAACGAGTACACAGCAACAAACGCCAATCCATATGTTGATGGTGTTGCCAACAACGAACCAGAAAACTTGAATACTAAGACTGTTAAACGCGGTTCTAAATTGGTATACCAAGTATGGCTTGATACTACTAAATTCACAGAAGCTAACAACGTTCAATACGTTGGTGTATCTGATACATACGACGCTGATAAATTGGATGTAAACGCTTCTGACATCAAGGCTTATGATTCAGTAACTGGTGCAGATGTGACTGCTAAATTCGACATCAAAGTTGAAAATGGCACAATCACTGCAACTTCTAAAGATGAATTTATCAAAGATAAAGTAAACAACCCTGTTATCGATACTACTAAATTCGCCTTTGGACGTTACTATAAATTTGATATCCCAGCAACTGTTAAAGAATCTGTTAAAGCTGGTGCTGATATTGAAAATACAGCCAACCAAACAGTTCACGTTTACAACCCAGTAAGCAAGACAGTTGAAAAACCAAACAAACCAACACAAAAACGTGTTAACAGCGTTCCAGTTCCAGTGGAAATGAACTTCACAAAACGTTTGGAAGGTCGTGAACTTCAAGCTAACGAATTCGAATTCGTATTGAAGAAAGACGGCGTTGAAGTTGAACGCGTGAAGAACGACGCTGCTGGTAAGATTGTCTTCAAGACTCTTGAATTTGGTCGCGATGATCTTGGTAAGACTTACAACTACACAGTAGAAGAAACTCCTGGTACAGATACAACTGTCAAATACGACACAATGGTTGCCACTGTTAAAGTTGTTGTTTCACACGACGGTACAGCTAAAGCAATCGTTGCCAACGTAACAGATGCTGCTGATAAAGAATTCAACAACCGTGTAACACCTCCAGAAGAACCTAAGTTCCAACCAGAGAAATACGTTGTTTCTAAAGCGAAATTCGATATCACTGGTACTAAACTCGTTGATGATGATTCTGAATTGACAGATAAATATGGTGAAACAAACACAAACCCATATGTTGATAATACAAACAACAACGAAGATGAAAACTTAAATACTAAGTCAGTTGAACGTGGATCTAAACTTTACTACCAAGTATGGTTGGATACAACTAAATTTGATGCAGCTAACAAAGACAACATCCAAACAGTAGGAATCACAGATAACTACGACAAGGATAAATTGACTGTTAATGCTTCAGAAATCAAGGTTTATGATTCTGTAACTGGTGCAGACGTTACTAACAAGTTCGATATCTCTGATAACAACGGTGTTCTTACAGCTAACCTTAAAGCTGGCTTCACTAAGTCACTTGGCGACGCTGAAAACACTCAAATCATTGATACTACTAAGTTCGAATTTGGACGCTACTATAAATTTGATATTCCAGCAACAGTGAAAGACGATGTTGTAGCTGGTGCAGATATCGAAAACAAAGCAGCCCAAGTTGTTAACTACTACAACCCAGTAAGCAAGACTGTTGAAAAACCAAACAAACCAACTGAAAAACGTGTCAACAGTGTTCCAATCTCAGTAGAATTTAATTTCACTAAGAAATTGGAAGGTCGTGACCTTAAAGCTGGCGAATTCACATTCGAGTTGAAAGATAGCGACAATGTTGTGATTGCAACTGCAACCAACGATGCAGCTGGTAAGATTAAATTCTCTCCAGTAGAGTACACAAATAAAGCTGGTAAAACTGTTACAGCCCTTAAATACCAGAAGGGTCAAGAAGGTACTTACAAGTACACTGTAACAGAGGTTAAGGGTACAGATGCAACTGTCACTTACGATGAAATGGCTGCTGTTGTAACTGTTACTGTATCTCATGATGGTACAGCGAAAGCCTTGATCACAAACGTGACAGACCCTGCGGATAAAGAATTTAACAACCGTGTAACTCCT
>NZ_AZYW01000027.1:0-1729 GCF_000517725.1 Streptococcus sp. SR4 | reverse complement strand
ACAGGCCAAACACGCGAAGCTGTAACTACAGACCAAGCTGCCAATGAAGCTGCATCAGCTAACGAAACTTCAAATAGTGAAACCAATGTTACCGGTGGTCAATACTATAGAGACGAATATGGCTACTGGCATTACAAAGATGCTAGCGGTAAAAACCTGACTGGACCACAAACTATTGATGGCGTTAAGGTCTATTTCAATCCAGGCGGTGTTCAGGTTAAAGGGGGATTTGGCTGGGACGGTCACTATTATGACAAAGATTCTGGTGCTCTTGTTACTAATAAATTCGTTGAAGAATATGGTAGAACCTATTACGTTGATGAAAATGGTAATAAGGCAATTGGTTCCAAAGAAATTAATGGAGCATGGAATTATTTTGATAAACACGGGGAACTAATTACAAATAATTTTGCTCCTGATGGCCGTTATTATGACAAATATGGTAAGCAAGTGGATTTCGGAAGAAACCGCTATTTCGAATTAAACGGGGAATGGTACTATGCTGGAAATGATGGTGCTATTTTAAAGGGACCACAAACCATCGATGGCGTTAAGGTCTACTTCCATCAGAATGGTATGCAGGCTAAAGGGTATTTTGTTAAAGATGAGGAAGATAATAAATCTCGATACTACGATAAGGATACTGGTGCTCTTGCCACCAATCAATATGTTATCGCTTACAATCCTTACAAACATCGAATTGAGCGTTATTATGTTAACGACCAAGGAATTCGGTTAACTGGTCCTCAAACAATTGACGGTAAACAAGTCTACTTCGATACCTACGAGGGAAGCCAGGTTTTCGACAATTTTGCTGACGATGGCTACTTTTACGATCAAGACGGTAATCGTGTCAACCTTGGTATCAATCGTTATGTTCAGGTCAAAGGCAACTGGTACTATGTCGGTGAAGATGGAAAAATCTTGAGAGGTGAGCAAACTATTGACGGCGCTCACGTTTATTTTGAATATGGTGGCAAACAGGTTAAAGGAGATTTTGACTATAAAAATCAATTTCACGATAAAGACTCTGGAAATTTAGTTACTAATCGTTTCGTTACCGTTAATGACAAGACCTACTTCATTGGAGCCGATAGCAAAGCTATCAAAGGAGCAACAGTCATTGACAACACTGAATACTTCTTTGACGAGAAAACCGGAGCCCAAGTCAAAGGAAATTTCGCTAGTAACGATAAATATTATGATGGAATCACTGGTGCTCTCGTAATCAATAGTTATGTCCAAGTCGACAAAGACTGGTATTATGTAGACAATGACGGTAAACGACTTAAAGGATCTCAAACCATTAACAATGTTCCTGTATACTTTGACCCTTATGATGGTAAACAAGCCAAAGGTGTCTTTGGTAACGATGGCTACTTCTACGACAAAGATTCTGGTGCTAAAGTAGACCTTGGTACCAATCGCTACGTTTACATCAACGATAACTGGTACTATCTTAATGGAGAAGGAAAAATCCTTAAAGGCTCACAAACCATCGACGGGGTACAGGTTCACTTTGATCCATATTATGGCAATCAGATTAAAGGAGAATTTACCGATAGTAGTGGGTATGTGGTTAAAGCAAACTCCTACACTAGCCCAGTTAAATTCTACGATAAAGATTCCGGCGCTCTTGTAAAAAATCAATACTTCAACCATAATGGTAAATGGTACTATGCAGATGCAGAAGGTAATATCCTTAAAGGCTCACAAACCATTGATGGGG
>NZ_AZYW01000026.1:0-41624 GCF_000517725.1 Streptococcus sp. SR4 | reverse complement strand
CAAAAGAACCTGGCTGTTGCCAAGTTCTCATTTTTAGTGTGGAGGACTCCCCTCCCATTTGTAATCTGTTCAATGCTAACGAACTGAGCAAGCAACTGTTATTTCACAGTATTTTCACGGCTCACATTTTGTGATTCGCCAGCCTTGCCGTTGATACGATAGTTGCTGTAGTCAGAACTGCTACTGCTAGAATCGCTATCGTCACCAACAGATTCCACATTACATGACCAAGAGATTTTATCTTTGATATCTCCTGATGACTTGAATTTCGAATCATAACCATAATAGAAATCATAAACTGCTGTGAAGGTCACCTTGAAGGTCTTCTCACCAGTCTGAACGACTTCTGTGACGTCAACGTCTGAGAAAGTAATACTATCAGCGGCACGGTTTTTAGCACCTGTAGTATTTTTGTCAATGTCAGCCGTTACATCCTTGTACATGGTATCATCAGTACCATTAAGGAAAATGTCGGATACACCATCTGGTGTCGTGTTGTGATTAGAAGCGTAGCTACCAAATTTACCGTAGGCAGCAGTCAAGAGACGATCTGCCGTATCACGGTCAAGAACTCCATCAGCATCTAGAGTAACCGTTTGACCTTCAGAGATTTTCTTAATAGACAATGTCTCTGTCTTGATAGAGCTACCATCTTCGAAATTCTTCTTAACATAAACGGCTGATGAACCAGCTACTGCTACCTTGTTAACATCTAGTTTCCCTGAGTTAAGGATTCCAATCTTAGTACCACCAACATAGAGGTCTCCATCCTTGAGATTAGACTTAACAGTAAAGCTGAGATACTCTACTGAAAGATTGACTTCTGTTTTAGAGGTCACATTTTCCTCAGATGAGACAGTGATATCTTGATCATTGACCTTACCAGAAGCCACAAAATTGTAGGTTCCTGGATAGAGATGATTCAATTTAGCCGTGTAGTTATTACCATCTGTAGTAGCGTAAGAAACCCCATTAATGGTCACATTCAAATCAGCTGTATTAACAGTCAAATCAACCGTTCCAGGATCTACCACGACTCTCCACTTTGGAAAAATAAGGAACTGACGTCCAACCTTTTGCATACGTTCACCAGACATGAGTTGGCTCTTGCTATAGGCTTGTGTACTTTTAGTGTCTGTGTACTTGACTTCGGATGTTTTAATTTCCTTTTTAGTATCAGACCATACTTGGTATTCCAAGCTATCTTTAAAACTCTTCTTAGCTGCTGCTTCATAACGCTCTGCTACTTGACCACGTGAGTAGTAGTAAGAACCAAAGCCGTAACCAGCAAGTGCTAAGACTGCTGCAACAACACCAGCAATAATCAGGATTTTCTTCCCTTTAGCCATAGCTGGCTTGGCTGGTTTCGCAGCCTTACCATCTGAGATAAACTGATGGATGGTTGATACATCATAACCTGAAGACTTACCAAGTAGGAATTCCTCAGGAAGAGGTTGACGTCCAACATAGGTTTTAAAAGCCTTCATCCAGATAGCTTGTGCTTCTTTAGAAGCGGCTTCAGAATTTTCTTCAGCTTGACCTTGATCAGCTTGAGATAATGGTGCAAGCTCCTCTGTTTCTAAAGGAGTCGTTTCCTCTTCGTCACCAAGCGGTACATCTTCAAATACTTCCTCGGCAACGTCATACTCATCAACTTCTTCTGTTGATTCAGAAGGAGTGGCTTCTTGGTCCAAGCCCATTGCCGCAATGCCTTTAATAGCCTTTAAGTCAAAGTCTGCTTTCTGGCCTTCTTCAATCTCCAAAGCATGGGGCGGACGACCAACTGCCTTTTCAAATAAATCAATCCACTTTTCTTTTGTTGCCATAAAGACTCCTATAAACTTACTTTTTCAAAAAATGCTAGAGGTTTACTTAGATTAGAATAGAAGCCCCACCATAAATGATGACATAATAGTAAATACGATTGCAAACAAGATTGACAAAATTACACCATTCAAAAGTGCTGCCAAGATCATTTGATAGAACTTATCAGCCTTCCACGCTGTTGTTACAGGAACAATTGTAAAGAGGTTTGCAAGTGCAAATAAGAAGTAAACAACATAGAACAAGAAAAGTGGGAAGCCAACAAGTCCAATAGCTCCGAACAAGATTGTTACGAGCAAGATTGGCAAGGCCAATGACGTCAAGCGACCAAAACGGTCAAAGCTATTCAAGAAAGTAGTCTCAGGATCACGGAAGATGGCCTTACGTGTCACAAACCCTGCCAAGATGAAGGCAAAGATGAAGAAGAAGGCAGCTAGAATACTTGCGAAGAAAGCTCCAAAACCAATGCTAGATGTATGGCTTGAAAATGAAGATGAGTAACTATCTGTTCCGTAAGAACCAAACATACTAGACAATGCGTTTGTTGTTGATACAACTGGGCTAACAAATTTACGTGCCATAGCGCTCAAGATTGCAAAGAAGGCAAGTCCAGTGAAGAGTGACAAGAAGATATAGTTAAGCCAACCATTGTGTTTCCCATAATCTGTCATGTCAGCTGGACGACGCCATGCATTAAGCAACCATGTCCAGTAGTTTTTGAAAGTTGTCGCAAATGCTGATGGTTGTGCTGGAACAACTACGGCTTGACCGTTGATAAATTGAACGTTTTGACCTGGTTGAAGAGGTTGACCGTTAGCAAAAGCTGCTTGTTGACCAGCTTGAGCATTGGCAAAACCAGCTTGTGGTTGTGCTGCCTGATTTGGCACTCCTTGTACTGGAGCAGCTTGAGCACCTGCAAAGGTTGGTTGAGGTTGTGCTGCCTGAGCATTTGCAAAAGGAGCTTGCGCTTGTGCGTCTTGTGCACTCGCAAAAGTCGGCTGTGGTTGCGCCTCTTGGGCACCAGCGAAAGTTGGCTGTGGTTGCGCCTCTTGGGCTGGTGTTTCTTGAACATTAGCGAAAGCTGGTTGTGCTGGCGCTTCTTGTACTGGAGCAGTTTCTACTGCTGGTGCGTCATCTTGGAACTCACCAGCTGCAAGTGCAGCTGCAATTTCTTCTTCAGTCGCTGAACGACCGTTGATGGCTTCAAAAAAATCTAACCAATCTGCTTTAGTCATAATAATCTCCTTAAAAATACATAGAATGACTTTATTTTATCACAAATAAAGCCATTAATAAATGTCATTTTTATTAGAAAAAGGCTTGGAGCAAACTGTCCAAACCTTATATCTTCTTATTTATTTCTTTGTAGAGATTTTTGAATCTGGCGATCCAGCTCACGCTTAATGTGTGGTTCTGGTGCAAATCGCTCTTCCCAGTCACTTGGTTTAAGAATTTTGTGGGTCACAGGATCAAAATGAGCCTTGCCATCTGGGAAAATTTTCCCCATATTAGCCTCATGAACCGTATCAAAGAAAGGTTTAGGATCCACCCCCATAAGAACAAATGAACCATAGGTCAAGTAAAGCAAGTCAGTCAAAGCATCCACCTGACCAACCATCGTTGACTCTGAGTGCTCTTTAGAACTAACTTTGAGGGCTGCCTTATCAAGAGCAGCATGCAAATCCAGAACAGCCTGACCAAAGACACGCTTGTCCCCACCTGATGAGGCATAAAGAAATTCGACGATTTCTTCCAACTTGAAGTCCGCACGGTGACCAGCTTCCTCAATACCGTAAACACGAGGCATGTCGGTAGTTGAGCCATCCATCAAATGGTGGAAATCCTTAACCTTGTTGAAGTTGTCATCATCACTGGTAAATGAATTTTCTGTCTCAAAGTGAATCAAACCGTAGTGTGATAAGGCTTTGGCAATCCCATTCTGGTTATTAGTGTCAGTGACATGGGTAGCCTGGTCTTTCAGCTCGTCTTCACCATTACCCATGGCAACACCAATGCCGACGCCAGACAGCATTTCTAGGTCATTTTCCGAATCCCCGAAGGCCATAACCTCACTGAGTTCGAAACCAAAAACCTCACCTAGATGAGCGATACCTTTCAACTTAGATTGGTCCGCTGAAATAATATCGGCTGAATAAGGACTTGAACGGGTAATCTTCACATGAGGAAACTTTTCTTCAATATCTTGTGTTTCACCTACCGTCGCTACCATAACCACCTGATAAATAGGCTCACGCATGATAGTCTTAAGAGTCTCAATACTTTGTGGCTTGAAACGACGAATCAAAGACTTGAAACTACGTTCCACCATCTTAGCCCAGGACTTAGGGACAATACGGCTAACGATTTGCCCAAACTTACTCGTTCCCATACTGATAATATTGGAACCAACAAGACCTGTGCTAGTCCCTAGAGAAATCTCTCTACGGTGCTTGGTGGCATAGCGAATCAAGTTGTAGACTGTTGATTTAGGGAGCTGATTTTGATACAGGACCTTGTCATGAGTCAAAATATATTGACCATTATAAGTGACTGCAAAATCCAGACCCAGATTGTCCATGAAGGGCTGAACAAATCCTGGACCACGACCTGTTGCCAAACCAACCAAGATACCATCTTCCTTCATTTGACTGATAGCTTTTTTGGTTGAACTTGACACACGTTTTCGGTCATTTAGAAAAGTCCCATCAATATCAAAAAAGACTGCTTTAATAGCCACAGAGCTCCCCTCCTTCTAACATTTTATGCTAAAATAAATTATAACATATAATATAATGGTGAGTAATATAAATGACAAAAAAAATCCTAGTCCTTCACACTGGAGGAACAATTTCCATGTCAGCGGATAATGATGGCAAGGTCAGTCAAAACGATGATAATCCCATGAACCATGTGGGGCTTGATTTAGACAATTTAGAACTAACCGTTCTCGATTTTCTTAATATCCCTAGCCCGCATATCACACCCTACCACATGCTGGATATTTACAAAAAAATCAAGGAAACAGCTGGGCAATATGATGGGGTGGTCATCACTCATGGGACAGATACTCTGGAAGAGACAGCCTACTTCCTAGACACCATGGCCGTCCCTGAAATTCCAATCGTTTTAACTGGTGCCATGCGTTCGTCGAACGAGCTAGGTAGCGACGGGGTCTATAACTATCTCTCAGCCCTACGCGTTGCTAGCGACGACAAGGCCGCTGACAAAGGAATCCTGGTCGTAATGAATGATGAAATCCATGCAGCTAAGTATGTGACTAAGACCCATACCACAAACGTGGCAACCTTCCACACACCAACTCATGGTCCACTGGGTATCATAATGAAGCATGATATCCTCTGGTTCAAAACTGCTGAGCCTCGTGTTCGCTTTGATTTGGAACAAATCACAGGAACAGTCCCAATCATCAAGGCCTATGCTGGGATGGGTATCGGAGATGGTATCATCAGTCTCCTAGACCCTGAGAAGATTGACGGTGTAGTTATCGAGGCACTAGGTGCTGGAAACCTACCACCATTAGCTGCAAGAGAAATCACAAATCTTATGGAAAAAGGTGTCCCCGTTGTGCTCGTTTCCCGCTGCTTCAACGGTATCGCCGAACCTGTTTACGCCTATGAAGGAGGTGGGGTCAAACTCCAAGAAGCTGGCGTTATGTTTGTTAAAGAACTCAACGCACCAAAGGCTCGTCTCAAACTTCTCATTGCACTTAGTGCGGGACTCAAAGGCCAAGAATTGAAAGACTATATCGAGGGGTAAAACATGAAACTTAGTATTGAAGCAACCGATAAATTGAAAAATAAAGATTTCCACTATGAGCTAACAGTCTCAAAAACATATATCACCATAGTCTGTGGTACCGTGCTAGCCAGTCTAGCCTTGGTCGCATGGTTAAAGAAAAAATAAAAAAGCTTGAAGCATGGTCACTAGAGAAGTGACTGAACTGCTTCAGGCTTTTAGTTTTCTTCGTCTGGTCTATATTCAAGAATATCTCCTGGTTGGCAATCTAACTCCTTACAAATAGCATCCAGTGTTGTAAAACGGATTGCCTTGGCCTTGCCTGTCTTAAGAACTGAAAGATTGGCTGGGGTAATACCAATACGTTCTGCTAGCTCACCCGAGCGCATCTTCTTCTTGGCAAGTTCAACGTCCAAATTGACAATAATCATAAGCCCCTCCTAAATCGTGTACTCATTTTCCTCAGCAATGGCATTAGCCTTAGTCAAAATCATAGCAACAGCATAGAGAACAAAGCTAACTAGCAAATAACTGATATTAAAGAAACTATAACTATGGTTGCCTGTCCCAAATGTAAAGATACCATTATTGATAAAGGCCCCAAGAACTAACAAATGTGCTGACCAACGAACCAACTTGGCATTTTTAGCGATGAAAATATCAGAACGATAAAGATTAATCAGAAAGGCACGTAGACACAACAAGAAGCCTATGTTGACTGACATACGAAGGAAATCAATGATTGCTGCAAAAAGCGTCAGACTAGTGCTACTACTTTTCACGGTAACTCCCGAACCGAGAAGCATACGCAAACCTTGTTGTAAGAGCCCTTCATGACCTGTCAGGATAAAGGCATCATTAAGAATGGTAATAACAAGACTTAAAAAGCCCGCAAAAAGGAGGACATTAACGAACAGGAGAACACTACGCAGACGTTTCTGTTCTTGCGTTTCCTGACGATTTTTAGCACTTTTAGCCGATCTCCAACCATAATAACTAGAACCAGCCAAGGCTAGGATGATTAAAAAATAAAATAAGATAGTTGTCATGTGTTACCTCGATTGTAAATTCATTTGATTTCTTTGGGCATAGACTAGAAAAAGCCAAGGTGCCTCTAGGAGCCCTTGACCTTATACTAAATCAGTAGCTAACTATTAACAGTATTAATTATATCGAATATCAATATAAAATACTAGTTTATAGGTAAGATTTTACTACTTTTCAAATAAGATGCTTTCAATTATTTGACAGCGGTTTGTCCCTTACGAAGACGGACAGCATCACAAGCTAGAGAGACCAAGAGGAGCCAGACTGATGTGCTGAAGTCTACTACAAGGTGATTAGTCGTTCCCAACTGCAAAAAGATATTCAAGCCTGAGGGCACAAAGGTTAGAAGAGCAGCCTTTTTCAAGAAGAGAGAAAAATCTTCTGTCCAAAATGCCTTCCAAGTAAAGTCTTTAAACTCTTTACGAAGGAGACAAATCAAGGCAAGATAGAAGGCGAATTGTAACTCTGATACAAGCCAGTAACCCCATCCAGAAAGATAATGAACCTCAGCACCTGGGAAAAGATTAGTCACATCCACAAAAGGAAGGATAAGTAAAGTAAGCATTGCAAGACCGTAGATTGCCATAAGAAGAATAAGAACTGCGTTGATGATTGATTTAAGTGTTTTCATGATAAGTATTTCCTTTATTAAATAGTTTTTGGTATATAATTTCTCTTTTTCGCGAATAAGATTATCTTTATCGAAAACTTATTGCCGTTTATCGATAATTATATATTACACTCTTTATTTCTCCTTGTCAACACATTTTTATCGTTTTTCGATATTTTTTGTCTAAAAATCAAAAAATAAAAACCAGTCAAGAAAATCTCAACTGGTTAGCTTACTTATGTTAATCGCCTAGACTGGTCATGCTTCCGTCTAGACTTTTTATGAGTTTAAGAAGAGGGATTCTACGTTATGAAAAAAAGGAAAAAGGGATTTTGGAAAATAAGGGATGAAAGTTGTAGAATATGGGTAAATTTAGCCTCTTCCTAGCATCAATACTAGTTTTGATAAACCTTAAAGTCTTGAGGATGCTTCTGGAAATTTCGGTTGTAGGTTACTTTAATTTTTACTGTCATTGTTATGTCCTCCTTTTTAGGAATGGTTTGGCTTAGCCAAAACGTTTTATTATCAAAACCTATCTCGTTTTGATGGTTTTATTATAGGTGTCCTAACTTAAAGAAAGCTTGTAATAAGCTTGAAGGAAACTTAAAACTCTCAGTGAGTTTACTGAGAGTTTTTCTGTCTAAAGCATGGATAAAATAATTCCCAAGACCAGAGCCACCCAAACGGCATAGCGAATTGTCGCATGATAGCGGTAACTTTCAATAACCTTGGGTAGCTTTGTAAAGAGATAGGCAATGTAGGCAACTATGGAAAGAAAATACCCTTTAAAATTCCAGGACGAGCCTAAGATACTAAAATCTTCGAATAGGGGCACAAGCATCAGTACAGCCGTAAGCATACACCAGACCGGCAAAAGCGTCCTTTCCTTTTGATGCTGTATATGTATAATCAGCTGAGCTATAAAACCCGCGACGTACATAATCAGTAATATCGAACAAGCTAGAGAGATAAGAAGTGAATAAAAATATAGGGTATGAAAGTCCGTCTTTCCTTCTATCAGCTTTGCCAATTCGGTAATAAACCAAATCAAGATGAAGGCGAAAAAATAAAACAGGAGACCTAACATCATAAGAAATAAGGGATGCAAGATAGCAAAAAAATCGATTTTTAACCGTTTCTTTTTCATGGGTTCCCTCCTCAATCAAACTCGCCTTGGCTTCTCAAATGAGCTCCTAGCACCTGCCAATCAGGATTCTCACGCCAGTTAGGGTCAGACACAATTTGGCTGGCCACGCGCCTTGCTTCTTCTAAGATATTGTAGTCTTCCACAATATCAGCCACTTGAAATTCAGGAATTCCTGACTGACGTGTTCCAAAGATCTCTCCTGAACCACGCATTTTAAGGTCCTCTTCTGCTAGAACAAAACCATCCGTAGTCTCACACATGGCCTGCATGCGTTTTTTCCCGGTATCATTTTTAGGATTGGCCACTAAAACACAGTAGGACTGCTTATGGCCACGACCTACACGGCCACGAAGTTGGTGCAGCTGGCTAAGTCCAAAGCGGTCGGCATCCATAATGACCATAACCGTAGCATTTGGCACATTAACCCCCACTTCGATAACTGTGGTTGATACTAAAATCTGAGATTTTTTATCCTTGAAGTCCTGCATAATTTGGTCTTTTTCATCATTTTTCATGCGACCATGCATCAGGGCCACTGTAGCTGAATCCCCCAAAAAATCTGTGAGTTCCTGATGAAGGGCCACCGCATTTTTCAAATCGAGAGCCTCAGACTCTTCAATCAGAGGTGAGATAAAATAGACCTGAGCATCTTCTTCCAACTCGCCCTTAATCCAAGTCAGTACGGTATCTAGTTGCTCATGTTTAACCCAACGGGTAATAATGGGCTTACGTCCAGCCGGCATCTGGTCAATGATTGACACATCCATCTCCCCAAAGGCAGTGATTGCCAAAGTCCTAGGGATAGGTGTCGCTGTCATCATAAGGACATCAGGATTGTCACCTTTCTCACGGAAAATACGACGTTGATTAACCCCAAAACGGTGCTGCTCATCAGTAATTACTAGCCCAAGCCTGTGATAAGTCACAGCATCCTGAATCAGTGAGTGAGTCCCCACAATCATCTGAGCCTCGCCAGATTCGATTTTGGAAAGAGCTACTTTTTTGTCCGCTGCCTTCATCCCAGAAGTTAGGAGCACTACCTCTAGCTCAGGAAAAAGTCCCTGTAAACTCTGATAGTGCTGCTCTGCTAAGATTTCCGTCGGTACCATGAGGGCAGACTGCAATCCTGCCGTATAAGCCCCATACATGGCCAGACTAGCGATAACTGTTTTCCCTGAACCCACATCTCCTTGCAAAAGACGGTTCATATGAGCCCCAGATTTCATATCAGCTAGGATTTCCGATAAACTACGCTGTTGGGCTTCTGTCAAGGGAAATGGTAATTCTGCAATTTTGGCTTTGATTTTAGCTTCATCGTAAGCAATTGCTAGACCATTGGTTTCGGACTTATTCTCAGCCTTGAGCACCTGTAAGTTCATCTGGAAATAAAAGAGCTCCTCAAACTTGGTCCTACGTAGAGCCTGCTTATATTCAGCCAAATCTTTCGGAAAATGCATGGCACGCACAGCCTCTTGGCGACCCATAAGACGATACTTGTCCATAAGCACCTGTGGGAGACTCTCCTCCAACAAATTCAAGGCCCCACTATCAAAAGCTGCCCTTATAGCCTTTATCAGCTGGGCCTGACTAACGCCCTGGGCCACATGGTAAACCGGCTGCATATCGTCTTCAACTTGGGCCAACACTTTCATACCAGTCACTGCAGACTTCTTCTGGTCCCATTTGCCAAAAATAGCGACTTCTGCCCCCATCTCAATCTTGTCTACAAGATAAGGCTGGTTGAAGAAACTAATGGCAATCACTGCCTCTCCTTGCTTGATTTTAAAACTCAGACGATTACGTTTAAAGCCATAATACTGCACATTGGCAGGGGTTACCACGGTTCCCGTAATAACTGCCTTTTCGCCATCCATCAGTTCAAAGATAGACTTACTCTTAAAATCTTCATATCGGAAAGGAAAATAAAGCAAGAGGTCCCCAACCGTGTGCAAATCTAATTTGGTAAATTTTTCAGCGGACTTAGGACCAAAGCCTTTCAAATCCGCAATCGGTGAATCTAGTTGAATCATATCCTCTATCATTTCTATCGTGTTCTTCTCCTCGTGAAAAAGGAAGCCTTATCAGCTATTATAACACATGAAAATGGTCTTCACTAAAATCAAAAAATCCAGTATCAAACTGGATTTCTCTTTTTATTTATATTAATCATAGCTACGAGGTACACGATCACTAAGCAAACAAAGAACTTCGTAGTTGATAGTACCACGTTTTTCAGCCACCTCTGTCGCAGTGATGCTTGCTCCTCCATTTTCACCCATAAGAGTAACAGGAGTTCCTAGGGGATAAACCTTAGGAAGGCGAACAGTGATTTGGTCCATAGACACACGCCCAACAATAGGACAAAGCTGTCCATCCACAATAACGTGGAAACCTTGTAAATCTCTGGTCCAACCATCCGCATAGCCAATCGGAATGGTTCCAATAACCTCATCAGCTGTCGTCGTATACGTTGCACCATAACCCACATCTTGACCTGCTGGCAAGGTCTTAACATGAACAAGTGCTGTCTCCAAACTTAAAGCAGGACGAATGTTATATGGAAGGTCTAAAACACTGCCACTAGGATTGAGACCATAGATGACGACACCCAGACGTACCGCATTAAAGACTGTTTCTGCATGCCAGATGCTTGTCGCAGAGTTGCTAGCGTGTACCAAGCGAGGACGGTCCACCAAGTTATTAACCAAATCCGTGAAGAAGACCAATTGACGCTTGAATTTACTATCATCTGCCTCATCAGCCGTTGCAAAATGAGTAAAAATACCTTCGACATTCGCACCAAGTGATTTCAGACCAGCAATCAAGCTATCCGCATCCCCTTGGCTACGCACCCCAATACGACCCATACCTGAATCAACCTTAATATGACAGGTTAAACCAGTCAAATCAAGCCCTTGATTCTTAGTCATTTCCAACCACTCTAGCGAAGCTACCGTCAGCGTGATGTTTTCTTGAATAGCCAAAGGAACCTCGTCTGGCAAGACTACTCCTAAAATAAGTATCGGTTGTTCTAAGCCAGCTTGACGAAGTTCAAGCGCCTCGTCTAGGTTGGAAACACAAAAACCATCCACCTGCTTAGATACATGCTTGGCCACTTCGACAGCGCCATGACCATAAGCATTGGCCTTAACAACTGCAAAAGTCTGCACCTGTTTAGGGATGTGACTAACCACTTGTTCAATATTTTCTGAAATTGCTGATAGATCAACCTTTGCCAAGGTTGGTCGATGTAAACTTGAAATCATAAGCTATCCTCTTCCAACATCTATCTCTTAGTTTTTTTCTAAAATGACACTTGCCTGAACAAAATCACCGCTATGGGAAATCGAGATAAAAACCTTGCCTTCAAAAGGTGATTGGGTCACCACTGGAGCTCCCTTGTCATTGGTCAATATTTCAATATCCTTAAAGCCGACTGCTCCAATACCAGTACCCCAGGCCTTTGAAAATGCTTCCTTACCGGCCCAACGCCCTGCTAAATAGGACATCTGACGATTACCAGAAAGGGATTCAAAACGCTCCCACTCTTTTGGTGTCAATACCTTTTTTGCAAAGCGTGGATTACGGTCATAAGCCTTTTTTACAGCTGAAATTTCCTGCAAGTCTATACCATATCCAAAAATCATAATTATAACGAAAGTCGATTGTGGATTTCACGAATAAGGCTATCTGTCTTATCCCAACCAAGACATGGATCTGTAATTGATTTACCATAAACTTCAGGTGTGTCTTGACGACCATCCTCAAGGTAAGACTCAATCATAAAGCCACGCACGGTATCCGCGATACGCTCATCCCACTCACGGTTAAGAAGGACTTCACGCACAATACGAACTTGCTCCATGAAGTTTTTACCTGAGTTGTCATGGTTAGTATCAACAAGGATAAATGGATTTTCCAGATTAAGTGCACTATACTTGTCCAAAGCCTTAACCAAGTCCTCGTAATGGTAGTTGACAATGTTCTGACCATTTTCATTGTTGGCACCACGCAGGATAGCGTGAGCGAGTGGGTTACCATCTGTTTTAACTTCAGCACCATTGTAAAGGAAATGCTGTTGATTCTGCGCAGCATAGATACCATTAAACATGACATTCAAATTCCCTGACGTTGGGTTCTTCAAGCCAATTGGCACATCAATACCTGAAGCTACAAAGCGGTGCTCTTGGTCCTCAACAGAACGTGCTCCAACAGCATGATAGCTAAGCAAATCATCAAAGAAGGAAAGATTTGACGGATAAAGCATCTCGTCAGCGATGGGAAGACCTGTCTCAGTAATAATACGTGACTGAAGGTGGCGAACTGCCTTAACCCCAGCAAGAAGGTCTACATCACCCTCTGCATCTGGCTGGTGGATAAGCCCCTTATAACCGTCCCCATTAGTACGTGGTTTAGCTGTATAAACACGCATAACAATAAAGATTTTATCTTTCACTTCTTCCTGAAGTTTGGCCAAACGGTGAGCATAGTCAAGAACAGCTTCTTCATTATCAGACGAACATGGACCAATAACCAAGAGAATACGTTTGTCCTCACCCTTGATAATTTTTGCCAAAGCCTCATCATTAGCCTGTTTAGTTACTAGTGCATCTCCCGTAAGAGCATGCAATTTCCTTACTTCCGCTACATCAATAAGCGGACTATTTTGATGAATTCCCATCTATTTCCCTCTCTTTGTGAAAAGAGAGCGAACCGCTTGGTCATCCAAACGGTTCACTCCCCATATATGGTTTCTGTTACCTTATTATTTTGACAAAGTATCGTGGATTTCACGAATCAATTCTTCTGTCTTATCCCAACCAAGACATGGGTCAGTGATTGATTTACCATAGACATCTGGCGCATCTTGACGGCCATCTTCAAGGTAAGATTCGATCATGAAACCACGTGCAACTTTGTTGATTTTTTCATTCCAGTCACGGTTAATCAAGGTTTGGCGAACAATACGGATTTGTTCCAAGTAACGTTTACCTGAGTTATCATGGTTTGTATCAATAACGATGAATGGATTTTCAAGGCCCATTTGCTCGTAGTGTTCAATTGTTTCAAGAACATCATCATAGTAGAAGTTAGGCACGTTTTTACCATATTCATTCGTTGAACCACGAAGAATAACGTGGGCCAATGGGTTACCTGAAGTTTCAACTTCTTCACCATTAAAGAGGAAGTTTTGTTTGTTTTGTGCAGCGTAGATACCATTAAACATAACGTTAAGATTCCCTGATGTTGGGTTCTTCATACCAGTTGGAACATCAATACCTGATGCAACAAAACGGTGTTGTTGGTCTTCTACAGAACGTGCACCGATGGCAATATATGACACAAGGTCATCTACCAAAGGAAGGTTTTCTGGGTAAAGCATTTCATCAGCAGTTGTGATACCAGTTTCAGTGATAACACGGTAGTGAAGATTACGCACAGCCTTGATACCATTGATTAGGTTTGGTTTACCTTCAGCATCAGGTTGGTGGACAAGTCCTTTATAACCATCACCATTTGTACGAGGTTTAGCTGTATAAACACGCATAACCATAAAGACTTTATCTTTCACTTCTTCTTGAAGTTTAGCCAAACGGCGAGCATAATCAAGAACTGCATCCTCATTATCAGATGAACATGGACCAATAACCAAAAGCGTACGGTCATCTTCACCCTTCATGATTGCTTCAAGCTCTTTATCACGAGCTTGTTTCTTGGCAAGGGCTTCACCTGTCAATGTAGTTGATTCTTTGACTGCATCAAAATCAATTTTTTCACTTACTGCTTTAAAAACCATAATAATTACCTATTTCTTTTTTCCTAAAATTGTTTACGACCGTGACAATTTTTAAATTTCTTACCAGAGCCACATGGACAGAAGTCATTACGACCAACCTTACTAAAGTCAATTTCTTGACCATTAGCATCTGCTTGGTGAGCCTGGATATTGCCTGTTGCTGTTGTTGAAACACGTTCATTCACATTTTCACGAGATTGTTCATGAATTTGTGCTTTCATCATTGTACGTGTCACATCATATTCAATTGCCCCAATCATATCTTGGAACATCTTGAACCCTTCAGATTGATACTCAACGATTGGGTTGTTTTGGGCATAACCACGCAAACCAACGGCATTACGTAATTGATCAAGGGCATCGATATGGTCCGTCCACTTGTTATCAACAACCATCAAAATCAAGACTTTTTGGAATTCACGGATAGCTTCCTCTGAACGCAATTTCTTGATTTGACGATCATAAACATCATCTGCTAACTCATTCAAGTAAACTTTAATAGCGTCATAATTAACACTACGTTTCGTTACCTCTCCCACTTCTCGTAAATCTTCAAGTGAGATGGCATTCTCAGGAACCAAGGCCTGACGAGCAAAGTTCAAGATACCTTTAAGAGCTTCCTCTTGATCATTGCGGCTGTGACCATCTACCGTACGGTTAATCGTACGCTTAATCATAGCCTTAATCTCAGGTTCAAGGTCACGTTCCGCTGTGATAACATCATAACGCTCAGCGTAGATGATTTCACGTTGTTCACGCATAACGTCATCGTACTGAAGGACTTGTTTACGAGTATCGTAGTTATTTCCTTCGACACGTTTTTGAGCCGCTTCCACTTGGCGTGTCAACATACGTGATTTGATAACGATATCTTCATCATCAGCATTCAAACGTTCCAAGACTTGCTTGATACGATCAGAACCGAAACGACGCATCAATTCATCTTCAAGTGAAAGGTAGAATTGAGATTCCCCTGGGTCCCCTTGACGTCCCGCACGACCACGTAACTGGTTATCGATACGACGGCTTTCGTGACGCTCTGTACCAATAACACAAAGTCCACCAAGTTCAAGAACACCTTCACCAAGTTTGATATCGGTACCACGACCGGCCATGTTGGTCGCAATCGTAACGGCACCACGTTGACCCGCATTCATGATAATATGCGCTTCTTTTTCGTGGTTTTTAGCATTAAGCACTTCATGAGGAATGCCTGCTTCAACCAACATCTTAGAAATCAAGTCAGATGTTTCAACGGCAACCGTACCAACAAGGACTGGCTGTCCCTTTTCATAACGACGTTTAACATCTTGTACCACAGCACGGAATTTAGCATCCAAGGTTGGGTAAAGAAGGTCGTCGTGGTCAATACGTTGAATTGGACGGTTAGTTGGAATCGGAATGATTCGCATGTTATAGATTTCACGGAATTCATCTTCCTCGGTCTTACCAGTACCGGTCATACCTGACAATTTCTTGTACATACGGAACATATTTTGGTAAGTGATTGAGGCAGATGTCTTCGTTTCTTCTTGAACTGGCACACCTTCTTTTGCCTCAATGGCTTGGTGAAGTCCATCAGAGAAACGACGACCTTCCATGGTACGACCTGTAAATTGGTCGACGATAAGAATTTCTTGCTCAGGACTGACCACATAGTCGATATCATGCAACATGATGTAGTTGGCACGAAGGGCATTGTCAATATAGTGAGTCAAGGCAACATTGTCAATATCATACAAGTTGTCCAAGTTGAAGAATTCTTCAGCCTTGTCAATACCTGAGTCATTCAAACCAATTGTTTTTGTTGGAATATCAATGGCATAATCATCCTCTGTCAAGGTCTTAACAAAGGCATCTGCACGATGATACAACTGGTTAGTTTCTGAACTTACAGGACCTGATACAATCAATGGCGTACGAGCTTCATCGATAAGAACCGAGTCTACCTCATCGACCAAGGCATAGTTCAATGGACGTTGTACCATGTTTTCCTTACGAACAACCATGTTATCACGAAGATAGTCGAAACCTACCTCTGAGTTGGTTGAGTAAGTGATGTCACAGTTATAAGCTTCACGTTTTTCAGCTGGCGATTTGGCTGAAAGGTTAATCCCTACTGACAAACCAAGCCAACTATAAAGCTCACCCATTTCAGTCGCATCACGCTCTGAAAGGTATTCGTTAACGGTGATAACGTGCACACCTTCACCTGAAATAGCATTTAGGTAAACAGGCATTGTCGCAGTCAGGGTTTTCCCTTCCCCTGTACGCATCTCTGGGACGTCACCATGGTGAAGAACGATACCACCCATGATTTGCACACGATATGGGAAAAGTCCAAGGACACGTTTTGCCCCTTCACGAACAACTGCAAATGCCTCTGGCAAGAGTTGGTCTAGGCTTTCTCCGTTTTGATATCGTTTTTTAAATTCTTCTGTTTTTGCCTGAAGTTCTTCATCTGAAAGAGCCGCCATTGCATCAGCATAGCTCTCGACTTTCTTGGCAGTTTTTTCTAGTTTCTTAATTTCGCCTTTATCATTTTCAATGATTTTGCGTAATATATTTGCCATCTTTTTTCCTTTCGACAGTCTTTATCTCCATATTTTACCACAAAAGCCCCCTTTAAACAAGAAATCACTCAAGGATTGACAAAGAAAAAAGCCCTAGTTTAAGGGCTTTCACAATGGATTCGCAAATAAAGTAAAACTTTTTTATTAGATTCACTGAAAATATCGACAATAATACTTTATGTCTACTTCTCAGAGTTTTCTTGGCTCTCTAGAATATCCTCAAAATCATGCAAAAGATTTTCAAAAGCCTGCTCAAAGAAAGCATGGTCGGTGCTACTACAGGCCTTCATTATCATAGGACTAGCTTCAAAATCAACGTAAAATTGATAGTCCAAGACACCATTTTTCCAGTAAAATTTGATGCTAGGGGAAGCTGTTTTTTCACCACACATACCAGGAATTGCCCGTTGTAAGCCATAAATATGGTCGCCATAGTCTTTCAGACGATAATAAGCTCCCTCAAAATAATAGGATTTGTTGATTTCAATACGCTCAAATAGGGCCGCTAAAACTTTTTCATTACTCATACTTAAGCCTCGTTAGGGTGACTGACAATCATCTCCAATTGTCCATCAATTTCCCAATCTGTCACATCATTTGGAAGAATAAAGTGATCGCCTTTTTTTAGACAATAAATGCGTGAATCGATAGTCATGGTCCCATTGCCAGAAAGTACGGAACAAAGCAAATAGGGAGCTGATTGCTTGAAGTCAACCAAGCCACTGAGTTTCCATTTATACACAGTGAAAAAGGAGTTTGATGTTAAACAAGTCGACTCTAATTGCAAGGTCTTAACAGTTGCTGGGATGCTATTTTCTGGAGCCCCTAGATTCAAGACATCAAGAGACTGTTGAATATGAAGTTCACGTTTATTGCCCTGATCATCCCTACGATCAAAATCATATACACGGTAAGTAGTATCACTAGATTGTTGAGTCTCTAAGATAAGGATACCTGGACCAATAGCATGCATGGTGCCACTTGGTACAAAGAAAAAGTCACCTTTCTTAACAGGAGTTTTCGACAAAAGTCCATCCCAATCACCTGCTTCAATCAAGGATGCCAGCTCTTCCTTGGTCTTAGCCTTGTGACCATAAATAATTTCTGCACCCTCTTCAGCATCAATAATATACCAACATTCTGTCTTTCCTAGCTCACCTTCGTGCTCTATCCCATAAGCATCATCAGGGTGTACCTGCACTGAGAGCCAGTCATTAGCGTCCAAAATCTTAGTCAATAAAGGAAAAACACTAGTCTTGGGGTTCCCAAAAAGTTCTGGTTTATCCTTGTAAAGCTCTGCCAGGTGGAAACCAGCATATTTTCCATTTTTGACATAGGATACACCATTAGGATTGGCAGAAATTGCCCAGTATTCACCAGTCTGTTCACTGGGAATATCGTAACCAAACTCTGTCTTGAGGCGGTTCCCTCCCCAGATTTTCTCATGCATTGGTGAATCTAAAAATAAAGGTTCCATTACTTCCTCCTGTATAGAGCAAAACGCCTTAAGATTATCTCTTAAAGCGATTTTACATATTTTGTTTATTTGTTTGCATGCTTGTCAGCTACGTCTTTAGCAAGTGCGAAGTTACCAAGCGTCGCAGAACCATTACCTGAAACAGCAGGTGTCACAATATACTCATTTACATCTGGTACTGGAAGGTAACCATTCAAAAGAGCTGTGAATTTTTCACGAACACGACGAAGCATGTGTTCTTGCCCCATAACACCACCGCCAAAGACGATAACTTCAGGACGGTAAAGGACTGTTGCTTGGACAGCCGCTTGAGCAATGTAGTAAGCTTGGACATCCCAAACTTCAGAATGCTGATCAATCAATTCACCACGAATACCTGTACGAGCTTCGAGCGATGGTCCAGCAGCTAAACCTTCCAAACATCCACGGTGGAATGGACAAGTACCGTTAAATTCATTGGAAACATCATTTGGGTGAAGAGGTACATATACGTGACCAGCTTCAGTATGACCCATACCACCAATGAATTCACCATTTTGAATAGCTCCAGCTCCGATACCTGTTCCGATAGTGTAGTAAACAAGACTCTTAACACCTTTACGAACAAGTGTCTCACCATAAGCAGATGAGTTAACATCAGTCGTAAAGTAGAAAGGAATATTAAACTCCTTAGCAATCAAACCAAGAAGGTCGACATTTGACCAATGTGGTTTTGGTGTTGAAGTCACAAAACCATATGTTTCAGAGTTTGGATCAACATCAATTGGTCCAAATGAACCAATTGCAATTCCAGCCAATTGATCTTCATAACGTTTGAAAAATTCAATAGTACGGTCAATTGTTTCGTAAGGTGTAGTTGTTGGGAATTGAGTTTTTTCAACGACTTGGAATTTCTCATCGCCAACAGCACAAACAAATTTTGTACCACCAGCTTCCAAGCTTCCGTAAAGTTTAGCCATAGGTAAAGCTATCTCCTTTTATGATCAATAATAACTATTTATACTATTATAAATAAAAGCTAGGCAAAAGACAATCTAAATGAGACCTTGTTTAAGGAGGTACAGACTACTCTGCTTCATACTTTTCTTTATGAGCCATTTAACTAAAAAAGCCGAATTGGCTTCGACTTTTCTAGCTTATTATTTAACTGCGATGAAGTCTGCACCTTCAGCAACTGAACCAGTCGCTACTGATGAAACATCTTCGAAGTCTGCAGTGTTTGTAACGATAACCATAGTTGTATCGTCAAGACCTGCTTCAGTGATTACTGAGCTATCGAAGGTAGCCAAGACATCACCTTTTTTAATACGTTGATTTGCTTGAACTTTAGCATCAAATCCTTTACCGTCAAGTGAGACAGTGTCGATACCGATGTGGATAAGCACTTCAGCACCTTTATCAGATTTAAGACCGTAAGCGTGACCTGTTGGGAAGGCGATTTGCACTTCACCATCAAATGGTGCGACTACTTGGTTTCCTGAAGGTTTAATAGCGGCACCTTTACCCATAGCTCCTGATGAGAAGACTGGGTCATTAACATTTTCCAAAGCTACAACTTCACCTTTAAGTGGTGCAGCGATTGTTTCGGCTTGCAATGCAACTGGAGCTGATTCTGCAGATGCAATATCTTCAGCAACAACTTCTTTTTGAGCTTCAACTTCTTCCTCTTTGTAACCGAAGATCCAAGTAAGAGCAAAACCAAGAGCAAGTGTTACAAGTACCATAAGAACATATTTAAGTACTTGACCGTTAAGGTAAAGAAGAGTACCAGGAACGATTGTTACACCAAATCCTGTACCAGCGAGGTTAAGGATTGAGGCCAACCAACCACCAGCAGCACCAGCGATAAGACCCATGATAAATGGTTTACCGAAACGAAGGTTAACCCCAAAGATAGCTGGTTCAGTGATACCAAGTACCGCTGAAAGAGTTGCAGGGAAAGCAAGTGCTTTCAATTTAGCATCTTTAGTTTTAACACCCACTGCAAGTGTCGCACCAGCTTGGGCAGTCATAGCAGCTGTGATGATAGCGTTAAGTGGGTCTTTACCAGTATTAGCAATGAGGTTAGCTTCAAGCAAGTTAAAGACGTGGTGAACCCCTGTAACGACGATAACTTGGTGAACTCCACCAAGAACAAGACCAGCAAGACCAAATGGCAAGTTAAGAATCCATTCTGTAGCAGCAAGAACATAGCTTTCAACAGTATGGAAGACAGGACCAATGATAAAGAGGGCCAAAGCTGACATTACTGCGAAGACGATAAGTGGACGCAAGAGAAGGTCAAGAACGTCTGGAACCCATTTACGAACCCATTGCTCGAACTTAGCACCAAGCAAACCTACGAAGAAGGCTGGAAGCACTGAGTTTTGGTAACCTACTACTGGAATAAAATCAAAGAAGTAAATTGGTTTAGCAGCACCTGATGCAACATCCCAAGCGTTAGGAAGGGCGTTGTTAACCATCATCAAACCAAGAACCAAACCAAGAAGTGGTGAACCACCAAATACGTTAAAGGCTGACCAACAAATCAAGGCTGGGAAGAAGGCGAAGGCTGTATCTGTCAATACAACTGTGTAAGTGTAGAAATCTGTAGCAGCAAAAGCTTTTGATGTTGTACCGAACAAACCAAGAACTGTATCGTTATTGATTGCTCCACGGATACCCATGAAAAGACCAGTCGCTACGATTGCTGGAAGCAATGGAACGAAAACGTCACCGAATGAACGGATAGCACGTTGGAACCAGTTACCTTGTTTAGCAGCTTCTGCTTTTTGTTCGTCTTTAGATGCTGTTGGAAGACCTTGAGCAACGACTTCGTCGTAAATCTTGTTAACAGTACCTGTACCAAAAATCATTTGGTATTGACCTGAGTTGAAGAAAGCACCTTGAACTTTTTCAATGTTCTCAGCCTTTTCTTTATTGATTTTGTTTTCATCTTTGACCATCACACGTAGACGAGTCGCACAGTGAGCAACACTGTTGACGTTTTCACGTCCACCAAGGGCATCGATGACTTCTTTTGCAATTTGTTTGTTATCCATTTGCAAAATTCTCCTTAATAAAATTTGGTATGAAAGCGTTTAGCTTTTCTTTACGATAACTATTTTAGCATCTTTCTATCATATGTCAACCGTTTAGCATAATTTTTTATTTTTTTTATGATAAATCGTTGATTTTTCTAGGTAAAACGTTTACTATATTACTAACAAATAGATTAGGAGATCCCTTTATATGAATCTACCAACAGAAGTTCGTTACCGTCCATACGCAGATTGGACAAACGAAGAAAAAACAAAAATTAAAGAAAATGTCGCTAAATCACCTTGGCGTGCAAGTTACCATATCGAACCAGAAACAGGTCTACTTAATGATCCAAACGGTTTTTCTTACTTTAATGGTAAGTTCCAACTCTTCTACCAAAGTTGGCCATTTGGAGCTGCTCATGGTTTGAAACAATGGGTGCATACTGAATCTGAAGATTTGGTTCACTTTACAGAAACTGGTGTCAAACTCTTGCCAGACCATGAAAATGATAGCCACGGTGCCTACTCAGGTTCTGCTTATCAAATCGGTGATAAACTCTTTATCTTCTACACAGGTAACGTTCGTGATGAAAACTGGATTCGTGACCCACGTCAAATCGGCGCTTGGATGGATAAAGACGGCAAAATCGAAAAATTCGACAAGGTTCTTATCAAACAACCTGCTGACGCTACTGGGCACTTCCGTGACCCTCAAATCTTCGATTACAAGGGACAATTCTACGCTATCGTAGGTGCTCAAAACCACGATAAACAAGGTTATATCAAACTTTACAAGGCAGTAGACAATGATGTCGAAAACTGGGTTGAGGTTGGTAATCTTGACTTTGGTGGCACTGGGTCAGAGTACATGATTGAGTGTCCTAACCTTGTCTTTGTAGATGGCAAACCTGTTCTTCTTTATAGCCCACAAGGTCTCGATAAAGCTGGACTTGACTACGGTAACATCTACCCTAACACTTATAAGATTTTCCAAGATTTCGACACAGAAAAACCTGCCCTCGTTGATGGCACACCAATTATCAACTTGGACTACGGATTTGAAGCATATGCAACTCAAGGCTTTAATACTCCAGATGGTCGTGCCCTTATTGTCAGCTGGATCGGTCTTCCAGATGTGGACTATCCAACTGACAAATACGACTACCAAGGGGCTATGAGCTTGGTTAAAGAATTGTCTATTAAAGATGGCAAACTCTACCAATATCCAGTCGAAGCCATTACAAGCTTACGTGCTAGCCAAGAAGATTTCTCTGAAAAAACGGCAACAACTAACACTTACGAGCTTGAACTTAACTTTGAAGCTAACACTCAAACAGAACTTGTCCTCTTCGCAGACCAAGAAGGAAATGGCTTGTCACTTACAGTTGATACTGAAAACGGAAAAGTTATCCTTGACCGTTCTAAAGCTGGTGAACAATATGCGACTGACTTTGGCACAAGTCGTGAATGTACTCTTGATGCCGGTCAAGCTGCAACAGCAAACATCTTTGTAGACAATTCAATCGTTGAAATTTTCTTCAACAAAGGTGAAAAAGTCTTCACTAGCCGCGTCTTCCCAAGTGCAGAACAAACTGGTATCAAAGTGACATCAGGGAACGTTTCTGGACACTACTTCGACTTGAAATACTAAGGTGATTTATGGTCGCAAAGCTTACTGACGTTGCCGAACTGGCTGGTGTGAGCCCAACCACAGTTTCTCGCGTCATAAACAAAAAGGGCTACCTCTCACAGAAGACCATTGACAAAGTTCACGCTGCTATGCAAGAACTCAACTATAAACCTAATAATTTAGCTCGAGGTCTTCAAGGAAAGTCGGCCAAACTTGTTGGCTTGATTTTCCCAAATATCTCCAATGTCTTTTATGCTGAGCTTATTGAACGTCTTGAAGATGAACTCTTTAAGCAAGGCTATAAAACCATCATTTGTAACAGTGAGCATGATCCTAACAAGGAAAAGGACTATTTGGAGATGCTTGCCGCCAATCAATGTGATGGCATCATCTCGTCTAGCCACAATCTTGGCATTGAGGATTATGAGAAGGTTGAAGCTCCCATCGTTGCCTTCGACCGTAATCTCGCCCCAAAGATTCCTATCGTTTCATCTGACAACTTTGAAGGTGGGAAGTTAGCCGCAAGAGCTCTGGTTAAAGCTGGTTGTCAACGAATTGTCATGATTACAGGTTATGATAATTCGGATTCTCCAACAGGACTCCGTCAACTAGGTTTTAATTATGAGTTGGACAAAAAAGGTATTATCTGTCCCGTTCCAAACGATTTGTCTCTCATGCGACGAGAATTAGAAATCAAATCTATCATTTCTCGTGAAAAGCCAGATGGCATCTTTGTTTCGGACGATTTAACAGCTATCTTGGTTATGAAGGTAGTTAGACAATTGGAACTTTCTATCCCTGATGACCTTAAAATCATCGGTTATGACGGTACTGCCTTTATCCGTCACTTCTACCCAGAGCTAGCAACCATCCAACAACCTTTAGATGAAATCGCTAAGCTTTGTGTCGAAATTCTTCTCAAGAAAATTAAAGGCAAAACAGTTAATCGTGATTACGTGCTTCCAGTAAATTTGATTGCCGGTGGTAGTATATAAATAAAAGTCGCAAGAAATCTCCGCTTGCGACTTTTTTTCTTGTTAAATTTGTAGAAAAAAGAAGTTGAAATAGTGTTCAACTTCTTTTGCTTATGCTTCATCTGTCACGAACTGACTAAGTACACCGTTAATGAACTTAGCAGATGTTTCTTCAGAATATTTTTTAGCGATTTCAATGATTTCGTTGATAGCCACACGTCCTGGTGTTTCTTCAAATGACGTGATTTCATAAAGTCCTAAACGAAGGAGGGTACGATCTGTCACAATCAAACGTGAGAGACTCCAACCTTCTTTCAATTTTTCTTCAATTTGACTATCAAGTTGAGCCAACTCTTCACGGACGCCTGTTACTAGGCTAAGGAGAAAGGCTGGTACATCAACTTCAGTTTCTTCGTCAATTGGCTTGTCATAAGTGTAAGCGAAATGTGCTTGTTCCAGAGCTTCACCACCAAATTCAAGGGCAAAAAGCGTTTGAAAAGCACGCTCACGAAGGTCACGACGTGAATCTTTAAAGATATTAGTCATTCAAAAAATCCTCGTTAAACAATTCAGCCAAGTCTGGTTTTTGTGACTTTTCAGTAACAATAGATTCAACGTGAACGTTGACTTCTGAAATTGCCACTTCTGCCATATCATAGACAGCTGCTTTAACAGCCTTTTGAATTTCAATTGAAACCGCTGGTACGTTAACCCCATACTGAAGTGAAACGTAGATATCAGCATTTACAGTACCATCTTCTTCTGTTCGGAGGTAAACACCACGTCCCAAGCTTGTTTTGCTGAGACTATCCGTAACATTTTTATTTTGAAGGGCGTAAACACCTTCCACTTTAGTTGCAGCGATACCTGTAATCACTTCGAGCACGCGAGGGGCAATTACAATTTCACCGATATTTTCTGTAGTCATCGCATGTTTCCTTTCCGTTAGTTTGGAAAATAAAGCCTTCAAACCAATGGTTTGAAAGACTTAGTCGGGCTTAGGCACGTGATACGTAAGTACCTTCAGCTGTGTTGATAACCAATTTTTGACCAGCTTCGATAAAGTCTGGAACGTTAACCACAAGACCAGTTTCAAGTGTTGCAGGTTTACCTGAACCTGTAACTGTTGCACCCTTGATTGATGGTTGTGTTTCAGTAACAGTCAATTCAACAGTTGTTGGTACTTGCACACCGATAACTTCTGTTCCGTAGAATTGGATTTTTACTTCTGAGTTTTCAAGGATAAATTTCAATTCTTCTTGAACGTTGGCTACTGGAATTTCATATTGGTCATATGTTTCAGTGTTCATGAAGTATGCAGTATCATCCATTTGGTACAAGTATTGTGCTGGTACTGTTTCGATGATTGCTTGTTCAAATTTTTCTTCTGGACGGTAGCTAGTATCAAAAGTTGAACCTGAGCGAACATCACGCAATTTCATACGCATGATTGTATTACCTTTACCAGGTTTGTGGTGGCTAGCTTCAAGAACTTTGATCAATTTGCCATCGTTAGTTACGAAAGTCATACCCGCACGGAGTTTACTTGCTTCAATCATTATTAAATACCTCTTTGTAAAAAATTATTATCAGTTTATTCTACCATAAATGACAGCATGGCTCAAATGTTTTATAGATTCAAACCCAATCCTCAGGCTTTTTTCAAAGAACAAACTAGTCATCCATTCCTAAGTGAACCTCTGGGACATCATGTTGCAAATAAGAAACACCCTTTTGTTCCATCAACTCAATCGCAAATGGGTGCGGTCTATAATTGGCCTTGTAAGTAATCTTTACGATACCAGCTTGCAAGAGAGCTTTGGTGCAGTTGATACAAGGAAAATGCGTCACATAAATCTCTGTATTTTTGGTAGAAATCCCCTCTTTGGCACATTGGATAAGGGCATTCATCTCTGCGTGTACCGTACGAATACAATGACCATCTTCCATGTAGTGACCTACTTCGTTACAGTTATCAGTCTCAGAAACCCCGCCATTATAACCTGTAGCGATAATACGCTTGTCCTTGACTAAAACAGCCCCAACAAAGGCACGATCACACGTAGAACGCTTAGAAATCAGCTCTGCATTAGCCATAAAATAATCTTGCCAAGATAAACGGTTTGGCATAAAGTATTCCTCCAAATCTTAGAGAACAATCAATTCCTTAGGCGCAAGGGTAATCAATTCACAACCATTCTCTGTGATAATGATGTCATCTTCGATACGAACACCATATTTATCAGCCAAATAAACACCTGGCTCGTCCGTCAAGACCATGCCAGCTTCGATAGTTTCATCAGAATTACCAAAGTAAGGAATCTCGTGAATGTCAAGACCGATACCATGTCCGATACCATGTGTAAAGTAATCACCGTACCCCGCTTCGACAATAACATCACGCGCAACCTTATCATAGTCACGACGTGTCATGCCAGCCTTAGCCGCATCAATCAAGGCCTGGTTAGAACGTAAAACGATATCATAAATTTCACGCTCCTCATCAGTAGTGTCACCAATATGGATAGTACGAGTCATATCGCTAACGTAGTGGTTGTAGTAGCATCCAAAGTCCATAGTCAGGGTCTCACCAGATTGAATAACCTTTTCTGAAGCAACCCCGTGAGGCATAGCTGAACGGTAACCTGAAGCAATGATAGACTCAAAGGAAATCCCTGAAGCTCCGTACTCGCGCATACGGAAATCTAGGAAGTTTGCCACTTGTAGCTCTGTTGTTTGACCTGGTTTAATGAAATCAAGCACATCTGTAAAGGCACGGTCTGAGATAGAACAAGCCTTACGGATAGTTGCCAATTCTTTTTCGTCCTTGATCATACGCAACTCTTCCATGAAATTGCTTTGTGGTGACAAAGTGTAGCCTTCAAAAATCGCTTGAAGACCTTGGTAGTAAGCAAATGACACCTGATTATCGAAACCGATAGTTTCAAGTTTATCAGACTCGATAATTTTAACAATATCCTTAAGTGGATCCTTAGTTTCAATAATATCAAAGCCATGCACAGATTGTTTGGCAATGAGGGTATAACGTGAATCCGTTAAGAAGAGGCGACGATTCTTAGTAATGAAGACAGTCGCATTTGTCCCCCAGAAATCTGTTAAATAATAGATATTTTTTTGTCCTGTCACCAACAAGGCATCAAGGCCTGATTGGGCAAGTTTAGCATCAAATCGTTCAAGTCTACGTTGCATTATGAATTACTCCTTTGGTATTTTAGGTTAATTATACCAAATTTTCAGACTTTAAAGGATTAAATTGGCATTTTAGATAGTTTTTTTGATGTCATAAAGAAAAAGTCAGATGAAACTCTGACTTTATTAGCATTACACAAAGGCTCGCTTTTCGTAGATAGTTGGCGCAAAGAGGAGCAAAACCAAAGTCCAAGCAAACAAAACAAGGGCTTCGCGAAGACTGAAGAACTGTTGACCGCTAGTAAAGACTGCTCGCATAAAGCTAAATGGCACATAAGTCATCAGCTTAGTCATGGTATCCCCTAAACTAGCCAAATAGAGCGTAAAGAAAGTCATTCCTGTCACTCCAAAATAGGCCGTTACAAAGGCTGTCAAGGTATTTTTTACAAACAAGACAAGCAAAGAGGAAACCATATAAATAAAGGCTCCATAGAGTAGGAAATCAATATAGATGTTTCTAATATAATCCCACAAAGGAAAATCTACATGTTGCACAGAATATTTGTAGAAGGCCAACTCCAAAACCAAAATAGTAGCAGCAACTATAGACAACACAAGGAAACTTAAGAGTTTTCGAAGAATAACCTCGCGTCCAGATAAGGAAGACACCCTAATCATATTAATTGTTCGATTCTGAAATTCTCGTCCAAGACTAGATACTGCTAGATAAGCAAAAACGATATCCACGATAAAGGAATAACTGGCAATAATCGCTGATGGCCCAAGGTAATCTCCCTTATAGCCATCACATAAGATTACAATTGCACCAATCAAGGCTACCAATCCAAGACAAATAAAGACACTCCTTGTCACACATTCCTGCTTTAAAAATACCGTTCTCAATTTACTTTTCATTGAATAGCACCTCACTTAATCCTTCTTTTTCATAAGTAAAAGGAATCCCCTCCCGATCCATAACCTGCTTAACAGCTGCTAATCCTTTGACTAAGATGTCATGATTTTGTCGTTCAAAAGATAGACCATTTAATTTGAGCAGAGACATCAATGACTTCAAACTTAAATCCTCAGTATAAATCTTGTATTTGACATTATTACTGTCATCTAAGTAAATCAGCTTATGATTCTTCAACAAATAGTTTTTCGTACAAACCTGTTCAAGGTTAGACAGGATATGACTTGAGATAATAAAGGTTAGGCCATAATTTTTAGCTAACTTTTTAATTAATGTGAGAAGACTGTTGATTCCATTGGGATCCAGACCATTTGTAGGCTCATCAAGAAGGATGAGTTCATCGGAAGCAATTAAGGCGATAAACAACCCCACGCGTTGCTTCATTCCCAAAGACAATTTGGAAGCCTTGCGTCTAAGATAGGCCGCCACCTCCAACTCGTCCTTATAACGGTCAATCAACGCATAATCCTTACTGTACAACTTACAATAAAATTTAAGGTTTGCTTCAACAGTCATGTTAGGATATAGGGCTGGAGCTTCAATCAAGGCTCCTACACTTTTTGTTTTTAAGTCAATAATATCCTTGGGTCCTGTCAAAATACCTGATACTAGTTTCATCAGGGTCGTCTTCCCTACACCATTATTACCAATCAAACCGGCAATATCCCCCTTCTCTAACGTGAACGAGATATTATCCAAAACGGTTTGCTTTCCAAAACTATAGGTTAAGCCTTTCACCGCTAGCACTGTCATGTATCTACCTTTCTTTGTTTAAATAACTAGCCCAATCGCTTATGATACTCGAAGAAATGACCTTAGATTAAGTCCGATGAAATCATATTTGATAAATTCTTTTATTTCTCGACTTAGAAAATAGTCTGTTAGAAAAATTTCCCTAAAAGACTTATAAGCAGGTCTGTTAGATTCCTAAAAACTTGCTTAATTTGAGACATTAGGCTATTAACAGACTGGTCTGTATGATTAACTGTATTCTCACCACCATACTTGATAGTATCTTCAGAGGGGGATTCAGGTAAGGGATTTTCCGCCTTCTCTACTACCTCTGTTCCCTCTCGTGTCTCCGTTTTCTCAGTTTCTTCCTTAAAAACAGCCTGATAAATAGCTTGGGCATCTGGAGCACTGCCAAGATAGCCAGAAACCAATTGACCATTTTTGAGACGAATTACACTTGGAGTCCCTGGAATACCTAGCTTATCAAATAGTATTTTACGAGACTCACGGTCCAGCTGATCCGAATCTGTATTGTAATAAAGAAGCTGACCATCAATCAGGGTATTGAAATCCTTCAAAACTGGAGAATTTTGACGACAATAGTAGCAGGTTGGCCGGCCAACATAAAGGATATGGTCTCCGCCATCTTCAGTCAACATATTTGTGACATCACTATAAGAGACTGGCTTCAGGTTTTCAAGATTCTTTTCATAAGTTTCAACCGAAACCTCTTCGGACCTCACTTCTGTCTCAGCCACTCCTGTCTGTGATGATGGAAGAAGTGAATTTTCCTTTGTCTCACTATTAGATTCAGCCTTCTCAACCACTTGTTCGGAGGTTGTTTCGGAAGAAATCTGTACATTATCTACCTGACTATTCTCAACAAAATTATTGGATAATTCGATTGTAGATTCCTTAACATCTGGCTCATCCGCTGCTCCACTAAGCACTGCTAACTGGCAAGTACCTAAAACAAAACTCGCCATCAAAATAAATTGTATTTTCTTCATGTGTTCTCCTTATTTGTTTACTGTGTGACATCTTATCTTTTACCCATTAACAAAAGCAAGGGTACCATGACATTAATTACCATATTTCTCTCCTTTTTCTATTTAATTAGCACTTTAACAACTAGGTCCAAGCTATGAACTTCATTATAAGAGCTTAACAAGATAAAAAATAGTGACATAGATGTCACCATTCCATAGAATTAAAGACAAAAAGAAAAGGCTAAGTATATAAACTCAACCTGAGACTATAGCAATTAGCAGAGAAAATCATTTCTCCTTGTCCTTACCCGCTACCCTAAGCGCGAACAAAGAAAAAGCTAGCGAAAGTGTTGACCAGACGAGACAATGGTCAATAAAGGCAACGCCTTCGGTGAAACTTAACGTAGCATTTATGATCACAATAAATAGCCAGACAATCACGATAACAATGCTTAAGCTTCTAATAAGATTATTTTTCTGTTTATCCATATTCTTATTTTCCATATCTGGTCCTCATCTTAACTTCTAATCGCCATAAGGGTATTTTCTTTTTAACCACCATCTGTCCCAACCTAATCGTTCAGGAAAAGTCTTGGGCCTATATACAAAATTACCTCCTGTGACATTTTCTAAGGTTTCAGCAGTTAGCTCTTCGCCATATGCTTTAGTACGCATTCTTATTTCTCCTTTATTTTCAAAAATTACAGCAATAACTACTTGGACTATTCAAAGACTTGCTGTCTTTAAAACCTAGTGAGTTTAGCTACAATGTCATTATAAGTTCCTCTTTTTCAAAAAAATAGTGACATAGATGTCACTATCACTAAACACAAAAAGACAGGCCTTTATAAAACCTGTTCCAAAACTTGCTTATTTCTACGATGTCTTACAATAAGATAAAAAATAACTTCAAAAAGGAGGAAACTAAAATAAAATCCTATGACATAAAGCAAAGTTTCCCATTTATCTGTTGCTGATTGAAAATGGCCATGATGATCCACTGTACGAATGCTAATCAAAAGACAAATATCTAGAAATAGGGCTAGTAGAATGCCGTTAAAGGCTATGAAAAAACGCTTTTTAACCATAATACAACTCCTTTTTGTTTTTCTTAACTGTAGGATAGCAAGCTCAACTTAAATTAGCCTAAAGCAAAAAAAGACTCCGAGAGCCTTTTTCCTTTATTTCAATTTTTCTTTCAAATATTGTCCAGTGTAGCTTTCTGGAACAGCTGCTACCTCTTCTGGAGTCCCTGTAGCTACGATGGTACCTCCACCGACACCGCCTTCAGGACCCAAATCAATGATATGGTCTGCTGTCTTTATAACATCCAGATTGTGCTCGATTACGAGAACAGTGTTCCCATCGTCCGCAAAACGCTGCAACACCTTCAAGAGACGCGCAATGTCATCTGTATGAAGACCTGTCGTAGGTTCATCTAGAATATAGAAAGACTTCCCTGTAGAGCGTTTGTGCAACTCACTAGCTAGCTTCATACGTTGGGCTTCACCACCTGAGAGGGTTGTTGCTGGTTGTCCCAGGGTCACATATCCAAGTCCTACATCCTTGATAGTCTGTACCTTACGAGCAATCTTAGGAATAGCCGCAAAGAAGTCAACTGCGTCATCAACTGTCATATCCAGAATCTCCGCAATATTTTTTCCTTTATAACGAACTTCTAAGGTTTCTGAATTATAGCGTGTGCCATGGCAAACCTCACAAGGAACATAAACATCAGGTAGGAAGTGCATCTCAATCTTGATAATACCATCACCAGAGCAGGCTTCACAACGGCCACCCTTGACATTGAAAGAGAAACGCCCCTTCTTATAACCTCGAATCTTGGCCTCATTGGTTTGAGCAAACAGATCACGAATATCGTCAAAAACGCCTGTGTAAGTCGCTGGATTAGAACGAGGTGTACGCCCAATTGGACTTTGGTCAATATCAATCAATCGCTCGATATGCTCGATTCCTGTCACTGATTTGTGTTTACCTGGCTTCTCACTATTACGATTAAGCTCTTGGGCAATTTTTTTCTTGAGAATTCCGTTAACCAAAGTCGATTTTCCCGAACCAGAAACACCTGTGACTGCAATCAACTTTCCAAGTGGAAACTTGACAGACACATTCTTAAGGTTATTTTCGCTAGCTCCTGTAACCTCGATAAAACGACCATTACCTACACGACGTTCCGTCGGTACAGGAATTGATTTAGCACCTGACAAATATTGCCCAGTGATTGATTTCTTGTTCTTAGCCACTTCCTCTGGAGTTCCCGAAGCCATGATTTGCCCACCAAAGGCACCAGCACCAGGTCCCACATCGATAAGCCAGTCAGCCTCACGCATGGTATCTTCATCATGCTCCACCACAATCAAGGTATTGCCAAGGTCACGCATCTTTTTAAGACTTGAAATCAAGCGATCATTGTCACGCTGATGAAGCCCAATAGAAGGCTCATCCAAAACATATAGGACTCCAGAAAGATTAGAGCCAATCTGTGTCGCCAAACGGATACGCTGACTCTCACCACCTGAAAGAGTTCCAGCCATACGAGAGAGAGTCAAATAATTAAGACCTACATTATTTAGGAAAGTCAAGCGATCCTTGATTTCCTTAACAATTGGACGAGCGATCACTCCCTCGTTTTCACCTAATTCAAGGTTATCGATTTCCTTAAGATGATCTGAAATAGACAAATCAGAGATTTGACCAATATTGAGACCATTCTCACCACCAACACGAACTGAGAGTGCTGCTTCGTTAAGACGATAGCCATGACAAGTTGGACATGACAGCTCATTCATATAACCTCGCATGACATTGCGAGTGAAATCACTATTGGTCTCGTGATAGCGACGATTGATATTAGTCACAACCCCTTCAAAAGGAATATCAATATCACGAACCCCACCAAAATCATTAACATAATGGAAATGGAATTCACGATCCCCAGATCCGTAGAGAATCAAATCTTGTTCTTCTTTTTTAAGATCTTCAAATGGCGTATCCATATCCACGCCGAACTGCTCCATAGCCTGCTCAAGCATGGCTGGATAGTAGTTGGACGAAATAGGATTCCAAGGCGCCAGAGCACCTTCACGTAAGGTCTTACTAGCATCAGGGATAACCAAATCCATATCAACTTCCAGTTTATTACCCAAACCATCACAGGTCGGACAAGAGCCAAATGGCGCATTGAATGAAAAGAGACGAGGCTCCAACTCTGGCACTGTGAAGCCACAAACCGGACAAGAATAATGTTCTGAGTAAAGCAGTTCATTATCATCCATGGTATCCACAATCAAGTAGCCATCTGCTAAACGTAGGGCCGCCTCCACCGAATCAAAGAGACGACTACGGATACCATCCTTATTCACCAAGCGGTCTACAACTACTTCTATATTATGCATTTTAGACTTAGACAACTCTGGCACTTCTGTGACATCGTAAATCTCACCATCTACACGAACACGAACATAACCGTCCTTTTGTACACGCTCAAAAACGGCCTTGTGTTGCCCTTTTCTACGACGAACAATCGGCGCTAAAATCTGCATACGCGTACGCTCAGGAAGAGCTAGAACCTCGTCCACAATCTGTTCCACAGAGGATGACTGAATGGCCCCATGACCATTAGGACAATAAGGAACACCCACACGGGCATAAAGAAGACGAAGATAGTCATTAATCTCTGTTGCCGTTCCGACCGTCGAACGAGGGTTTTTGCTTGTTGTTTTCTGGTCAATGGAGATGGCAGGACTCAAACCATCAATCGAGTCCACATCAGGTTTCTCCATATTTCCCAAAAACTGGCGGGCATAGGCTGAGAGACTTTCCACATAACGACGTTGCCCCTCTGCATAGATGGTATCAAAGGCCAAAGAAGACTTACCAGAACCTGACAAGCCCGTCACCACCACCAGTTTATCACGCGGAATCTCCACATCGATATTTTTTAAATTGTGAGCTCTTGCTCCATGAATCACTAACTTATCTTGCATATTTTTAAGAGGCCCTAGCGCAAAAGCTACTGCCGCTCCTTTCTACAGACGGATGGAAAATCCATCCCGACTTTCTCTCATAATTATAACAAAATTTCAATTTATCCAGCCCAAAAATGTTTCAAATGTAGTATAATGGTGGAGTGTCTAAAAAAGGCAAGGAACATCATCCCAAGCCTCATTTGACAGCACTAAAAAAGCTAAGAGCAGTGTTTATTGGACTTAAAAGCGATTGTAAAAATCCTTTTATAATCAAGACGCCAGCGCTTACTTAATGACGAAGGAGGGGTTCCCATTGAAACAAATGTTCTTATCCACCGGAAAAGAATTCAAAGAAATTGAAACATTCGAGCCTGGTGCTTGGATTCATTTGGTGAACCCTTCCCAAGAAGAAGCCATGAAGGTTGCAGAACGGTTTAACATTGATATTCAAGACCTCCGCGCCCCTCTGGACGTGGAAGAAACTTCACGTATCGATGTCGAAGATGACTACACCCTGATTCTGGTCGACGTCCCAACCCAAGAAGAGCGTAATAACAAAAGCTACTACGTCACTATTCCATTGGGTATCATCGTTACTGATGAGGTGGTTGTTACTACCTGTCTTGAGGACATCAGTCTCATGGATAACTTCCTCAACCACCGTGTACGTAACTTCTACACCTTCATGAAGACCCGTTTTGTCTTTCAGATTCTTTATCGCAATGCCCAACTTTACCTAACCGCCCTACGTTCTATCGATCGTCAAAGTGATAAATTGGAAGCTCAGTTGGAAAATGCGACAAAAAACGAGCACTTGATTGACATGATGGAATTGGAAAAATCCATTGTCTATCTAAAAGCCTCACTTAAGATGAATGAGCGAATTGTTAAAAAGCTAACAGGTAACGCCTCTAGCTTGAAAAAATATATCGAGGACGAGGATCTCTTGGAAGATACACTGGTCGAAACCCAACAGGCCATTGAGATGGCAGGCATCTATGAAAATGTCTTGAATGCCATGGCTGAAACCTCTGCCTCTATCATTGGCAATAACCAGAACACTATCATGAAAACACTCGCTCTCATGACTATGGCTCTGGACATCCCAACCGTTATCTTCTCCGCCTACGGTATGAACTTTAAAAACAATTCTATGCCACTAAACGATTTAGATAACGCCTTTTGGGTCATCTTCTTCATCGCAGCTTTCGGGTCATCCTGCGTTGTTATCTACTTTATCAGGAAAAAATGGTTCTAACATAGAGCCTCTTCTTTTCCCTAAACTTTAAAACTAAAAAAATAATACTATTTATCGAAAGGTCATCTCATGGACATCCAAAAACTCACCAAGAAAAACCAAGAATTTATCCACATCGCAACTAACCAACTCATCAAAGATGGTAAATCAGACCAAGAAATCAAAGACATTCTTGGCAATGTCATTCCTGAACTTATCGAAAATCAGAAAAAAGGAATTACAGGACGTGGACTCCTTGGTGCTCCAACTGTTTGGGCTGCTAGTTTCTCTCCTGAAAAACACCAAAAACCTGAAACTGATAAGCCTAACAAAGAAGTGCCAGAAACAGATAAAACACCTTGGAAGATGTGGCTTGATACCTCACTCTTCCTTCTAGCCATCGTTGCTATCATGAACGCAATCTTTGGTTTCTCAGGTACACAAACTAGCTACGGTCTCACAACCCTTCTTTCAGTGTCATTCATTGGAGGCCTTGCTATGTATACCCCTTATCACTACATCTACCGTCACAATAACAAACCAAAAGAAGAACGTCCAAAATGGTGGTTCAGCATGACCGTCATCACACTCTCTTTTATTGCATGGTTTGCTCTCTTTAGTCTTACAGCCCTTCTTCCAAGCTACCTCAACCCTGGTCTTTCACCAATTGTGATCCTTATCATTGGTGTCATTGCTGGTGTTGCCAAATACTTCTTCAAACGTCATTACAACGTCCAAAGTACTTACGCACCTGCATCTTAATCAATCTCAACCTCAAGTACCCTTATGGGTGCTTTTTTACGTCAGAAATCTTGACACAGTTGGCTATTCTATACTAAAATGTTAAAGTTAATAGACAAAAGAAAGAATTCCAATAGATGCGTATCAAATTCCCTCTACTAATCATTGCTTGCTGCCTATTACTTATGGCTTGTGGCCACAAGAATACTCAGAAAAACTATCAAGCTTACTATAGTTTTAACAATGTGACGACTTCCACTCAGGAAAAACAGCTAGCAAAAGCCTTAAAAAGCAAGGGCATCCCGACAAAAGACTGGGACAATCTAGCCCCTTATATTAGTCGTTACAATCAGGAAAATACAAACCTCCAACCTGTTGTCAAAAATTGGACCAAAAGTAAAATCGGCAAGGATCAAAATCAATTCGTCACCTTCCTTAATGAAAAAACTTTCGAAGATAACAAATCACATTTTACTGATGACTTAAACTGCCGACGAACATCATTCCTCCTTCTTCATGATCTTATTACAAGTTCAGAGGACCTCACCAAATTAGACCTCCCCCTTCAAAATGAATTTATAGATCTTAAGTCACGCCACAAAGAGCTAACCGCCAAGGATCAAGCTCTCTATAGTCTCCTCTTTGGGGATAATATTAGCTACCAGTCTACGGATGACCTTCTTAAAGCTTGGAAAAAAGCTGGACTCAAGTTCCCAGAAAAGGTTAAACTCCTCTCTGTCTTTCAAAATAGCCCTGGTGATGTCAGCAATTTCCACACGGCTATAGCTTACGAAAAAGATGGCAGTATCTATGTCTTTGAAAAGCAGGACCCAACACTTCCTTATCGCTGGAGCCGCTTCAATAATTGGGCTGACATCAAATCACACTGGTTATCCAATCGCTTCAAAGTCTTCAAAAATAATGTTGATATCCTCGTTAACGACCAAAAATTTGATGATTTCTTAGAAAACGCCCTCTTTATACCACAAAACAACCAACTAGCTCCTCAAGACAAATGAGAGACCAGTTGGTTTTTCTTTACGCTTAACTATAAGACTAAATCTCTCCATGTAGCCCTAGAAATGTCTAAAATCTACAAAATCAAGACAGAAAAAAATACCCTCAATCGAGGGCATTATTTTAGTCTTCGTTTACGTAAGGCATAAGTGCCATAACGCGAGCGCGTTTAATCGCTGTTGTTACTTTACGTTGGTTTTTAGCTGAAGTTCCTGTTACACGACGTGGAAGAATTTTACCACGTTCTGAAACGAAACGGCTAAGAAGCTCAGTATCTTTGTAATCAACATATTCGATTTTGTTAGCTGCGATGTAATCAACTTTTTTACGGCGTTTGAATCCGCCACGACGTTGTTGAGCCATGTTTATTTCTCCTTTATATATTTAATTCGTTTTGTCCATTATTAGAATGGAAGATCGTCATCTGAAATATCCATTGGGTTTGAATTACCAAATGGACTCTCGTCACGACCGAAGTTTGGTGTAGATTGCGCAGGCTGTGATCCACCAAATGAACCACCAGTTGAAGCTCCACCACCGAATGAATTTGAATTATCAAATCCTCCAGCGTTGTAAGAACCACCACTGTGACCTTCACGTGCCGCACGGCTTTCCAACATTTGGAAATTATCAGCGACAACTTCAGTTACGTATACACGTTGACCTTGTTGATTTTCATAGTTACGAGTCTGAATACGACCTGTAATTCCAATCAATGCGCCTTTCTTAGCCCAGTTCGCCAAATTTTCAGCTTGCTGGCGCCAGATAACACAGTTAATAAAGTCAGTTTCACGTTCACCATTAGCACCCTTGAAGTTACGATTAACTGCAAGACTGAATGTAGCAACTGCAACATTACTTGGTGTATAACGAAGTTCCGCATCACGGGTCATGCGACCAACGAGTACGACATTATTAATCATAATCTACCTTCTTACGCGTCAAGTTTAACAATCATGTGACGAAGAATGTCACCGTTGATTTTTGAAAGACGGTCAAACTCGTTAAGAGCAAAATCGTTATCAGATTCAACGTTAACAACGTGGTAAAGTCCTTCACGGAAATCTTGGATTTCGTATGCTAGACGACGTTTTTCCCAATCTTTTGATTCAACAACAGTTGCACCGTTGTCAGTCAAGATAGAATCGAAACGTGCTACCAAAGCGTTTTTAGCTTCTTCTTCAATGTTTGGACGAATGATATAAAGAATTTCGTATTTAGCCATTGATATTTTCCTCCTCTTTTGGTCTAATGACTCATGGTCTTTCGCCACGAGTAAGTGAGGTGCACTCACAAGATATGATTTTACCAAAGAATAGGAGATATTGCAAGGAAAAACTTATTAACTTTATCTTCCAAATAGTAAAAAGTTTAAATGACCAAGAAAAGAGCTAGACCTCATCAGTTATCTTTTCTCCGGTCAAACTTCATGCTAAAATAAAAGAATGCTTTATCATAAAAAGAAATTAGGGGAAAAACTAGGACTTCCAACCTTTAACCACTACTACAATATTCCTATTACTTTCCTAGAATATAACCTTAAAAACTTAGATCCGAGTGATACCTACATTATCACTTTCAAACAGGACAATAACCTCTTTGTTGTTGACATAAGACATCAACTTGGTCATACCAGTCATTTTGATACCGTCTCCCTCTTTGAACAAGACAAGCTCTTATCAGGTATCGCTGCTGTCCCTTTAGCCTCTGTTCATAGCATACAAATCTTGTCTTTTCCAGACAAGTTACACTCTCTGGATTCTAGCCAGCATCTTAAAAATCTGGTCGCTCTTTACTACAAGGATGCTGAAATCATGTGCTACCTCAAGACGACTACAAATATTGGTGACCAGGTGACAAGATATCAATTAGAAGCTAATCAACTAGAAAAACAGGGCAAGGACTTTGACTTCTTCAAATACACCAGCCGAGGTAAGACACAAGAAGAAAATCGTTTATCAGAAGTGTCTAGCAAAGACTACGACTTCATCCCAGATTTTCATCCCTTCTTAAGCTCGCCAAGAAACCAACAGGTTCTAAGCGTACCAGTAACCTACTTTGACGACAAAACGAAACAAACCGCTAGAATAGACATCATGGGCTGGTACATCAAGGACCAGCAGCTTAAGATTCGTTGGAAACCTAAGTACATGCGCAAACGCCGATGGCGTTCTTCACGTATCTCAGTTGACATCGTGACCGGCAACTACTTCTTCCAAGGGCAAATCTATAGAGACAGTAGCGCCCCCATATTTCTGGACAACCTAAGCTTTGATAACAAGGTTCCTAAAAGTTTCCTGCCACATCTCCAGAAACAGTACCAAATCTTTATGGCTCTAGTCGAAGAACAAAAAAGACTGGCTCTCCTACGAAAGGTCCAGTTAAACAATAAGGATTAAGTACCTTTCAGCAAAATTCAACATATCAAAAAGCTCATTCTTACACGCTAGAATGAGCTTTTAAGATTCTTCAATTGTCATTAGAACATCCTTTTGGAATTTTGTAAAAAATATTTTCATAAGGAGGAGTCATTGTGTGTCACCATTTTTATACCTAGCAATCATAGATTACCTCCATCAACTTACAAATAACTTTTTTGTATTGTAAATTTTCTATTACATTGGTATCACTCCCTAAGCTATTTTATGCAATAACTTGAAGTGTCTCCATTTTTATAACGTCCTAAATTCATCATCATAGTAATCACCTCTGATTCGTATGATTTGAGACCTATCTCCCCATTGACCACTCAATGAGATTTACTTGTCGCCGTTCTTATAACGACTTACATCAAACATCAACATAAGCGTCACCTCGGTACTTTTTTACAAGATTTAAGCATTTAACTTTTGTCGATAGTTTACTCATTTGGCATCGGTATCACTCCTTAAGCTATTTTACGCAACAGCTTAAGTGTCTCCGTTTTTATACCTACTAACATTTCTCATGAGCTTTACCTCACTTTTTGACGTTAATCTTGAGTTTAGCTTTCGATTTCTGGTGGTATCACTCCCTTGTAGCTATTTTATGCAACATTTTTAATCGCCGTTTTTATACCTACTGATATTTTTCATGAACTCACCTCGTTCATCTTAAGAATATAGGATTTACGTTTCGTGTGGCATGGGTATCACTCCTTAGGCTATTTTACGCAACAACCTAAGTGTCTCCATTTCTATACCTACTAACATTTCTCATGAGCTTTACCTCACTTTTTCTTAAGTTAACAGATTTGAGTTTGGCTTTCGACTTCTGGTGGTATCACTCCCTTGTAGCTATTTTATGCGACTGAATTAATCTCCGTTCTTGTAACGTCCTACTGTCATGCGGTCACGCTCCTCAGAGATGAATGGTAAAGTTATTTGTTTTGCCTACTGTTTTGTCTAGAGATCTTAGTCTCCGTTTTTGTACCTTGAAATATTGACTCTCACCATGGCTTTTACCTCCTTGATGAATCCTTATCTTCTTTACACTCTTAGTATAATGTAAACGCTTACTTTTGTCAATCTTTTTAACAGAAAAACGCATAATTTTTTGAAAAAAGATTTCTTTGCTACAATAGAGACATGTTAGATTTAAAAGAATACGGCATTGTCATGTGGGATGCTGAGAAAATCGCCTCTTTTCGTCGTACCCTCCTGGACTGGTACGATCGAGAGAAACGAGACCTACCGTGGCGTAGAACTAAAAATCCCTATTATATCTGGGTCAGTGAAATCATGCTACAACAAACCCAGGTTCAGACTGTCATTCCCTATTACGAGCGCTTTTTAGACTGGTTCCCAACAGTTAAGGATTTAGCTGAGGCTCCTGAAGAGAAGCTTCTCAAAGCTTGGGAGGGGCTAGGTTACTATTCACGTGTCCGAAACATGCAAAAGGCTGCGCAACAAATCATGAATGATTTTAATGGTCAGTTTCCAGATACTTATGAAAACATTGCCAAACTCAAGGGCATAGGGCCTTATACTGCTGGTGCGATTTCTAGCATCGCCTTTGGGCTCCCAGAACCCGCTGTTGATGGTAATGTTATGCGAGTCATGGCTCGTCTCTTTGAGGTTAACTACGATATCGGAGACGCCAAAAATCGTAAGATTTTCCAAGCAATTATGGACATTTTGATTGACCCTGACCGTCCAGGTGACTTTAATCAGGCGCTTATGGACCTTGGAACTGATATCGAATCAGCTAAAAATCCGAGACCAGACGAAAGCCCAATTCGCTTTTTCTGTGCAGCCTATCTCAACGGAACTTATGATAAATACCCCATAAAATTACCTAAGAAGAAGCCTAAACCTATGCAAATTCAAGCTTTTATTATCAAAAATGAAAAGGGAGAGTTTTTGCTCGAAAAAAATGTCGAGGGACGTCTACTAGGTGGTTTCTGGTCCTTCCCTATCATGGAAACGGACTTTATTGGTCAACAACTTAGTCTTTTTGAAAAGGACGATTGTATTCTCGAGACAGTCTCTCAAAAGGCTATTTTTGAGGAAAATTATGCCCTCAAACCAGAGTGGACGAATAATAGTTTTACACCCGTAAAGCATACTTTCAGCCACCAAAAATGGACCATCGAGATGGTGGAAGGTAGCGTTAATGACGATAAAGTCACTACCGATAAGGAGCTATGCTGGGTAGCGGCTGAAGACTTCGACCAGTTCCCAATGGCCACACCACAGAAGAAAATGATTAAAACTTATGAAGACAGCAAAAAAGGATAGCGTTGAGTGCTACCCTTTTTCTTATGCATCAATTTTATTGTGCTTCCGGCTACGCAAAGCAAGGTATACTTTTGAAAGAACTACTCCCAAAAAGATATAAAACAACTCCAAATAAGTCACATTTTTTGACATCAAAAATTCAATCATAATACGACACTCCTTTTTATTAAGAACTCCTGCCACTGTTCTTAGTTGTGCTTCTATTATAGGTAAGAGGGCC
>NZ_AZYW01000025.1:0-118098 GCF_000517725.1 Streptococcus sp. SR4 | reverse complement strand
CTTGTCTTGTCAATAACTTGTATTGATTTTAATTTTCTTTTTTTATAATACTTTTTAATAGTATTTCTTCTCTCGATTTATCTAAAAAAAGAAGAGTAAAACTCCTTACTCTTCTTCATCTTTATTTTTATTTTCAATTCTTTCTTTGACTTCATCGTAAGATAGGGCATGATTATCTTCTTCTGAATCTCCAAGAGAATCCTCCGGCATCTTACCAGTCTCATAAATTGACTTGATTTGTACAGCATCAAGTGTTTCATACTTAAGCAAAGCTTCTGCAATGAGAGCATGTGTTTCTCGGTTGGCATTGATAATTTCAGCTGCTTTGTCATGTGCCTCAACTAAAAGTGATCGAATTTCTTCGTCAATAAGTTGAGCTGTATGAGCTGAGTAAGACTTATCTGTCGTAAATTGTCCTGGATTCATCGCATGATTACCTTCATATTGGACTGGTCCAAGTTTTTCGCTCATACCATATTCAGTAACCATTGCACGTGCTAACTGTGTTGCTTGCTCAAAGTCATTTGAAGCGCCTGAGGTTTGAACGTTGAAAATAATTTCTTCTGCAACACGTCCACCCATAAGTCCTGCCAATTGTTCTTTTAGCTCATCTTTAGATGACAACATCTGATCCTCTTTTGGTAGAGAAATCATATAACCACCTGCGCGACCTCGTGGAACAATAGTAACCTTGTGAACATCACGAGCGCTAGAAAGTGTTAAACCAACAATTGTATGACCTGCTTCATGGTAAGCCACAACTTTACGTTCGTGTTCTGAAACTTGGCGGTCTTTCTTAGATGGTCCAGCAATAACACGATCCTCTGCTTCGTCGATATCACTAGCATCAATTCTAGTCTTACTACGTCGTGCAGCAACTAGGGCTGCTTCATTCAAGACATTTTCTAAGTCAGCTCCAACAAAACCTGGAGTTTGTTGAGCAACAACTTTAAGGTCAACATCTTCAGCCAATGGTTTATTCTTGGCATGGACTTTCAAGATAGCTTCTCGGCCTTTTACATCTGGGCGACCAACAAGAACTTTACGGTCAAAACGTCCTGGACGTAGGAGGGCTGGATCAAGAACATCACTGCGGTTGGTTGCAGCAATGACAATGATATTCTCATTTCCATCAAAACCATCCATTTCTATCAACAGTTGGTTAAGGGTTTGTTCACGTTCGTCGTTACCGCCGCCCATTCCAGTACCACGACGACGGCCAACCGCATCGATTTCATCAATAAAGATAATAGCACGTTCGGCCTTCTTAGCGTCTTCAAAAAGACTACGAACACGACTTGCTCCGACACCGACAAACATCTCTACGAAATCAGAACCTGAGATACTAAAGAAAGGAACATCTGCTTCACCAGCAACAGCTTTAGCAAGCAGAGTTTTACCTGTCCCTGGAGGGCCTTCAAGGAGAACACCCTTAGGGATACGTGCACCAAGTGCTTTATATTTACGTGGATTTTTGAGGAAATCTACGACTTCTACAAGTTCTTCTTTTTCTTCTTCCGCACCAGCCACATCTGTGAAACGAACTTTAATATTCTCTTTTGATTGAGTCTTAGCACGGTTGCGGCCAAAATTCATTGCACCGCGGTTACCACCTTGATTCATCATGAAAAGGAAGAAAATAGCAATCCCAATCAAAGGTAGGTAACTAAAAAGATATGAAATCCAAGCACCACTTGAACTTTCACGTATCATTTTAACATTAACATCAGCTGCTTCTGATGCTGACTGCAATTTCTGCATGGTTGTTTCATTCTGCAGCACAGTCGATGTAAAGCTACGTGTCTCTGATGATGCACTACCTAAAAATGGTAGACTAAGATCAGTATCAACCTTTTCGGCCTTTTTGTAGCTACCTTTAACTTCAATGATACTACCGTCTGGCTGATAAGTGATAGATTTTACCTTACCATCTTCAATTTTCTTAACCAACTGTGTGTAAGACAATTGTTGACTTGGGCTTTGGCTTCCTCCTGCAAAGTATTGTACTCCGGTTACAACCGCAATAATAACTATGATGTAGAGAAAAGCGTTCCGTAAGAAGCCATTATTATTTTTATTATTCATAAATTAATTAGACCTTTACTTATTTTGTATAAATTTCTTCTTTTAGGACACCGACATAAGGGAGGTTACGGTATTTTTCATCATAGTCTAGTCCGAAACCAACGATAAATTCATTAGGAACATCGTAACATACGTAATCTGCCTCAATATCAACAACACGACCTTCTGGTTTATCAAAAAGAGTTGCGATTTTGACTGAATTGGCTTTACGGTACTTGAACATATCTCGAAGATAAAGGAGCGTACGACCTGTGTCAATGATATCTTCAATAAAGATGATGTCTCGTCCTTCAACATTAGTGTCAACATCTTTAAGAATCTTTACTTCACCACTGCTGACAGTTCCACCACCATAACTTGAAACGACCATAAAGTCCATCTCAATATGGGTATCGATATGTTTGATAAGTTCTGCCATAAATGGAACAGCACCTTTCAAAACACAGACTAGTAGAGGATTTTTCCCCGCATAATCCTCTGTCAATTGTTGTCCTAGTTCTTTAGTTTTAGCTACGATATCCTCTTGGGAAAAGAGGACTTTTTTAATGTCTTTTTCTAACATTTGGGTTCCCTTTCTCGAAGTCAATATTCTGTTATTATACCACTTTTACTTCAATCATCGTTATTTGAACATGGTATTTGATTAGAAATTCTTATAAATGACTACAGTGCCATAAAGTATAGCATTTTCAGGTCTTTTTTTCAAATAGAGACGCCCAGCAACATAAAGAAAAATAATCTGACCATCTTGTTCTCCTATAATGGCTTTTTGACGATCCTTCTCTAAAATCTTATTGTCTATAAATAGTCGTCTTAACTTTTTATGGTGACTACCAAGGTCAATCTTATCGCCTTCTTTTCTATGACGAATCACTATTGGGGAATCTGACCAAATACTAATAGTATCTGAGTTAGAAACGTCATTGAATTCTGAAAAACTCAAGGTATAATCCTCAAACTCAACAGATTTTCCAAATTCTAAGAGACAAGGAGGGGATAAAGAGATAGCCTCTTCTTTCCTTATTAGGAAAGAAGTCTGTGTTTTTACTAGTTCGTAACCATTTATTAGGGGGATCTTTCCTGAACCATTTTTCCTTAGATAACTTATCAATTGATTAAATTGGCCTTTAGAAAGCTGTAAATCAGGAAAGGTATCTAAATAGTTCTGAAGAAGAAAGAGCTGGACAGGATCTGACTGTTGCTGAAAAACAGATAAATCAGTGATAGTAATATCCTTTGTTAACTCCCCTAAAGCTTGCTTCATAAGACCAATCTCCTCGGCTAAAAGACAAAGGTGCTCCTTAAATTTAGGATTTTCCTGAGATAAGGTAGGAAGATAGGTCAGTCTGATGCGATTTCGAAGATAGGCTAGTGACGTATTACTCCGATCTTCAAAATGGAAAGTTACGGGAAGTTGATCTTTCGTAAGATGAAAAAAGGGACGAATAATCTGACCAGTGCCAAATGGTCTGATCGCTGATATTCCTGTCAGGTGTCTTAAACGACTTCCTCTCAACAGTCTCATAAAAATCGTCTCTGCTTGATCATCTGCATGATGGGCTGTTACAAGAGCAGAGTAATCATAATCTTTCATGACTCGCTTAAAAAACTCATAGCGAAAGGTACGGGCAGCATTTTCTGAAAACTTTCCTGAGAAGGCACTATAGTGAAAAGGGACCTTATGTTCCTTTGCCCAATGACGTAAATACGCTTCTTCATGCTCCGACTCTTGTCGTTGTTTATGGTTAACGTGAGCAATCCCCAACTGAATATCCAAATCTTTTTGATGGTTATACAAAAAGTGCAGCAAACTCATAGAGTCTGCTCCACCTGATACTGCTACTAAAATTTTCTTGTGCTGGTTAAAATAACCCTTGGCTTGCATCATTTGCAACAATTTTTGTGTCATTATTTTAAAATTCCATAAACATCATCTGCAATTGAGGTGATTTTGTCATAGCCCTCTTTATCCGTAAAAATCGATAGAATAAAGGGAGAATCTGCATAAACAATAGCGACGTCATGTTTAAAGTCGTAGGCATCACCAATTTTATGAGCGACGGGAACATCAATGTTTTTGGAAATACGTTCGCCATCATAGTCCGTACTTGAAAGATAAGTGATAATATCTCCATTTTGTCTATAAACAGCCTCCATCAAAGTACCTGCGGCTCTAGCAGTCAACTCCTTTTTATCCATATTCCACGAAGTCGCTGCGGCTTTATCTACTGATTTTTGGAAGGCCTTGTCATACTGATTAGTTACATAATAACCTAATATATTTGTCGCTACATTATCTGAGTTTTGGGCTACAGCCTTTAACAGATTTTCCAAGCTATAATTCTTATCATCAGGCATCTTACTAATCTTTCCAGAACCATCTGGATCATAGGCACCTGGAAAACCATTTACAGCAGAGGTATATTGATACTCATCTGATAATGATAATTTCTTTTGGGACAGACGTTCCTGTGCATAATAGAGTACTCCAAGCTTGGCTACGCTTGCTGCATACATGCTTTTTTCGTCATTGATAGCAGCTACTCGGTCCGTATCAAGCTGTTTAACATAAACTGAGATGCGCTCTTGATTGTTATACTTCTCATTAAGGACTTTTTGAACAGCCTCGATGCGATTGTCAGTCGTTGATAAATCAGAAGCGTTAATCCACCCCTCTCCGTCTACCAAATAGTAGGTCCCTGCATGCGTCTGAGCTGCTTGGCTAACCTTAATGGGTTTAAAACTAGCGAGTTTGGAGTCAGCTTTTTCAGTTCCTAGAACGTAAGGTTCTTTGTATACCGTAAAACCATCTTTAGTCCAGAGGGTCATATCTACTGGTTTTTGATTATAGATACTGTCGTCTACAATTGATTTCTGACTAGCGGCTACATAATCACCATCTTGAAGTTGGAAAACGGGTTCACCTTTAGCATTCCAAAAAATAGCAGAAATCGATAGTTTGGTATCCGCTTGGATACTGGTTTTAAATTCTGTTAAATCCTTGTTCTTGTAAGTTAGGATAGTTGTTATCGTTCTTGGATTTTTAGGAATCTGTTTAAATTGAGTCAAGCTAGCTGTAGTATTTTGAGTCAATTTTTGGACCTGTTTTGGGGTCAGAGTTAGCTCCTTCTCCATAGGAAGTAAGACTAGAGGACTAGAAGATACAAGCACAACAGTTGCAGCTATTAAGAGCTTTTTCATGCTTGCTTCTTCACCTCCTCTTTCCTCGGTAATTCCGTTTTAAGTTGCTGATTTTTTTCTGATAGTTCCTCTAACTTGGCTTCTGAATAGGTTAAAAAAGTTTCTACAGTTTTAAGTAAATCTTTCATTAGGGTAATAAGCTTGGTACAGGATAGATTGACTCTCCTTCACGTGAATAATAGTACTTAGCACGCGCATATTTCTCGGCGAAAGCATCATCCTTAAGTTTCTTAGCCAAATCCTTTCGTTCCTTTGTCTGATCTGACAATTTATCATAGTCTTTCTGAAGCGACAAGACTTCCTTCTCTTGCTGTTTGATATTCATATAGGTCTCAACCAGATTGTAGGTTGGCAAGATAAAGAGTAAAACAACCACAAAGAGAATCCATCCCATAAAGCGATTCCTTTGTTCGTGTTCGGCACGCTCTAATCGTTGCTCTTGATTGGCATTATCAATGTAATCGTTCGTAAGCTGTACAATATTAGGCTTCTTGCTCATCTGCTTCAATCCTTGTTTCACTTATAATCTCGTACATTTTTGCCGCATCTTCTTTTTTAGTACTGTCTTTCATTTCTAAAACACGGACAGTTAGAAGTTTATTTCCAAAACGAACTTCCACTTGGTCACCAATTTTTAAATCTGTAGATGACTTAGCGAGTACACCATTTACTTTTATACGTCCTTTATCAGCTACTTCTTTAGCAACTGGACGGCGTTTGATAATTCGTGATACTTTTAAATATTTGTCTAATCTCAATGTTACTGTTTCCTTTTCGTTAGGATATCTCTTCTATGATAGCATTTTTTTGAGAGAATAGGGGACTAAAGCCTTTTCAAGTACAAAAATAAGAGAATCGACACTAGTCGACCCTCTCAGGAGATTTATGAAAAAGAAAAGTTTTAGGATGTTTTATAGTATAGAGAGACTTACTTAAACTTTCCTTAAGCTTCCTTTTTTTCTTTACGTTCTTTGATTTCCATAAATGTCTGTCCAAAAATTTTTAATTCTTCAAGAATCTCATAGTCTTTCTTGTTACGAACATCAAAAGTAATCTCTACTTTCCCCTGGTTATCACTGATTTTTGCTTTTAAATGCGTTTTAGAGATGGCTTCGAAATAGTCTTGAGTCAAGAAGAATTTAAGAGAGGCTTGTTCGAAACGAACAATAATAGTATCGTTCTTACGCTCGACTAATTCTGCAAAGGCAGCATCTAAATAGGCCTTAACCAGACCAATCTCAATGAGATAGGCAACTTGGTCTGGATATTCTCCAAAGCGGTCAATAAGCTCATCTTGAAGGTCTTGATAGTCTTTCTGATTCTCAATTTCTCGAATACGCTTATAAATTTCAATTTTTTGGCGCTCGTCAGAAATATAGTCGGAAGGGAGGTAAGCATCAATCTGAAGATTGAACTCTGCATTTCCTTTACGGCGAACTTGAGTTTTACCTTGACGTTTATTGATAGCCTCTTCCAAGAGTTGCGAGTACATTTCGAATCCGACTGAGTCGATGAAACCACTTTGAGAAGCACCAAGAATGTTACCGGCACCACGAATTGATAAATCACGCATGGCAATTTTGAAACCTGATCCCAGTTCTGTAAAGCCCTTAATAGCATCCAATCGCTTCTCAGAGACTTCCGTCAACACTTTATCAGGACGATACATGAGATAGGCATAAGCAATTCGATTACTACGCCCCACACGACCTCTCAACTGATAAAGAGTAGATAAGCCCATATGATCTGCATTCTCAATAAAGAGCGTATTAACGTTGGAGATATCAATCCCTGTCTCGATAATGGTCGTTGCTACCAAAACATCGTAATCACCATTCAAGAAATCCAAGAGGGTATTCTCCAACATAACCTCACTCATCTGACCATGAACAAATCCGATACGTGCTTCAGGGACCAGCTCATGTAGTTCAGAAACTTTTTGATCAATGGTTTCAACACGATTATAAACATAAAAAATCTGGCCGCCTCGGTCCATCTCTCTTAATATCGCTTCTCGAATAAGACCAGGATTAGTTTCCATAACATAAGTTTGAACTGGATAACGGTTGGTAGGTGCTGTCTCAATAATCGACAAATCACGAATACCTAACATAGACATATGAAGCGTACGAGGAATAGGTGTCGCAGTTAGCGTAAGGACATCAACCTTAGCCTTCAGCTCCTTAAGTTTCTCTTTATGCTTCACGCCAAAACGTTGTTCTTCATCAATTACTAGCAAGCCTAAGTCAAAGAACTTAACATCTTTAGACAGCAGGCGGTGGGTACCAATAATAATATCAATACGCCCTTTAGCGAGATTTTCAATAGTCTCATTTTGCTCTTTTTTACTTCTAAAACGACTGAGTTCATCTACTTCAACGGCATGATTTTCAAAACGTTCTTTAAAATTCAAATAGTGCTGATGGGCGAGAACTGTTGTAGGAACTAGGATAGCAACTTGCTTTCCATCATTGACTGCCTTGAAGGCAGCACGCATAGCTACCTCTGTCTTACCAAAACCAACATCACCCACCAAGAGACGATCCATGGGTTTGTCTGACTCCATGTCTGCCTTAATTTCCTTGATAGAACGCAATTGATCCTCTGTCTCAGCATAGGCAAAATCATCTTCGAAATCCCTTTGGTTATAATCATCTGGTGAAAAAGCAAAACCTTTAAGTTGACTACGCTCAGCATAAAGTTTTAAGAGATCATCGGCAATATCCTCTACTTGCTTGCTTACTTTTTGTTTAGTCTTTTGGAAACGCCCATCATTGAGTTTATTAATTTTAGGCTCTTTTCCGTCCGCTGATACATACTTAGAGAGACTCTCAATCTGCTCAACAGGTAGAGAAATTGTTGCAGCATCCTGATATTGGATGGTCAAGTAGTCACGATGCACCCCTTTAATCTCAATAGTCTCAATACCTTTAAATTGACCGATACCATGAGTCTGGTGTACAACATAATCACCTTTTTCAAGTTCATTGTAATCTTTGAGACGCTCTGCATTGGAAACGTGACTGGCACGCGCACGACGTTTTACTTTTTTATGAAAAATCTCACGTTCAGTGACAAGAACAAGCTTTTCATCCGCAAAGTAAAAACCATTGGATAAGTTTCCTAAGACTAACTGAGGCTTATGAGGGATCAAATCTCCAAAACTACTAAGGGGTAAATCTAAATCATATTCTTCCAAGGTTTCCTTCAAAGATTTGAGCTGCTTCTCAGACCCCACTTGTAAAATAACTGTTGCCTTATTCTTGGTATAGCGATGTATTTCATCAACTAGAAGTGGGAACTGGTTAAAGAACTCTTGCATAGGGTATTGCGTGAATTGATACAACTTATCAAATTTAAGATTTCCCAATCCCTTATGAAAATTCGAAAAGAAACTAGCTGGCTGATAGTTACGTAAAGTCTTAAATGAATCCACTAAGTAATTTAGATGACTCAGAGACTTGCCCTGATGAAGATCCTCAGTTAAAAGATTAGCCACTTCCAACTCAAGACGTCCATGGCGGTCCACTATCTTTTGAAAATCATCAATGAATACAGGAGTTCCCTTTGGAAGGTAGTCAAATAAGGTGTAAGCTTTATCATAAAAGAGAGACAAAAACTTACGTAAATCTTTATGACGGTAACCATCAATCGTAACTGACAGAACTTCCTCAAGGTAAGCTTTATGAGGACCTTCTGCCTTCGAGACCGCACTTTCTAGGGCCTTCTCAGCACGTTGGTAATCTTCTCTTGTTAAGATAATATCATCTGCCGGAGATACGATAACATGCTCTAAATTGTCTAAAGATTTTTGACTATCGCTATCAAACTGACGAATACCATCAATCTCGTCTCCAAAAAATTCTAAACGGTAGGGGAGTTCTGCAGTCAGTTCATAGATATCTAAAATATCGCCCCTACGACTAAACTCACCAGGTGAGAGAACCTGCTCTACCCTTTGGTATCCAATATGAGTCAGATGCTTACTGAGAGCCTCTAAATCATGTTCTTCCCCTAGTGCTAAGTTAATACGAGAGTCTTTATAAACCTTAGGGTTAGGCAAATGTAACTTAGTCCCAACTAAACTCGTGACCAAAACCCCACTGGCCTCTTTATCTATTAAAAAATTAAGACTTTCGAGACGAGAATGGGTCTTTTCTGGAGAAGCGAAGATAAACTCTGCAGCTACTACATCATCTGCAAAAAAAGAATAAACCTTATCCTCTCCTAAGATAGCTGACAAATCTCCTGTTAGTTGCTCAGCTTCATTTTGTGTTGAAGTAACGATTAGAATCTTAGGAACCTGCTCAGAAAGGGCAGATGCCATGACAACTGCCTTGCTGGAACCAGAAAATCCCATAACCAACTGTCTACTCAATAAAGTTACTTTATCACGCCACTCAAGCAATTGAGGATTCTTCTCAAAAAGATCTAATAGGGTATTAGCCATTATAACGCCTCATGGTGTCTTCGAAATCATTGGTTTTAAGGTAATGATTGAGGGCCGTCTCTACCTTGTCTAAAGTCAGTAAAATTGTGGCATAATCATCTTCACTAAATTTTCCAAGGACATGATTAACGACCGTCATTCCTTTCTGTGGGCGACCAATACCAATTTTTATACGATCAAATTCTTGTGTTCCAGTTTCAGCAATGATGGATTTAATCCCATTATGACCACCTGCTGAACCCTTTTGACGAAAGCGTATTTTCCCAACTTCCATGTCCAAGTCATCGTAAATGACGATAAAATCCTCTATGGGAATATTGTAATAAGCCAGCAATGCTCTGACAGCTAGACCTGATAGATTCATAAAGGTCGTTGGTTTCACAAAATAAACCTTTTCACCATTTAAAAAGGTCGAAGCCACTTCAGCCTTAAAGGTCTTTTCTTCAGAAAAAGTTAATCCTAGTTCCTTAGCCATTAGGTCAATGGCCATAAAACCAACATTGTGACGGGTCTCATGGTATTTTGAACCAGGATTTCCCAAGCCAACTACTAATTTTGTCATTATTTCTCCTCTTTGATAAACAGCAAAAGGACTGAAAAATACTTTTCAGCCTTGTGCACTATTTTTTATTTTCTAAACGTTGAAACGGAATTCCATGATGTCGCCATCTTGAACAACATATTCTTTTCCTTCTTCACGAAGGCGACCAGCTTCCTTAACAGCTTTCTCAGAGCCATATTTAATAAGATCATCGTAAGACATGGTTACGGCACGGATAAAGCCTTTCTCGAAGTCAGAGTGGATAATTCCTGCTGCTTGTGGAGCCTTGATGCCGCGTTTAAAGGTCCAAGCACGCACTTCTTTCTCACCAGCAGTAAAGTAAGTTCCTAGACCAAGCAAGTGATAGGCTGCGCGTGTCAGTTTATCAACTCCTGATTCTGTCAAACCAAGGTCTTCCAAGAACATTTCTTTGTCTTCATCATCCAATTCAGAAATTTCTTCCTCAACACGTGCCGAGATAACAACTACTTCTGCATTTTCAGTCGCTGCAAACTCACGAATTTGTTTGACATAATCAATATCATCAGGATTTGCGACTTGGTCTTCATCAACGTTAGCCACATAAAGTACTGGTTTTGTTGTCAAGAGGAAGAGTCCCTTAACAATTTTTTGCTCTTCCTCAGTAAAATCAATCGTACGTGCAGACTTACCATCTTCTAGAACAGGTTTAATCTTTTGAAGAATATTAAACTCTGCCACAGAATCTTTATCTTTTTGTGTACGAGCAATTTTTTCGACACGCGCATAACGTTTGTTAATTGATTCAAGGTCAGCCAAAATCAATTCTAGGTTGATTGTATCAATATCAGCCATCGGATCTACAAAGGCATCCTCACGCCCTTGTTCACGCATAACATTTTCGTCATCGAAAGCACGAACCACATGGACAATCGCATCTACTTCACGAATGTTCGCTAAGAACTTATTTCCAAGACCTTCACCCTTTGATGCTCCTTTTACGATACCCGCAATATCTGTGAACTCAAATGTGGTTGGAACTGTCTTTTTAGGGGTAATAAGTTCAGTCAGTTTCGTCAAACGCTCATCTGGTACCTCAACCATTCCGACGTTTGGATCAATTGTCGCGAAAGGATAGTTAGCAGCTTCCGCACCCGCTTTTGTAATTGCATTGAAAAGAGTTGATTTACCAACGTTTGGCAAACCAACGATACCTGCTGTTAAAGCCATTAATTTATTTCTCCATAAAAAAGTAATTTAGTTAATTATAACACAAAAATTGTTAAAAATAGGCAACTTCCCTTTGAGAATCGGAAAAAGGGAAGCAAGGCAAAGAATGCTATAAAGAAGATAATTGGGGACTCTAGAAAGTTTTTATATTGCTAGTAAACTAATTTTCTTAACATAAGAATCTCCTTATCTAGACTCCCCAATGTCTGTTATAAAATCTTCTTAAGTTTCTTTTCGAAATCATGACGACTCATCATAACCACATGATCACAATTCGTACAACGGATCTTAATGTCAGCTCCAAGACGGGTCACTTCCCATTCATTAGCTTTTTTTCCTGTTGCTTTGATGGTACAAGCATGTGGTTTTTTCATTTCAACTAAACTTCCAATTTGGTACATAGACTTCCTCTCTAGTAAAAAAGTTATCCACAGTGGATAACTTTTTCGATTTTAGTTTGTTCTTACAGGTGTAATCAATTGAATAAAATTCTCACTGTCATCTGCTGGCGTCAAAGTAAATGGACGCACTGGTGAAATGAAACGTACACGGACAGTCTCACTCTTAAGAGCTTTCAAAGCATCTATTAGGTAGGTTGGGTTGAAACTAATGACCAAATCACTACCTGAAATATCTTGCACGTCAATATCCTCATTCACCTTTCCGACTTCTGGCGAATTAACATGGGCACTGACACTGCCATTGATGATTTCGAGTTTTACGGTACCACTTTGACTAGCATTAGAAATCAAATACGAACGTTCCATAGCAGAACGAAGGCTAGCGGTCTCAAAAACAACTTCTGTTTCAAATGAATCAGACAAGAGACGATTCGTGTCTGGATAATTTCCTTCAAGTAGACGTGTATAGAAAGAAATTGTTTCACTACGGAATAGAATTTGATTTGCTGAGAAGAAAACCTCTAAGTTTTCAATATCATCGCTAAAGACTGCCGATAATTCTTTAAGTGAGCGACTTGGGATTACAACATCAAAGTTATCTGCAGAATGCTCCAAAACAAGTTGGCGTTGGCTCATACGGTGAGAGTCAGTTGCTACAGCTTTGAGATCTTTATGATTTGAAAGAACGAAGTGAACACCGGTTAAAATTGGACGACTTTCTTGTGTGCTTGCTGCGAATGAAGTTTCAGCAATGATAGATTTTAACACTTTTGTGTCCATGAGTAATGGCGTCAAGCTATCAACTTCCTGAATACGGGGATATTGTTCAACATCTTTCCCTTTTAAGGTAATTTCTGATTTACCACTCTTCAGTAAAACTTGGTATTGTTCGATTTCTTCAAAAGTTAGGGTAACATCAGGCAAGCTTGAGACAACATTAATGAAAAAGTTGGCTTCCAAAAGGATACTACCTGGCTGTGTAATTAATAGGCCTGCATTTTCTTCTGAAACTGAGATACTATTTTCAATTGAGATTTGCCCATTTGATCCTGTCAAATAGATACCATCACTGGTAACTTCGATTTTAATCGTTGATAGAATTGGGATAGCATTTTTAGAAGAAATAGCACGGCGAGTCGTATGAAGTGCTTGTAAGAAATAAGCTTTATTAATCGCAAATTGAATCATGATGCTCCTTTATTTTATTAGTATTATTTTAGTAGTAGTAGTAGGTCTTGTGGACACTGTGCATAAGTCTACAAAACATAGTTTTATCAAGGCTTTAAACTTGTGCACAGCCTGTGGAAAAGTTTGGATAATTTTTAATAGTTATCCACAAGTATTATTTTATCTTGTTTTTGATGGTATCAATTTCAATGCGTAAACTGTCATCTTGAGCAATCATATTTTTGATTTTATTGTATGCATGTAAGACAGTTGAGTGGTCTCTTCCTCCAAATTCTTTTCCAATTTTTGGAAGGGAGTTATCAGTCATTTCACGCGCAAGATACATGGCTACCTGACGTGCCAAGACAATATTTTGTGTTCGTTTAGTTGCCTTGATTTCTTTCACAGTGACATTATAAAATTTTCCTACCTCAGTTTGGATATCCTCAATCGGAATAAGAGTTAACTTAGGACTATCCATTTTACGTGCGCGAATGGCTTCAGCAGCTACTTCAACTGTGATAGTATCTAACTGGCGAACATTGGCAACTAAGCTAATATCTTTTAAGGCCCCTTCTAAGTCACGGACATTTGAATCAAATTGGCCAGCTAAATACTCAATTGTTTCAGGAGGAAAATGATAATCATAGTCCATAATCTTATTAGTAAGAATGGCCACTCGCGTTTCAAAGTCAGGTGGTGTGATATTGACGGTTAATCCCCATTTGAAGCGCGTGACAAGACGCTCTTCCATCTCGTTCAATTGATCTGGATTACGGTCGCTGGTCAGGACAATTTGTTTATTATTATTGTGAAGGACATTGAAAGTATTGAAGAATTCCTCTTGAGTGGCTTGCGTTGATTTTTTAGCCAATGATTGAATATCATCAATTAAGAGAACGTCCAGATGACGGTATTTAAGTTTTAGTTCATCCATTTTATCTAAACGGATATGGACAACAAATTCATTAATGAAATTCTCTGCAGTAATGTATTTGATACGTGCTTGAGGATTATCATGTAAGACCTTGTTACCAATGGCATTGAGTAAGTGAGTTTTTCCGAGACCAGGTCCTCCATAAATAAATAGAGGGTTATACGTAGCTCCTGGTGAATCAGCTACAGCTAAAGATGCAGCAACTGACCAACGGTTTTCATCCCCCTGAATAAAATTATCAAAGGTGTACTTACTATTCAAGTCAGAGTCCAATGTAGGAAGAGCAGGTGTTTGCTGTTCCTTTTTATTGCCAAAGTCATTGTTTGTTACAGTTGAATTTGCCTCGTTTAAGAGTGCTTCGTCAAAGACGTACTCAACTTTGATTTCACTATTATAGGCTTCAAAACCAGCCATCAAAATGAAAGATTGCATATTCTTTTCCCAGAATAGCTTTTTGACTTCCTCAAGCAGAATTGTAGCAACGTTATCTTGAACTTTGATGAGCTTGGTATCTAGGACATAATAATCAAAAGTGGCTTGTGTTAGTTCCTCTTTGGCCAGCTCTAAGAGCTTATTCCAAAAAAAATGCTCTTTTTCGGTCATTCCATCAATTCTCCTTCTTTATTCTTGTTCTCTGATTCTATCATAAAACAAAAAAGTTTTCCACAGGTCCGAAGATAAAAGTTCCCTAAGTTATCCACAAGGAAAAAAAGACAATTCACATTGTGCACAAGAGTTATCCACAAGTTGTGAATAAAAAAAGAAACCCTCTCAAATAAAGGGAGGGCAACCATTTTATGATGTGGATAAGTTTGTTTCTTTTTTCTCCTCAATTCACAGGTCAAATAAGCTTGTTGATAATTCTGTTAAAATCTTCTTCCGTCGAAAAGTGGATCTGAATAGTTCCAGAGTGATTTTTGTGATAACGAAGAGTAACGGGGAGACCAAGTGATTTTTCCAGTTCTTTTTCTTTATCTTTTATATGAATATCTTTTTTTGATTTTTGTTTTTTTGGAAGTTCTTGAAGTCTTTTTTCCAGGGTACGAACTGACCATTTTTCAGTAAGGACCTGATGATAGATAGTTAATTGCTTTTTTGTATCCTCAACAGCTAAAAGTGCTCTAGCATGTCCTTGACTCAGTTTGCCATTTTCGATACTCGTCTGTATCTCTTTGGGAAGTTGGAGGAGTCTGAGAGCGTTACTGATATAAGGTCTGGATTTCCCCATAGCTTTCGCCAGTTCCTCGTGACTATAAGCTAGCTCATTAATTAAACTACGATAGGCCTTTGCTTCTTCAATGGGATTGAGATTCGATCGTTGTAAATTTTCAATAATAGCTTGTTTACGGCTTTCTTGATCTGTAACTTCCTTTACAACTGCAGGGATTTCTGTCATTCCTAGACGTTTACAGGCACGTAAACGTCTTTCCCCAGCAATTAGTTCATAACCAATAATATCCGATTTTCGGACAATGATTGGCTGTATTAGTCCATTTTCTGCAATCGATTGGCTTAGCTCCGCTAATTCTTCATCAGAGAACTCTATACGAGGTTGAAAAGGATTGGGATAGATGTCACTAATAGGTAAAGCTTTGAGTTGTTCTTGCATGTTATTCCTTTCCAAAAAAGACCTTTACATTATTGTAAAGGTCTTTTGACAGATTTGTCAATGACTTAGTCAGACAAGTCTTCTGTAGATTTTGTTAATTTAAGTTCTTCAGTTTTCTTCTCTTTACCACGATAGAAGGTTACCTTGATTGTATCTCCGATACTATGGCTGTAAAGATTGGTTTGAATATCAGTTTTTGAGCTGATTTCCTTACCGTCAATTTCAGTGATAACATCATTTTCTTGAAGTTTACCGTCAGCTGGCATACCTTTTTGAACGCTGCCGACTACCACTCCAGATTTCACATCATCTGGTAAATCTAATTTAGAAGTTGCACTGCTAGAAAGGCTATTAAGATCGGCCATTGAGATTCCTAGGGCTGGTCGTGTAACTTTACCGTCTTTTTCCAATTGATTGATAATCTCGACAACATCGTTTGATGGAATGGCAAATCCCATACCTTCAACGGCGCTACCAGCGACTGCTGACGTTGATGAAATTTTACTTGAGTTAATACCGATAACTTGTCCTTCGATATTGACTAAGGCACCACCTGAGTTACCAGGGTTAATGGCAGCATCCGTTTGGATAGCATTTGTTGAAACAGTTTCACCATTGTCGTTTTGCATAGTTACGGTACGGCTAAGGCTAGAAACGATTCCCTCTGTTACTGAGTTGGCGTATTCGGTACCAAGTGGGCTACCGATAGCAATTGCCTTCTCACCGACTGTGAGAGAGTTTGAGTCTGCAAATTCCGCTACGGTTTTAATTTTATCTGAAGAAACTTTGACAACTGCTAGGTCAGAGTAAGTATCTTTACCAACGAGTTCACCAGTAATTTTTGATCCATCTGAAAGCATGATTTCAAGTTTTTTAGCGCCATCGACAACGTGGTTGTTGGTTACGATGTAGGCCTCTTTCCCATCTTTTTTATAGATGACTCCAGAACCTTCACCAGCGACTTGCAACCCATCAGAATCTTTTGATTTGTCTTGGTTAGAGTCAGAACTATCATCTCCACCAAAGATACGGCCATAAAGTTCATTTAGAGAATCTGAAGATGACCCTTCTTGGTAATTGATGACAGAAACAACGGCATTTTGTACTTTCTTAACAGCTTTAGTTGTATCTGTTGTATTATTGTATACGGTCTTAGCTGTTTTAACACCTGTATCTGTTGAATTGGTAAAAGATACCCCTGCTGCTGTTAGTAGGATAAAGGCACCTAGCAAACCACCTAGCAAGCCAATAACAAGCATTGCAATTGGCGCTACTATTTTTTTCCAGTTAAATTTTTTCACGTTTAGTCCTCCTTTTTGATAAACATATCAAAGTAAGCTTAATTATATCATAAAGTGATTTTAAAGAACAGTTATCAACAGTCTGTGGATAAGTTTCAAAAAATGTAGATAATAAGCTATTTTATAGGGATAACTAAAGATTCTTAACAGTAAAAAGGTGTGGATAAGGTGTTAAAAGATTGTGGATATGTGCTATAATAAGCCTATGAAAGTTAAATTGATTACCGTTGGAAAATTGAAAGAAAAATATTTGAAAGATGGCATTGCGGAGTATGTCAAACGACTAGGACGCTTTACAAAATTTGAGTCTATAGAATTAACGGATGAAAAGACGCCAGATAATGCAAGCGAATCTGAAAATAAAGCTATCCTAGACAAAGAGGGGCAGCGTATCTTGGCTAAAGTAGGTGATCGTGATTATGTCATTGCCTTAGCTATTGAAGGAAAACAATTTCCCTCGGAGCAATTTGCTAAAGAGTTAGAGCAAGCGACTCTTAGAGGCTATTCAGATATTACTTTTATTATAGGGGGAAGTTTGGGACTCTCTCCTACAGTGAAAAAGAGGGCTAATCAATTAATGAGTTTTGGTCTCTTAACGTTCCCTCATCAGCTTATGCGCCTTGTATTAGTAGAACAAATTTATCGCGCATTCATGATTCAGCAGGGAAGTCCTTACCATAAGTAGAAGAAGGAAACAGACATGTTCAGAATGAAAAAACGCTCCTATCGTGTTTTTGAAGGATTAAGGGTAGCAACTCTAGTAAGTTATATAGGGGGCTTTATTGATGCCTATACTTACAATACTCAAGACGGACGATTTGCAAGTATTCAGACAGGTAATCTTCTTTATTTGGTTATTCATCTTGTTGAGGGGCATATTGCAAGAGCTTTCAGCTATGTGATACCTATTTTTTTCTTTGTTTTAGGTCAGTTTTTTGTTTTTTTTGTTAAGAAGTGGCTCATTAACCATAAATGGGGATGGCATTTGCAAGCGATTAGACTTGCCTTTCTCTTGATGACTATTCTCGCCATTATTACACCTTACGTTGATTCTACTATTACGATTGCAGGCTTGGCATTTTTTGCCTCTCTTCAGGTAGGGATTTTTAAGCGCGTCAGAGGGGTAAATTATGCTTCCTTCATGATGACTGGTAATATTACGAATACCTCTTTAACCGTTGCCAGGGCTATTGACGAGGGGGATCCCAAAGTGCTTAAACAAGCTTCTTACACTACTATTATCATCTTTACATTTATGGTAGGAGTTGCAGCCTCAACTTGGTTTGCTCAATATTTACATGAATACAGCCTATATACGACTTTGCTTCCCTTGCTTGTTTTAAATTATTTCCTATTTATCGAGGCAAAAGAAAAACGCAACTAGAGATTCTAGATTGCGTTTTTTATCTGATCCCAGCAGGATTCGAACCTGCGACCGTTCGCTTAGAAGGCGAATGCTCTATCCAGCTGAGCTATGGGACCAATAACTCTATTAGTTTACAAAATATATAGCAACATGTCAATACTTTGTAAAAGCAAGATAAAAACTAACGTAAAATTCGAATAAATTTAGCAAAATTTAATATTTTTTTTGAAAAAAAGTATAGACAAAATCGAATACTCTGATATAATAATAAGAGTGTTAACGAGATAAAAATCTCAGAACTTGGTCCGTTGGTCAAGGGGTTAAGACACCGCCTTTTCACGGCGGTAACACGGGTTCGAATCCCGTACGGACTATTTTTGCTACTTAGCAGTTTTATCCGCCATAGCTCAGTTGGTAGTAGCGCATGACTGTTAATCATGATGTCGTAGGTTCGAGTCCTACTGGCGGAGTGATAAGACACCTCAAGTTGTATAGCTTGAGTTTTTTTGTACCCAAAGATAAATAGGTCTGGAACAATTGTTCCAGACCTATTTAATTTAAGATGATCAGCGTTTTTGAATAACGGTTATTTTTCTGATGAAATAAGCGTAGCAACAAAATATGATACTTGCCAATAGACTAATCAATAAACCTGTCTTAAGACCATAGGGAATGAAGGTTAGAACAACTTCACCTTTCCCACTAGGGACATCAACTTTCATGAACCCCTTTTGGGCTCGTTGAATCTTAACTTTTTTATGGTTTATGGTCGCTGTCCACCCCTTATCGTATGGAATGGTGAAGAATAGTGAGGCATTCGTTTTACTACTATAATCAACGAACACTTTATTATTTGACGTCGTAACCTTGCTATCACGTTCATTAATAGTATCCATAGCTATCTGATAGTTTTGAGTATCAAGGGCATAAAAACTAGGATTATCAAAGGATATTGCTTTATTGCCAGGAAAACTAAGTTTGATGGTAACCATTGATTCTGTTTCAAAGTAGCCAAGATTGAAGAAATCAAAGGTATTATCAGTAACTTGATTCCTTGTCACACCATTTACAGTAATTGACAGAGAGTGGTTATTGTCATCGGACCAAGAAATATTAGGAATACTAACATAGAGTTGACTATGTGGTGGAGCGATGACTCGATAGGTGATTGTTACAAAATCTTTATTCGAGTTGCTAACGTTTTTAGCCACATGCTGATTCAAAGACTTAGCATCTTGATCAAAAAGTTGAGATGGAGCTCGTTTAAAATAGGTTAAGTTAAGTCCAGATAGAGCATTTAGCAAGCTAGTTTGATTGTCAAGCGTATTGACAGTGAAGTCAATATTCTTGTAAATGCCATCAGTTAAGATAGCAAGCTGGCTTGCATTATTATTTTGATAAAGCCCCATTGTTTTTTCAGAAGTTACGTGATTAAAACCATACTTATTAAGGTCAAAGTTCGATAAATTATATTTTATTCCGAAGAGACTATCAGCGATAATGGTGTTATTTTGGTAACGTAGGTTTAAATTAGTCCCTTCAGATTTGAAGCCTAACCTATCGAGTGTTGAGCTTGAAGCAGTATTTCGAATGGATGAGAACTGAGAGATACCATTATAGTTGAATTTCATACTGTCGTTACCAGTTTGAGCCTCTAACCTTTCAGTACGGTAAAAAGTCTTATTTGCTTGCTTAGTATCTGAAACTAGTTTTGTAATGGCTGACATATTTCGTAGGTAGCCTTCACGAGTTGGAAATACCCACTCATTTCCCAGAGCTCCAACAACATAGTAAGTACTTAATGCAAGCTCAAAAATGCAGAATAAGAAGGTGAAACAGCGAAAAACACTCCCAGGAATTTGCTGTCTAAAATAGCTAATAAATAGAATGGCATAGGCTAGAAGAAATGCTAGGCTTAATAGCCAGGAGACTGATTCAATGAAGCTATAGTGAGATTGGAAAATCCAAGTTAGTAAGTAAGCGGTACTCAATCCTAAGAAAGATAGGAGGAGTCTTTTAAAAGAAAAGTTTTTAATTCGGTTGAGTGTTTCTCCTGCCAAAAGAACAATTAGGAGAGATAGGAGCCAAGAATAGCGATGGAGAAACATGTTGGGTGCATGCATTCCTTGCCAAAACAAATCAAGAGGCTGTAAGTAGAAGCTAGCGATAAAGAAAGCTACTAATAAGAGATAACCTAGACGTAATGATAGCTTGACTTCCCTACTAATAAAGAAAAGTAGAAAAAGAATCAAAGGTAAGATTCCCACATAAATCATAGGGATTGACCCAAATTTAGTAGTATCGTAAACTCCAACGAGATTTTTCGCAAAGAAGTCAAAATAATAGGTGGACTCTGTCAACAAACTTGACGCACCTGTAAACTTTTCACCATGTGTGGTCAAGTCAAGTAGTGTAGGCAGTAACATGACAGCACTACTTAAACCAGCAAGTATAGAAACAATTCCAAAGTCTATGAAATGAAGAATCTTAATCTTCCATCCCTTGATAGTTATCAATTGTACTATGGTGTAAAGGGTTAGGAAAATAGCCATCATATAACCAAAATAGTAATTTTGGATAAAAAGACAGGTTAGGCTAAAAAAGTATAAGCCCCGTTTATTGAATCTTAGTAAGAGGTGTAAACCTAATATGATTAGAGGTGCTAGAATAAAGGCATCTAGCCAGGTATTAATTTCTAACTGACTGGTAGCGAAGCTCATCAAAGAAAATCCTGTAGAAAGACATAGGATGAAACTTCTTGACACTTTTGTAAAGAGCCGCTTAAAACTAAAAGCTCCTGATAACCCAATAAGGCCGAATTTAAGGAGTGTTATATAATAAAAAGCATCGGCCATTTGGTTGACAGTAAAGAAATAGTAAAGTGGAGACAAGAAGGAACCTAGGTAATAGCTTGTTAGAGCATAGAAATTAAGCCCTAGACCACTTGTGAAGGTGTAAAAGAGGCTCCCATCTCCATGAAGTATATTCCTAAGTTCAGTCGCAAATATCACATATTGATGAAAACCATCACTTGTTAAAATAGTTCTTTCACTACCTGGATAGATTTTTTGGCTGAAAAGGACACCTATCATGATTATTACAGGTATGAAAAAAGCAGCCAGATAAAATAATGAGGTCGTTTGGTATTTTTTATTTGTCATAATGATACTAAGACAGGTTGGGATATCCCAACCTGTGTCTTTTTATAGTTAATCAGCCCATAGAGCTTTGACTTTAGCTTGAACTTCTTCATTTTCAAGGAATTCGTCATAAGTTTCATCAATACGGTCAATAACCCCATTTTTTGAAACGACAACGATGTGGTTCGCTATTGTTTGTATAAACTCGTGGTCATGACTGGCAAAGATAACAGACTCTTTGAAGTCACGGACACCATCATTTAGACTTGAAATTGATTCCAAATCCAAGTGATTAGTAGGATCATCTAGAAGAAGGACGTTAGATTTCAAAAGCATGAGTTTTGAAAGCATGACACGTACTTTTTCTCCCCCTGAGAGGACACTAACTGATTTATTAACCTCATCTCCTGAGAAGAGCATACGTCCAAGAAATCCACGCAAGAAGGTATCATCATCTTCACCTTTTTCTGCGAATTGACGAAGCCATTCAAGGATAGATTCACCAGAGGCAAATTCCTTAGAATTATCTTTTGGAAGGTAAGAACGGCTAGTAGTAACACCCCATTTGATTGTACCTTCGTAGTCAATATCACCGGCAAGAGCACGAATCAATGCAGTTGTTTGAATATCGTTTTGACCGATGATGGCAGTTTTATCTCCTGGTCGTAAGATGAAACTAATGTTGTCAAGAATAGTCTCACCATCCATCTTAACAGTGAGATTTTCAACTGTTAAAAGGTCATTACCGATTTCACGCTCTGCTTTGAAATTGATGAATGGATATTTACGACTTGATGGGACGATTTCTTCTAGCTCAATTTTATCGAGCATTTTCTTACGAGAAGTCGCTTGTTTAGATTTTGAAGCGTTGGCAGAGAAACGTGCAACGAACTCTTGAAGTTCTTTGATTTTTTCTTCTGCTTTGGCATTACGGTCAGCCTGCAAGCGAGCAGCTAATTCTGAAGATTGTTTCCAGAAGTCATAGTTACCAACATAGAGTTTGATTTTACCAAAGTCAAGGTCGGCCATATGCGTACATACCTTGTTCAAGAAGTGACGGTCATGGGATACGACAATAACAGTATTTTCAAAATCAATCAAGAAATCTTCAAGCCAAGAGATTGACTGAATATCAAGACCGTTGGTAGGTTCGTCAAGAAGAAGTACATCAGGTTTACCAAAGAGTGCTTTTGCAAGGAGCACTTTCACCTTGTCACCATTAGCCAATTCACTCATATTTTGATAGTGAAGGTCTTCTGGGATATTTAGATTCTGAAGCAATTGTGAGGCTTCGCTTTCAGCTTCCCAACCACCTAATTCAGCAAAGAGTCCTTCTAGTTCAGCAGCACGGACACCATCTTCATCTGAAAAATCTTCTTTCATGTAGATGGCATCTTTTTCTTTCATGATATCGTAGAGGCGCTCATTACCCATGATAACAACATCGATAACGCGTTCTTCTTCATAGTCAAAGTGGTTCTGACGAAGGACAGAAAGACGTTCATCAGGACCAAGAGAGATGTGTCCTGTTGTTGGTTCGATATCACCAGCTAAAATTTTCAAAAAAGTAGATTTACCAGCACCATTAGCACCGATAAGACCATAAGTATTACCTGGCGTGAAGGCAATGTTAACATCATCAAAAAGTTTACGATCGCTAAAACGAAGCGATACATCTGATACAGTAAGCATATAATATCCTTTATTTTTATTCTTAACTACTATTTTACGAGAAATTAGACTTTATTTCAATTGATTTTACAAGGGATTAATAAAGTCATTTGGAACTCTTTGGTAATCTTTTTGGAGGCTAAATCCACGTCCCATAACTGTAGAAGCAGGAACAATGACGATAAAGGCAGTTTCATCTATTTTTTGGATTTCTTCTTGGACTTTTGGAACCTCATGAGTTGACAAGGTGGTCATAATCATATTTTGTGCATGTCCGGTATGTCCACCAAGAACTGGGATTTTTGTTGCTCCTCGATCAGCCACTCTAGTGATGTAGTTTAGGATTTGTTCACTATTTTGCGAAATGATTAGAAGATTTCGTGATGAATTGAGTCCGACCATCATTTTATCAATTGTAAGAGAAACAACTCCAAGTGAGAGAATGGAATACATAACAGTATCAGGAGGAAAGGCAATAGCACTGATTGCGACAATGATCCCATCGACAATAAGTAGTACCATTCCTAGTGGGAGTGGCGTATATTTGTTGAGAATTTGTGTGATAATTCCAGTTCCTCCAGTTGAGGAATTTCCATAGAAGACTATTCCTAGTCCTAGCCCTAATACAATCCCACCAAAAATAGCAGCCAACAAAGGTTGTTTGGTGAGTGTAGGTAAGCCCTCAGTTAATTTAATAAAAGTTGGGAAGACAAGAGACCCATAGAAGGTTTTTAGGAGAACTTCGCGGCCAAGAAAGAACCAACATAAAATTAACAAAGGGATGGTTGTTGCTAAGACGAAGTTAGCATTATTCCAACCAAAAAGGGCGTTTAAACTAATGGCTAGCCCTCCGACACCACCTGAAGCAATATTATTCTTAACTAAAAGTGAGTTATAGCCAACCGCAGCAATAAAAGAACCGAGTGTAACTAAAAGTATGTCTATTATTCGACGTTTCATATAATATCTCCTAGAAATGATATTCTTATTATCAAGTCTTTTTAAGTTTCCGTCAAGTAATGACTATTTTGGTTGTATCTGAGGTTGTGTTTCACGTGAAACTAGAAACATAATCTTGACAAAAATAGATAAAACAATGTAGAATAATAGTCATCAGAAGAGTAATTCTATCCTTTTTTATAGAGAGCTGGTGGTTGCTGAAAACCAGTATGAAGGTGGAATGAATGGGCTGAAGAGAATTGACAATTAACGTGAACACATAAACGTTAGGTTTGGCACCCCTTATCGTGCAACTTCTTTGTTGAGAAGGTTTGAGATGATAGCTGCAGAATGAGTTATCAACTGAGGTGGTACCGCGTATCAAAAGTGATTAACGCCCTCACGCATGTTTTTGCGTGGGGATTTTTTTGTATTAGAGAGGTAATTATATGACGAAACCTATTATTTTGACGGGAGACCGTCCAACAGGGAAACTTCATCTAGGACACTATGTTGGTAGTTTAAAAAATCGTGTCCTTTTACAAAACGAAGATAAATATAACATGTTTGTCTTCTTGGCTGATCAGCAAGCTCTTACGGATCACGCAAAAGAGTCAGAGATCATCAAAGAATCAATTGGGAATGTTGCTTTAGATTATCTCTCTGTAGGTTTGGATCCAGCGAAGTCAACTATTTTCATTCAAAGTCAGATTCCTGAGTTGGCTGAGTTGACTATGTATTACATGAACCTAGTTTCATTGGCACGTTTAGAGCGTAACCCAACGGTTAAGACGGAAATTGCTCAAAAAGGTTTCGGAGAATCGATTCCAACAGGATTTCTAGTTTATCCAATTTCTCAGGCAGCTGATATCACGGCCTTTAAAGCAAATTATGTTCCTGTAGGTAATGACCAAAAGCCAATGATTGAGCAGACACGTGAAATTGCACGTAGCTTCAATCATACTTATAATTGTGATATTTTGGTTGAGCCAGAGGGAATCTACCCTGAAAATGAAGCTGCAGGACGCCTTCCAGGTCTAGATGGTAATGCTAAGATGTCTAAATCCTTGGGTAATGGTATCTTCCTTTCAGATGATGAGGACACTGTTCGTAAAAAAGTCATGAGCATGTATACGGATCCAAATCATATTCGTGTGGAAGATCCAGGCCAAATTGAAGGTAACATGGTTTTCCATTATCTTGATATCTTTGGTCGCGAAGAGGATGCTACTACAATTGCTGAAATGAAAGAACATTATCAACGAGGCGGTTTAGGAGATGTGAAGACGAAACGTTATCTTCTAGAAATCTTAGAACGTGAGTTAGCTCCAATTCGTGAACGCCGTTTAGAATATGCCAAGGATATGGGAGAAGTTTTCCGTATGCTTGAAAAAGGTAGTCAAGCAGCGCGTGAAGTTGCTGGACAAACATTGGCAGAAGTAAAAGAAGCAATGGGAATTAATTATTTTTAAGAAATAAAAAGTAGGGACTCAAGATAATCTGGAGCCCTATTTTTATTTGGAAAAAGGTTTTCTTAGAATCTTATGCGAAATCTGTTGACAAATCATTTTAGCATGATATGATATTATCAATTAAAAAATAGACTGGGGTTTCTGTACCTCAAAACTTTGAGAAAAGAGGACGATTATAATGTCAAATTGGGACACTAAATTCTTGAAAAAAGGTTACACTTTTGATGACGTATTGCTTATTCCTGCGGAAAGTCATGTTCTACCAAACAACGTCAACTTGAAGACGAAATTGGCTAAAAATTTGACATTAAATATCCCAATTATCACTGCAGCCATGGATACGGTCACAGATAGTAAGATGGCTATCTCAATTGCTCGTGCAGGTGGTTTGGGTGTCATTCACAAAAATATGTCTATTGCGGAACAAGCTGAAGAAGTTCGAAAAGTAAAGCGCTCTGAAAATGGTGTCATCATTGATCCATTCTTCTTAACGCCTGAAAATAAAGTTGCTGAAGCTGAAGAGTTGATGCAACGTTACCGTATTTCAGGGGTTCCAATTGTTGAGACACTTGAAAATCGTAAATTGGTTGGTATTATCACAAACCGTGATATGCGTTTTATCTCTAATTACGATACTCCAATTTCAGAACACATGACTTCTGAAAAATTGGTCACTGCTCCAGTTGGAACAGATCTTGAAACAGCTGAAAGTATTCTCCATGAGCATCGTATTGAAAAGCTACCTCTAGTTGATGAAGAAGGTCGTTTGTCAGGACTCATTACTATTAAGGATATCGAAAAAGTTATCGAGTTTCCTAATGCAGCTAAGGATGAGTTCGGTCGTCTTTTGGTAGCAGGTGCTGTAGGGGTTACTTCTGATACCTTTGAACGTGCAGAAGCTCTCTTTGAAGCAGGCGCAGATGCTATTGTCATTGATACTGCACATGGTCATTCAGCAGGTGTTCTTCGTAAAATTGCTGAAATTCGTGCCCACTTCCCAGATCGTACTTTGATTGCAGGAAATATTGCAACAGCTGAAGGTGCGCGTGCACTTTATGAAGCAGGTGTCGATGTCGTTAAAGTAGGTATCGGACCAGGTTCTATTTGTACAACACGTGTGGTTGCGGGTGTAGGTGTTCCTCAAGTCACTGCTATTTACGATGCTGCAAGTGTTGCGCGTGAATACGGAAAAACAATCATTGCTGATGGTGGTATCAAATACTCAGGTGATATTGTAAAAGCTCTTGCAGCAGGTGGTAATGCTGTAATGCTTGGTTCTATGTTTGCTGGTACTGATGAAGCACCAGGTGAAACTGAGATTTTCCAAGGTCGTAAATATAAATCATACCGTGGTATGGGATCAATTGCAGCGATGAAGAAGGGATCAAGCGATCGTTACTTCCAAGGTGCAGTTAATGAAGCGAATAAACTTGTTCCAGAAGGAATTGAAGGCCGTGTAGCTTATAAAGGTTCTGCTGCTGATATTGTATTCCAATTGATTGGCGGTATCCGTGCAGGTATGGGTTATACAGGTGCAGAAGACATCCAGGCTTTACATGATAAAGCTCAGTTTGTTGAAATGTCAGGTGCAGGACTTATTGAAAGTCACCCTCATGATGTTCAAATTACCAACGAGGCGCCTAACTACTCAGCTCATTAATAAACATAAAAGTACTTATCTCAGATAAGTACTTTTTGTTTACAGAGATATTTACAATAAGTTTACAACGTATTTACGTGAGTATAGTTGTTAATAAAGGATTTAGGTTGAAAGAATTTACAACTTGTTAGGTGATACTTGTCACATCTGTCAATTACCCAAAAATAGAAAAACAAGTCATTTAATCGACTTGTTTTTCATAAATATTACCATTCTTAACTAAGAAGGTCTTTAAATCAGGTGGTAGGTTACTCAGATGATCAAGTGAAGTTGTCGTCATGAAGGTTTGAACCTCTTCGTCAATACTTTCTAACAGTTTAAGTTGACGGTGGTTGTCAAGCTCACTCATGACATCATCGAGGAGAAGAATAGGAAATTCACCTGTTACTTTTTTTATCAGAGCAATCTCAGCCATTTTTAAAGAAAGAATGAGGCTACGTTGCTGCCCCTGACTACCGAAAGATGCGTTCATGTCATTGATGTAAAATGTCAAATCATCCCTATGTGGACCAACACCAGTGTTCTTTTTGAAGATATCTCTTTTGTGATTTTGCTTTAACGTGGTTAAAAATGATTCGCGAATAACTTTGTTATTTTCCAGTGGGATATTAGATTCGTAGGAGATTTTAAGACGCTCTATCTGATTTGAGAGGTTACTATGATGTCTATCTGCCTCCTCCTCTAATTGCTTGATAAATTCTAGTCTATGTTCGATAACTCGTGTTCCAAAATCGGAAAGCTGTTCATCTAATACTGAGAGGAAATTAATGTCTACATTGTCAGTAGATTTGAGATAGGCATTACGTTGTTTGAGTACATGATTATAACTTGATAGGTCTGAGAGATAAACAGGCTTAATCTGTCCTAAATCAATATCTATAAATTTACGCCTTAGGCTTGGAGATCCTTTTATAAGTTGTAAATCCTCAGGAGCAAAGAGCACCACCGTCATGTGACCGATATAATCGGATAATTTAGCTTGTTTGAGATGGTTGACCTTTGTTATGCGTCCTTTATTAGATAAACTGATTTCCAGAGGTAGCTTCCCACTATGACGATGCACAATGCCGTTCAGTTTGAGAGTATTTTGTTGAAATTGAATCAGTTCTTTATCTGAACGGGTCCGATGACTACGTGTCAATGCTAGAAAATAGATGGCCTCAAGAATATTTGTTTTTCCTTGGGCATTGCGACCAAGAAAAATATTGAGATGAGGTGAGAAGCTCACAGAGGCTTCAGTATAATTTCTAAAGTGTTGAATATCAATTTTTTCGAGCCACATAGTTAGGTTCCTGGGAAACGAACGGGTTTTCGTTTAGTTTTATTGCTTTCTTTTGACGGATGTGCTTTTTGTTTCTTTTTATTATCCTGATTCATTTTTTTAACAATGGCAGCAACACGTGCTTTTTCAGCGACTTCTTTTTGATGTTCTTCAATTTCATTTGTCGTAGGAGCTACAATCGTTATTTCAAGTTCCTCAGACGGAATGGTAATAACATCTCCATAACGAAGTTTTTTTCCACGACGTTTTTCATCCTCACCGTTGAATAAAACGGTATTATTAGCCAAGAAACCTTTTATAGCTCCGCCACTATGAATGATACTTAATTCTTTTAAAAGTGCCTGCAGTGTGATGTATTCATCAAATAATTTATATTCCATAGTACCTCAACTTTCTCTTGAGATAAGATAGCATAAAAATGGTATAATTGGAAGCATAAACTTTTTAGAGGTTATCAATGAAAATTGCTGATGGTGTCTATGTACACTTCATTCCAACACAAAAATATAAAACTAATCGTATTGTTTTTCGAATGACAGGTTCTTTGAATAAACAAACAATTGCTAAACGAGCCCTAGTTTCACAAATGTTGGCTACAGCCAATCAGACGTATCCAACAGTACAGTCTTTTAAAGAGAGACTAGCTTCTCTTTATGGAACACAGTTGTCAACTAGAGTGTCAACTAAAGGATTGACACATAGCGTTGACATCGAGTTGACATATCTGAAAGATGCTTTGATCCCTACGAATGAAGGATTATTTTGGGAAGTGCTAGGATTTTTGAAAGAGTGTCTTTACAAGCCACTGTCAAGAGTAGCTCAATACCAAAATAAAGTATTTGACATAGAAAAACAAAATTTAATGACCTACCTGGATGTTGACACAGAGAATAATTACTATTACAGTGAAGTTAAGGGAAGAGAGCTTTATTTTGTGAACGAGGGCTTGAAAGTTCCCAAATATGGTCAAGTAGAACTTGTTGAAGCAGAAACCTCGTTTACAGCTTATCAAGAATTTCAAAGCATGTTGACAAGAGATCGTATTGATATCTTTATGGTTGGAGAATTTGATGATTATCAAGTACTCCAAGCGTTACATCGTTTTCCTTTGGAGGGACGTCAAGTTGATTTACAGTTTAGCTATAGTCAACCTTATGTCAACGTTGTGAAAGAAAAGATAGAACCGAGACAGAGTAGTCAATCTATTTTACAGCTAGGGTACCAATTTCCGTATCAATATGGAGATAAAGATTACTTTGCTTTAATTGTATTCAATGCCATGTTTGGTGAATCTGCCCATTCAGCTTTATTTACAACACTTAGAGAAAAGGAAGGGTTAGCTTATTCAATTAGTAGCCAATTTGATATCTTTACAGGTTTACTGGAAGTTTACGCTGGAATTGAAAAATCTAATAGAAATCAGGCTATGCGAGGAATTAGTAGAGAGTTGAATTACATTAAATTAGGACGTTTTTCAAGTTCTCTCCTGAATCAAACCAAAAAAATCATACGAATGAATGCCCTACTCTCTGAAGATCATGCCTTAACATTAGTGGAACAACGTTTTAATGAGGTGATTTTTGGTGATAAAAGTCTTTCATTGGAGAATTGGATAGATGAGATTGAGAAGATTACTAAAAAAGATGTTTGCCGTGTAGCGCGTCAAGTTAAGCTACAGAGTTTGTTCTTTTTAGAAGGAGTGTCTTAGAATGGCTGCTTTGAAGAAACGTTATTATCAAAAAATTGATGAAGAAGTTTATTCAGCAATTTTAGATAGTGGTATGTCTTTATCAATCATTAAGAAAAAAGGATTTGTAGAAAAAGCCGCCTTTTTGTCAACAAATTTTGGGGCGCTAGATAATCACTTCTATATTGATGGTGAGTTACAATCTTACCCTGCAGGTATTGCTCATTTTCTTGAACACAAGCTATTTGAGGATGAGCAGGGAAGGGATGTGACATTGGATTTTGTCAAGCTTGGAGCTGATGTCAATGCTTTTACAACATTGGAGAAGACAACATATTATTTTTCTACCCTTGACCACTTTGAGGAGTCTTTAGAGCTTTTATTAAAGTTTACATCGAGATTTACAAGTTCTGAAGATGCTGTCAATCATGAAAAAAGAATTATTGAACAAGAAATAAATATGTATCAGGATGATCCTGACTACAGAGCTTATCTAGGTTGTTTGCAAAGTTTGTATCCTAATACTATATTAGGTCAAGACATTGCTGGAAGTGTTGATAGCATTGAAGAAATTACTGTAAAGGACTTAAAAGATAATTTTGATTGCTTTTACAGGTCAGCAAACTGTCATCTCGTCTTAGTGGGCGATTTTGATGTTGAAAACATTTACACTTTTGTCAATGAAAAACAAAGTAAGTTTACACCACCTGAGAGAATAGTCGAGAAAGAAAAGCATCTCATTGAGTCAGATATCCAAAAATTAGATAGTCTTCAAATGGAGATATTCATCTCAAAACTAGCCATTGGTTTTAAGAGTGTTCCTTTTACTGATAATCGTATGAGAGGAAACATACTGGTACAGTTATTGTTCAATTTACTGTTTGGCTGGACGTCTCCTTATTATCAAAATTGGTATGCTGAAGGAAAAATAGACGAGTCTGTGTCAATTGAATACGAGGTATCTAATCGATATTCATTTGTCATTATGACTATGGACACTGCAGAACCGATCCGTATGTCAAGTTTAATTCGTCAGGTGATGACATCGGCAGATAAAAAACGATTGTTGACGGAAGAAGCATTGGATTTACAAAAAAAAGCTTTGTATGGTGAATTTTTACGTAGTCTAGACAATGTCCAGAATTTAGGTAGCCAATATTTAGCGTATTTTGAGAATGATAAAACATACTTTGATTTTGGTCAGGAACTGATGAGCATTACTTCCAAGGAGTTGAAGGATTTTTTGAATCACTATCTCTCAAATATGGAGATTACCGATTTTGTTGTCTTCCCTAAATAAGTGATTATTTGCTATAATAGAGACACGAAAACAAAGAAGAATATTAGAAAGGGGAAAAATGAAGTTACACTCTCTAGGTGAGCAATTACGTGCAGCGCGTATAAAAAAGGAATTAAGTTTGTATGATGTAGAAAAAATTTCTGGAGTAGAAGCCCAGTTTCTTCTGGCTATGGAAATGGATCAACTTAAAGCTTTGCCAGAGGACATTCAGCAAGAGGCGCTTGAAAAGTATGCCACTTCGGTTGGTTTAGATGGACAACGTCTGTTTGAGGAGCAGAGACAGAATGAGCAAAAACTAAAAAAAGAGAAGAAACCAGTTGAACGTAAGGAAGATACCTTAGCTACTAAAGCTCCCATGTCACGCTTTTTAAAGCATAAACGTGAAGAAAAAAGAAAGTCTAACTATCTACCTTTACTAATGCTTAGTGCGGTTTCGTTACTTATCATCTGCTCAGTAGGTTATATTATTATTAGACATCTTTCTAATCAACCTCAGGTGATAAAACCAAATACTATCTCTACAGTTAATCATCTGTCAACGGCTAGTAAGGCTAAATCGTCACGAAGCATTTCTGAGGTTACCGTTTCGGGGGCAAATGTTACAACGACAACTCAAGGCAATCAACTAATGGTTGATTTCTCCAATGTAAATTCTTCAGTAGTTTTAGATGTGGAGTTATCAAAAGATAGTGATGACACATGGTTTTCAGTAGATAACTCAGATACTTCAGAGAGTTACCTCCTTTCAAAAACGAAAAATTCAAAATACTCTTTAGATTTTTCTGATAAAACTAAACCAACTCAAATTATTATTGCTCAATCTTCAAAAGTAACTCTAAAGGTAAATGGGGAGTCACTTGATTTATCTCAATTAGATAAAAATACACCTAGCTACCTCACATTAAGAATCCAATAGAATCGAGAAGAAATGTTTAAAAAAGAAAATTTACCTAATTTATTGACACTTGCTAGAATTGTTTTGATTCCTATCTTTTTACTGATGACATCACTTGCGTCAAGTAATGTCATGCATATTGCTGCGGCGGTTGTCTTCGCTATTGCCAGTATTACAGATTATTTAGATGGCTATTTGGCACGAAAATGGCATGTTGTTACTAATTTCGGGAAATTTGCAGATCCATTGGCAGATAAGATGCTAGTGATGTCAGCATTTATTATGTTAGTCGGTATTAATCAAGCGCCAGCCTGGGTGGTTTCAGTTATTATCTGTCGTGAGCTTGCAGTCACAGGTCTTCGTCTTTTATTAGTGGAGAACGGTGGTACAGTTCTCGCTGCAGCTATGCCTGGTAAGATTAAGACAGTGACCCAGATGTTATCTATCATTCTATTATTGTGTCATCTGCATTTTGTAGGAACAATTATGCTTTATATTGCTTTGTTCTTTACAATTTACTCAGGCTATGATTATTTCAAAGGTGCAGGTTTCTTATTTAAGGATACTTTCAAATAGTACGATAAATCAATGATTGAAATAAAAAATTTAAAGTTTAAATATCATCAAGATCAACCATCCTATATTCTTGATGATGTATCGTTTCACGTGAAACGTGGGGAATGGTTATCCATTGTAGGGCATAATGGTTCTGGAAAATCCACGACAGCACGTCTTATTGACGGACTATTAGTGGCAGAGTCTGGGCAGATTATTGTTGATGGTCAAGAATTAACAGAAGACAATGTCTGGGATATCCGTGATAAGATTGGCATGGTCTTTCAAAATCCAGACAATCAATTTGTTGGGGCAACTGTTGAAGATGATGTTGCTTTCGGTCTTGAAAATAAAGGTGTTCCCTATGAAGAAATGGCTTCAAGAGTTCAAGAGGCTCTGGAATTTGTGGGAATGTCAGAATTTAAGGATAGAGAGCCAGCTAGATTATCTGGAGGCCAAAAACAACGTGTGGCTATCGCAGGTATTGTAGCTATGAGACCATCTATTTTGATTTTGGATGAGGCAACTAGCATGCTTGACCCGGAAGGTCGCCAGGAATTGATTCAATCTATTAAAGCTATTCGTAAAGAATACGGAATGACTGTTTTATCAATTACTCATGATCTCGATGAGGTCGCTTTGAGTGACCGTGTTTTGGTTTTGAAAAAAGGTAAAGTGGAGTCTGTTTCAAGTCCTCGTGAACTATTTAGTAGAGGCTCAGAGTTAGTTGACTTAGGTTTAGATATCCCTTTTAGTGCATTATTAACTCAAAAGCTAAGAAATAAAGGTCTGATAGATTGTGAAGACTATCTGACAGAAAAGGAATTGGTAGAACAACTATGGGAATCTCTCTCAAAAATGTAAGTTATATCTATCAAGCGGGTACTCCTTTTGAGGGGCGTGCCCTTTTTGATATGACGACGACGATAAAAGATGGTTCATATACGGCCTTTATTGGACATACAGGAAGTGGTAAATCTACTATTATGCAGCTCTTGAATGGCCTTTATTTCCCCACTAGTGGTCAGGTTCAAGTTGATGATACGATCATAACCAGTCAATCAAAGAATAAGGACATAAAACCAGTTCGTAAGAAGGTAGGTTTAGTTTTTCAATTTCCAGAAAGTCAGTTATTTGCAGAAACTGTTTTAGAAGATGTTGCCTTTGGACCTCAAAATTTCGGAGTTTCTAAGGAAGAAGCAGAACAACGTGCTATTGAAAGTCTAAAATTAGTTGGACTCCCGGAAGAGTTTCATGGACAGAATCCTTTTGATTTATCAGGGGGACAAATGCGACGTGTTGCCATCGCAGGGATTCTAGCTATGCAACCAGATATTCTAGTGCTGGATGAACCAACTGCCGGTCTAGATCCACAGGGCCGGAAGGAATTGATGTCTCTCTTTAAGGAGTTACATCTTTCTGGAATGACGATTGTTTTAGTAACTCACTTGATGGATGATGTTGCCGATTATGCGACAGCTGTGAATGTTATGGAAAAAGGGCAACTAGTGTTGTCAGGAGCTCCTAAAGATGTTTTTCAAAAGGTTACTTTTCTTAAGGAAAAGCAGTTAGGTGTTCCTAAAATCACAGAGTTTGCGCTACAGCTACAAGAAAAAGGTTATCAATTTGAAAGTCTCCCTATTACAATCGAGGAATTCGTAGAGGTGGTGTCGCATGGATAAGTTAATTATTGGACGTTATATTGTTGGGGACTCTTTTATACACCGATTAGATCCTAGAAGTAAATTATTAGCCATGTTGATTTATATTGTTATTATCTTTTGGGCTAATAATCCTTTAACTTATGCTGTAATAACTTTATTTACACTTTTCTTGGTTTTCTTGTCTAAAATAAAACTTGGTTTCTTTTTAGGTGGAATCAAACCAATGATTTGGATTATTTTATTTTCTACCCTATTTCAAGTTTTCTTCAATACAAAAGGGAGTGTGCTTTGGTCTATCGGCTTTTTAAAGATTACGGAAGTCGGTTTAAATCAAGGTTGGATGATATTCCTTAGATTTATCCTCATTATTAGTTTTTCCACCCTACTTACTCTAACGACAACACCTTTAAGTTTATCTGATGCAGTTGAATCACTTTTAAAACCTCTTACTGTTTTCAGAGTGCCAGCACATGAAATTGGTTTAATGCTATCTTTGAGTCTACGTTTTGTACCAACTTTGATGGATGATACGACTCGTATTATGAATGCTCAAAAGGCGCGTGGTGTTGACTTTGGTGAAGGAAATATTATTCAAAAGGTACGGTCAATAATACCTATTTTAATTCCTTTGTTTGCATCAAGCTTTAAACGAGCAGATGCTCTGGCGATTGCTATGGAAGCACGAGGCTATCAAGGTGGTGAAGGACGAACAAAATATCGTCGACTTTCATGGAATGGTCGAGATACCTTATCAATTATTGCTATTTTAGCTTTAGGATTAATGCTTTTTTATCTTAAGAGTTAACTCGTTGAGATAAATAAAAACTAGGTCTTAAGACCTAGAAGTTATAGATGGACGCCCACGTAGGCGTTCTTTTTTCGTCTAATCCCAACCTACTTGTAATATTTTTAATATCCCTAACAAGGGGATGTTATATTTCCAAGGTATCATAGATACATGGTTATAGTTCTTCAGCTTAATCTGGATTGAAAAATCCTTATATAGAATAAGCAAGTTGATTTACCCATTAGTCATAAACAATAAAATAACTTAAAATCTTTGACTAATATGGATTGGACTATAAATAGATAAAGGAGCATCATCATGCAAAAAAAGAATACATCTAACACTAAAAAATTAGGTCTTTTTGGACTTGTTACAGTAGCAACACTTGGGGCAACAGCTTTAGCTAATGCAGAAACTTACACAGTTCAAAAAGGCGATACACTTTCAGCTATTGCTAAGAAAAATGGTACGACCGTAGATGAAATCGTTTCAAAAAACGGTATTCAAGACGCTAATAAGATTTCTATTGGTCAAAACTTAACAATTAATGAAACAACTGAAGAGACTACAGAACCTTCAGCTACAACGGCTACAACAGCTACAACAGAAGCAGCTGCTGAATCAACACAATCAACAGAGTCTACACAAAGTGAAGATACTCAAGCAACCAATACAAATCTTTCTTCTTCAGAGGCAGCTGCCAAAGAAGAAATCGCACAACGTGAGTCAAGCGGTAGCTATACAGCTCAAAATGGGCAATATTATGGACGTTACCAATTAGCATCATCATATTTGAACGGAGACTTGTCTCCTGAAAATCAAGAAAAGGTAGCAGATAATTATGTAGCAAGCCGTTATGGTTCATGGACAGCAGCTCTTGCTTTCTGGAATGCTAATGGTTGGTACTAAATCATTATTACTGCCTTATGAGGAAAACTTGTAAAACCTCATACAAATAAGGGGAAAATGCCAGATTCTTGGCATTTTTTTATTAAAATAATAAATCATTGTAACATTAGACATAATACAAATAATCGGCAGTAATATTACTAAGTTATGATGAATGTAACTAGAATTAACTAGGAGGGATTTATGTTAAAAAAAAGTTATAAGGGACGCCGTATCAAATTAGCAGCGAAGAAATCATTGGCGGTACCAGTAGCAATTGTAACAAGTTTTATTGTCATTTTGGCAGTATCACTTTCTACACTAATTAATAAAGGGTTGGTTAATGCATTTTCAGATTCTGTTACCCCAGCACCTTCAACAGCATCAACAACGTCAGAATCGACAGCAGATTTAGTTAAATCAACAGAAATTAGCTCAAGTAAAGAGAATAAAGCTAATAAAGAAAAGGTTGAAGAAAGTAAGCCTCAGTCAGAAACAACAGGAGAATCGGTAGAAGCAGCTGAAAAGTCTCAGTCAGATACTGCTACTACAAGCGCTGCTTCAACAAATACTGATACTACGTCGACTCAAAATACTGGAACAGCACCTTCGGTTGCTGCAACTGGTAGCGGGTCAGTTGTTCTCTCAAATGGGAACACTGCAGGAGAAGTTGGTTCTTATGCGGCGGCACAGATGGCAGCAGCTACTGGTGTTCCTCAGTCAACTTGGGAGTCAATTATTGCGCGTGAGTCAAATGGTGATCATACTGCAGCAAATGGTTCAGGTGCATCAGGTCTTTTTCAAACAATGCCTGGATGGGGCTCTACTGCAACAGTTGAGGATCAAATTCAATCAGCCTTGAATGCCTATAACGCACAAGGTTTGTCAGCTTGGAATTACTAATATTAAATATTAATAGAAGTTGGGAGCCTACTCTCAGCTTTTTAATTTGGATGTAGGAAATCTGTTTTATAGAGCTTTTGTTATTACTAGGTAGGGCATGGCATTTTTGTTATAATAGGAATGAAAGGTATAGCAATGAAACAAATTTTTAAATTAAGAGAAAAGTTGTGGGTTTCTCTTATTATTATAGCTTTTGCTGTGTTATTGGTTACACCACAACTATTTACAAGAAAAGTCATTTTAGGTTCAGATTCCATCTTTCACTATAACAGGTTCTATGAAGCTGCTATGCAACTAAAAAATGGTAACCTTTCTTACTTTTTATCTTTATATGGATTCCAACAGTCAGGCCGCATTGTCAATGCTCTTTACGGTCCTTTTTTTGCCTATTTACAAGGAGGGCTTATTTTAATAAGTGGCACTTGGTTTCGTTATCAGATTGTGTCAAGGGTATTACTACATATACTAGCAGAGTCCTCAATGTATGCCTTGCTCAAGCAGTGTAAAGTTAAGACAAATATTGCCTTGTCACTAGGTTTACTCTATGCGACAACATTCTCTATCCAATACTGGACGATGCGACAGGGTTTCTCTAGTTGGGGAGCAGCATTACTACCTTTTTGTTTTATTCCGGCAATTCACTATGTCTTTTATCAAAAAGTAGAACCAATTAGACTTGCCTTATCTATGGCATTGATTTTTCAGGTTCACGTACTCAGTGCTTTGATATTAGTGATGATGTATCTTCCTTTTTATCTTTACACTTTTGTAAAGTCTCCTATAGCTAAGAAAAAGGAAACCTTCGTACAAGTCCTTATAGCAGTCATTCTGTTTCTCTTACTGACTGTCAATGTCTGGTTAGTACTCCTATATTTGAGAGGGACTAATCATCTCTTAGATCCATTTATAAATAGAGAAATTGGTAAGAATGGGATAGATGGGACAGCAAGATACTGGCTATATACCCCAATTTCATTAATGGTGTTACTCATTTTACAGTTTCTTTACGCTGTTTTGAATTGGAAGAAATTTGCTAGATGGAAAAAAATACTGCACTTTATTTATTTTGTCTTCTTCTTCTTGTCGACAGGCCTTTTTCCGTGGCAGTATCTAGTAGAAAATGGAAATACATTTGCTGAACTGATTCAATTTCCATTTAGATTCTTTGTTCCTGCCACTATTTTACTTTTAGCAATTACGGGGTTAACGGTCACGCGATTTGTAAACTGGCGAAAAAGTATTGCTGTTTTACTCTTTGCCTTTGCGGGTGTTGGTCTTATTCAGAACATGATGGATACTACCGATCGTGTAAAAACTGCGGCACAAGATGGTGAACTTATTTCCATTGTTAAACATACTTACGTTGAAGGAGATTATCAGACGATAAGTCTTACCATGAATGACAGTGACTTGTCACAGTTTTTAAACTTAGTTGTCAAACCCACACCAGATTACGTACCGATTTATGGGACAATAGGTAAGCAGAACACTTACGATCTTTATTACGAAAATATCGTTACGAATCAGAAGGCAGAAAAGCTACTCGAAGATGGTTATCTTGTATTAACTTGGCAGGCTGCTGATGGGGAGGAACTGAATCTACCGATAGTTGTCTATAAAGATTCTATCTTGACACTAAATGGTAAAGAACTAGACAAGGATGACTATGACTTGTCAACGATTGGTACACCGACCGTTTCCTCACAAGAAGGACAAAATAAACTTTTATTAAGTTATAAGGAGCCAGGATGGCTATTTGTAGCGTTATTGATTCCAATAATAGTCTTGGTAGTAATAGGTTTACAGTGGCTTTACACAAAAATAAGTATCAAAAAGGTTGCCTAGTGGTAACCTTTTTGCATTATTCTTTAATCATGATATAATTAAGCTTGCGTGCTTTTACGCTTCAAAATCGACCTTCAAATCGATATTTGAATAACTAGACCCTTCAAGTCTATGTTAATTTTTATTTGATGGGAGGAGTTATCTATGACTGATAATTCAAAAACACGTGTTGTTGTCGGTATGAGTGGTGGCGTTGATTCATCAGTAACAGCCTTACTTTTAAAAGAGCAAGGTTATGATGTAATCGGTGTTTTCATGAAAAACTGGGATGACACAGATGAATTTGGTGTGTGTACAGCAACCGAAGATTATAAAGATGTAGCAGCAGTAGCTGATCAGATTGGTATCCCCTATTACTCTGTCAACTTTGAAAAAGAGTACTGGGATCGTGTATTTGAGTATTTCTTAGCAGAGTACCGTGCAGGCCGTACCCCTAATCCAGACGTTATGTGTAATAAGGAAATCAAGTTTAAGGCTTTCTTAGATTATGCGATGACATTGGGAGCGGATTATGTGGCTACAGGACATTACGCTCAAGTTGTTCGCGATGAAGACGGCATTGTCCATATGTTGCGTGGTGCAGATAACAATAAAGATCAAACCTACTTCCTTAGTCAACTTTCGCAAGAGCAGTTGCAGAAAACGATGTTTCCTTTAGGACATCTACAAAAGCCAGAAGTTCGTGAGATTGCTGAACGTGCAGGTCTTGCAACAGCCAAGAAAAAAGATTCAACAGGCATTTGTTTTATTGGTGAAAAAAACTTTAAAGAGTTTCTTAGTCAATACTTACCAGCTCAAAAAGGTCGTATGATGACTGTAGATGGTCGTGATATGGGTGAACACAACGGACTCATGTATTATACCATTGGTCAACGTGGTGGTATGGGTATTGGTGGCCAAAAAGGCGGAGATAATGCTCCTTGGTTTGTAGTAGGGAAAGATCTTTCTAAAAATATTCTTTACGTAGGTCAAGGTTTCCACCATGAGTCATTGATGTCAACTTCACTTGACGCTTCAATGATTCACTTTACTCGAGATATGTCAGAAGAATTTGAAATGGAATGCACAGCAAAATTCCGTTATCGTCAACCTGATAGTAAAGTTACTGTAAAGGTTAAGGGTGATAAAGCAGAGGTTATTTTTGCTGAACCTCAGCGTGCTATTACACCTGGTCAAGCCGTTGTTTTCTATGATGGTCAGGAATGTTTGGGCGGCGGTATTATTGACCAAGCGTATAAAGACGGAAAAGTTTGTCAGTATATCTAACTGGAGTTAAGGAGTTAAGTAAAAACGATGAGTTCTCAATTTTTTTATGCATTTATGGCATTTTTCGCTATAATGAACCCAATTTCAAATCTTCCTGCTTACATGGCTTTAGTAGCAGATGATAGTCAAAAAATTTCACGAAAAATTGCTTTTAGGAGTCTTTTGATTGCCTTTGTTATTATAACTGTTTTTATCTTTTCAGGAGATTTCATTTTTAAAGTATTTGGAATTACAATTGTTTCTTTCAGAATTGCTGGCGGAATATTAGTGGCTGTTATCGGTTATCATATGATTAATGGTAATCATTCACCTAGCTATAAAGGAATGGAGCAGCAAGCAGTAAATTCAGACCCAATGTCTATTGCTATTTCTCCTCTTGCAATGCCACTTTTTGCAGGACCAGGTACAATTACAACTGCTTTAAGTCTGGCTAATGGAGGTTTGCAGAATCAACTGATAACCGTAGTTGCTTTTGCTCTACTATGTGTCATCACTTATCTCCTGTTAAGAAGTGCAAAGCAAATTGCAGGCTTCTTGGGAGAAAATTTGATGAAAATTATAACGAAAATGATGGGACTTTTACTATTCTCCATAGGTATACAGATGATTATCGTCAGTGTTCAGACCTTGATTAAATAGTGATTTTCATTGACAAAACGATTTGATTTGATAAAATAACTTTAACAATAGTCATGATGGTCAAAGCTCATGAGAATTGTGCGTTTTTGCGTACAGTTTTCTGGAGTTTTGGCTATTTTTGTAGGAAAAAACAAGGAAAGGATGGGCAGTTGATTGTAAATCACTGCATAAATCTAAAAAATGTCTTACGAGTTTGATGAAAATTTTGATGTAATTGTTGTTGGTGCTGGTCACGCTGGTGTGGAAGCTAGCTTAGCTGCAGCCCGCATGGGATGTAAGGTTTTATTAGCGACTATTAACCTAGAGATGTTGGCTTTTATGCCATGTAATCCTTCTATTGGGGGATCTGCCAAGGGGATTGTTGTCCGTGAGATTGATGCCCTTGGTGGAGAGATGGGTAAAAATATTGATAAAACTTATATTCAGATGAAAATGTTGAATACCGGTAAGGGACCTGCTGTCAGAGCTTTACGTGCACAAGCCGATAAAGCCTTGTATGCTATGACAATGAAGCATACAGTTGAGCGTCAGGAAAACCTGACTCTCCGTCAGTCCATGGTTGATGAAATTCTTGTTGAAGATGGTAAGGTAGTTGGTGTAAGAACAGCCACAAATCAAAAATATGGAGCTAAAGCGGTTGTTGTAACAACAGGAACGGCTTTGCGCGGTGAAATTATCCTAGGTGAGCTCAAATATTCTTCAGGTCCTAATAACAGTCTTGCATCTGTTACATTGGCAGATAACTTGAGGGATCTTGGCCTTGAAATAGGAAGATTTAAAACAGGTACCCCTCCTCGTGTCAAGGCATCATCAATTAATTATGAAGAAACTGAAATTCAACCAGGTGACGAAAAGCCGAATCATTTTTCATTCTTGTCGAAGGATGAAGATTATCTTCAGGATCAAATTCCTTGTTGGCTAACTTATACGAATCAAGAGAGCCACGATATTATCAATAACAATTTACACCGTGCCCCAATGTTTTCAGGTATTGTCAAGGGTGTAGGACCTCGTTATTGTCCATCAATCGAAGATAAAATTGTCCGATTTGCTGATAAGAATCGCCATCAACTTTTCCTTGAACCTGAAGGAAGAGAGACTGAAGAAGTCTATGTGCAAGGCCTGTCAACTAGTCTGCCAGAAGATGTTCAAAAAGAGTTGATTCACTCAATTAAAGGTCTCGAAAAGGCAGAGATGATGCGAACTGGTTATGCGATTGAATATGATATCGTGCTCCCTCATCAACTACGTGCAACACTTGAAACGAAGTTGATTTCAGGTCTCTTTACAGCAGGACAGACCAACGGAACTTCTGGATACGAGGAGGCAGCAGGTCAAGGTCTAGTTGCTGGTATCAATGCGGCTCTTAAAGTTCAAGGTAAACCTGAACTTATTCTCAAACGTAGTGATGCCTATATTGGTGTAATGATTGACGATCTTGTCACAAAAGGAACCTTGGAGCCATATCGTTTATTGACATCACGCGCAGAGTATCGTCTCATATTACGTCATGATAATGCTGACATGCGCTTGACACCTATTGGTCGAGAAGTTGGTTTGGTTGACGATGAACGTTGGCGTATCTTTGAAATTAAGAAAAATCAGTTTGACAGCGAGTTGACACGTCTGTCAAAAGAAAAATTAAAACCTATTAAAGAAACGAATGAAAAAATTCAAGCCCTAGGCTTTAAGCCATTGACAGATGCCATGACAGCTAAAGAGTTTATGCGTAGACCAGAGATTGATTACGCCACAGCTACTCAGTTTGTTGGCCCAGCTGCAGAAGATTTGGACGCTAAGATTATAGAGTTGCTTGAGATCGAAATCAAGTACGAAGGTTATATTAATAAAGCTTTGGATCAAGTAGCTAAGATGAAGCGTATGGAAGAAAAGAGGATTCCAAAAAATATTGATTGGGATGCTATTGATTCCATCGCTACCGAAGCTCGTCAAAAATTTAAGAAAATCAATCCTGAGACCATTGGTCAAGCGAGTCGTATTTCAGGGGTCAACCCAGCAGATATCTCAATTCTGATGGTTTATCTTGAAGGTAATAATAAGGCCCGCAGGAAAGTAGACTAACGGTGCTAACACGTTTAAAAGCCTTTTAATTAAGGCTTTTTTATGTTATAATTGTTAGATTAAGAGGTTTTATATGAAAAGATTTCACTTTGCAACGATTCATCTTGTAATGATTGGGCTAATTCTTTTTGGAATTGCTACTATTTTTGTTCGCGTACTAAAATCGGAGTCTGCACTCATTTTTGCGCTTTTTATTATTATGGTAGTAGTTGTTGCCTTATTGCATTACCAAAAGACAACATATGAGTCCTTAGAAATAGAGCAATTAGATGAACTGAATCAGGATGTTGAAGATTCTTTGAAGACCCTTCTCGGAAAGATGCCTGTTGGGGTTATTACTTTTGATGAGAACGATCATATTGAATGGTTCAACCCCTATGCGAAGCTAGTACTTTCGGATGAAAATGGAAATTTCAATAAGCAGTTGATTGCGGATTTTATTTCCCAGAAACGAAAGGGTTCACCTTCGAATGTGATAACCGTTGGTGATAATAAATATGCCGCTTTTGTGGATTTTGACAATAAGTTGACATATTTTATTGACAATGTTTATGATCAAGATGAAAATGCTGATCCAAATATGACTCGTCCTGTTATCGGGATTATTTCAGTTGATAACTATGACGATGTGACGGGAAGTTTACCCGATGCCGATGTTTCAAAAATCAATACATTTGTGGCAGGGTTTATTTCTGAGTTTGCTAAGGCCAAGCATATTCATTATCGACGTATTGAAGGTGATCGTTTTTACTTCTTCACCAACTACAGTGTTTTGACAGAATTCATGAATCAAAAGTTTTCTGTCTTGGATGACTTCCGTCAGCAGGCTCAGGAGCGTGGTTTACCACTAACTTTGAGCATGGGAATTTCATTTGGTACGCTTAAGCATGATCAAATCGGTCAGGTTGCCTTGCAGAATCTGAATATTGCACTAGTTCGCGGTGGAGATCAAGCTGTTGTCAAGGAAAACGATGATCACAAGGAACTTCTTTATTTTGGAGGAGGTTCTGTTTCAACAGTAAAACGTTCTCGTACAAGAACAAGGGCTATGATGACTGCAATCTCTGATAAGTTGAAAACAGTCGAAAAAGTGTTTGTTGTCGGACATAAGAATCTCGATATGGATGCTCTAGGGGCAACGGTCGGTATGGCTCATTTTGCCAGTCAAATTGTTCGAAAAAGCTATGCTGTTTACGATGATACGGCTATGAATGCAGATATTGAGCGTGCAGTCGAACGGTTAAAAGAAGATGGTCAGTCACCTCTTATTACACTTTCAGAGGCTGAAGAGCTGGTAAACCAACATTCGTTGCTAATTATGGTTGACCATTCTAAAATCAATTTAACCCTATCTAAGGATTTTTATGATCGATTTAATGAAGTTATTGTTGTAGACCATCACCGTCGAGATGATGATTTTCCTGAAAATGCTGTTTTGACCTTTATTGAAAGCGGGGCGAGTTCAGCCTGTGAATTGGTTACGGAGTTATTGCAATTCCAAGGTGCCCCAGAACGTTTGAGTAAAATCCAAGCCTCTATCGTTATGGCAGGTATCATGTTGGATACTAAAAATTTCTCAACTCGTGTGACTAGTCGAACCTTTGATGTCGCCTCTTATCTGCGTAGTTTAGGAAGTGATAGTGGAGAAATCCAAACGATCTCTGCCACTGATTTTGAAGAGTATCGACGTATCAATGAGCTAATTCTAGCAGGTGAGCGTATTACAGATGATATCATTGTTGCCTCAGGTGATAATCCTAAATGTTATAATAATGTTGTGATTTCTAAGGCGGCAGATACGATGCTTGCCATGGCAGGTATCGAAGCAACTTTTGTTGTCGCTAGGACCAGTGATTCTACTGTGAATATATCTGCTCGAAGCCATAAAACGATTAATGTACAACGTATTATGGAGAAAATGGGTGGTGGAGGCCATTTCAACTTAGCGGCCTGTCAATTGCGAGACTGTAGTGTTGCTCAAGCAAAAAATAAATTGATTGAAACTATTATGGGAGAATTGGCTCCCAAGGAGGACTAAAATGAAAGTTATTTTCTTACAAGACGTTAAAGGTAAAGGTAAAAAAGGTGAAATTAAAGAAGTACCATCAGGTTACGCTCAAAACTTCTTGATTAAAAAGAATCTTGCCAAGGAAGCGACAAACCAAGCTATCGGTGAGTTGAAAGGTAAGCAAAAATCTGAAGAAAAACATGCAGCAGAGTTGTTGGCTGAAGCGAAGCAAGTTAAAGAGCAACTTGAAAAAGAAGAAAATCGTCTTCAATTTACTGAGAAGGTCGGACCAGACGGACGTACTTTTGGTTCAATTACAGCCAAAAAGATTGCAGAAGGACTTCAAAAACAATTTGGTATTAAAGTTGATAAACGCCATATTGAACTTGAACATCCTATTCGTGCGATTGGTCTAATTGAGGTTCCTGTAAAGCTTCATAAAGAAGTGAGTGCACAAATTAAACTTAACATCAAAAATAGTGCTGAGTAATTCGTTGACACTATAAGTAAATCTTGTAAAGGAGGGAATAATTGTGGCAGAAGCTCAAGAATTACGAGTGCAACCTCATGATTTAGTAGCGGAACAGTCTGTTCTGGGGGCTATTTTCATTAACCCGGAAAAGTTGATTACAGTTCGAGAATTTATCGAAGCAGACGACTTTTACAAGTATTCCCATCGTGTCATTTTTAAAGCAATGGTAACACTGTCGGATCGAAATGATGCCATTGATGCCACGACAGTACGCACCATTCTAGATGACCAAGATGACCTCCAAAATATAGGGGGTATTTCTTATCTTGTAGATTTGGTCAATAGTGTCCCCACATCCGCAAATGCTGAGTATTATGCTAAGATTGTGGCTGAGAAAGCCATGCTTCGCCGTATTATAAATAGATTGACAGAGACTGTCAACCAAGCATATGAGGGCGCTACTGAATCTGATGAAATTATTGCGAATGCTGAGAAAGCCCTAGTTGATGTTTCAGAGCATAGCAATCGTAGTGGTTTCCGCAAAATATCTGAAGTTCTTGATGTCAATTTTAATACTTTGGAGATGCGTTCACAGCAAACATCAGATGTTACTGGGTTGCCGACAGGTTTCCGTGACCTTGACAAGATTACAACAGGTTTACACCCTGATCAATTAATTATTTTAGCAGCTCGTCCCGCAGTTGGTAAAACAGCCTTTGTGTTGAACATTGCTCAGAATGTTGGTACCAAGCAAAATAAAGCTGTAGCAGTCTTTTCTCTAGAGATGGGTGCAGAAAGCTTGGTTGATCGTATGTTGGCAGCTGAAGGGATGATTGATTCCCATGCTTTACGTACAGGTCAATTGACAGAGCAAGATTGGAATAATGTGATGATTGCTCAAGGGGCATTGGCTGAGGCACCTATTTATATAGATGATACCCCTGGTATAAAGATTACTGAGATTCGTGCACGGTCCCGTAAATTGTCACAAGAAGTTGAGGGTGGTCTGGGCCTCATTGTGATTGACTATTTGCAGTTGATTACAGGGACGCGACCAGAAAATCGCCAACAAGAGGTTTCAGATATTTCAAGACAGTTAAAAATCCTGGCCAAGGAGCTCAAAGTTCCTGTAATTGCCTTGAGTCAGTTATCTCGTGGGGTTGAACAACGTCAGGATAAACGTCCAGTCTTGTCTGATATTCGTGAGTCAGGATCTATCGAGCAGGATGCCGATATTGTAGCCTTCTTATATCGTGATGATTACTACCGAAAAGAGGGTGAAGAACCAGAGAATGCGATTGAAGATAATACAATCGAAGTCATCCTAGAAAAAAACCGTGCTGGTGCGCGTGGAACAGTCAAGTTACTATTCCAAAAAGAATACAATAAATTTTCATCGATTGCTCAGTTTGAGGAATCATAATTTTCAGATTTAAGGAGATATATATGAGTGATGCATTTGCAGATGTTGCTAAGATGAAAAACATCAAGGAAGCTATTAAGTCACATGAAGGTCAGCTAGTAGAATTGACCCTAGAGAATGGACGTAAACGTGAAAAGAATAAAATTGGTCGATTGACAGAAGTTTATCCATCATTGTTTATTGTTGAATATCAAGACTTCAGTTCTCAAGCAGGAGCTATTAATAATAGTTATGTTGAATCTTACACTTATTCAGATATTTTGACTGAGAAGACTCTCATTCGTTATTTGAGTCCTGAGGAACAAGCTGAAATCGAAAATAAATAAGAAAAAGCCTTTACTTGGGCTTTTTTTCGTGGTAAAATGTTAAAGTATGTGAAATAATAGCAGGATAAAATGAAGCTCGTCAACAGGAAGTCGGCTAGAAAAGTAACCTTTGCTGTTTGGGCGAAGTCTTTCTGAACGAATCAGGTTTATCTAAAACGTTATTTCCTAAAAATATTTTTTATAGGAGGACATTATTAATGTCACGTTATACAGGTCCATCATGGAAACAATCACGTCGCCTTGGTTTCTCACTTACAGGCACAGGTAAAGAATTGGCACGTCGTAACTACGTACCAGGTCAACACGGTCCAAACAACCGTTCAAAACTTTCAGAGTACGGTTTGCAATTGGCTGAGAAACAAAAACTTCGTTTCTCATACGGTTTGGGTGAAAAACAATTCCGTAACTTGTTCGTACAAGCTACTAAAGTTAAAGGTGGAACACTTGGTTTCAACTTTATGGTTCTTTTGGAACGTCGTCTTGACAACGTTGTTTACCGTCTCGGTCTTGCAACTACTCGTCGTCAAGCACGTCAATTCGTAAACCACGGTCACATCCTTGTTGACGGTAAACGTGTTGATATTCCATCATACCGCGTTGAAGTTGGTCAAGTAATCTCAGTTCGTGAAAAATCAGCTAAAGTTCCTGCTATCCTTGAAGCAGTAGAAGCTACTATCGGACGTCCAGCATTTGTATCATTCGATGCTGAAAAACTTGAAGGTTCATTGACACGTCTTCCAGAACGTGATGAAATCAACCCAGAAATCAACGAAGCACTTGTCGTTGAATTCTACAACAAAATGCTTTAATTTTAAAATTCATTTTGCAAAAAGCCCGTTGTTATGGGCTTTTTTGTTTATCTTAAATCATTGATTTCTAGGTTTGTTCAGTTATTTGTTTAGTTACAAGTTTGTTTTCTAATAAAAAAGTCCCTAGTCTAATACAAGTGACTAGGGGAGGGATATGATAATAGATGATTTTCAGGTATAAATTATTTATTATCCAATCCGCCTTCAAAATCTGCTGAAACATTTGAAACGTAGTTAGTGAAATAGGCTTCAAAATCTTTTTTTAGTTGGTCGTACTCCTCTTCGGAGTAATCTTTATCCTCTATATAAGCCTGAAATCTGGGAATTCCCAGATCTTTTTGGAGACGTTGGATTACTTCTGTCTTTGTCATAAGAACCTCTCTTTCATTCTTTATTTTACCATATTTCGAATTGTATGAAGCATGCATGTTGTTTTAAAGGTTTACTTTTGATATACTGTCAAAGTTACTTAAGAAGGAGGCTACTATGTCTATTATTACACTAATTTTAGCTGGGATTGTTGCTTTGGAGCATCTCTATATCATGTATTTGGAAACTTTTGCGACACATTCAGACACGACTAGTCGTGTTTTCAATATGAGCAAAGAAGAACTTCAACGTGATTCTGTTACAAACTTATTTAAAAATCAAGGAATTTACAATGGTTTGATTGCTGTATTCCTCTTGTATGGGATTTGTACAAATAGTCAGCTACTTGTAACTGTTTTTGTACTCAATGTTTTCTTTGCTGCTATTTATGGTGCTATAACTGCCAATAAGAAAATTATTTTAACGCAAGGCGGACCCGCAATTTTGACCTTGCTTTCACTTATCATTCCCTTATTTTAAGGATTTTATTGTAAAAGAAAAAAGCTGCTTTAACTATTGAAATGGTTTGCAGCTTTTTTATGCTTTTGAAGTTATTTTATTGTGGAATAAATCGTAGAAGAAAGTCTGTCATTTCTTGAGGTGATTCTTTTTTTCCTTTATTTATCCAGGCTTGACAAGCGCCAAAAATAGCATGCGCAAAATAAATACTGGCATAGTCTTTCTCGAATCCTTTGAGAGCTCTTTCTTCAGCAGTGGGATCAATGAAGTCCTCAGCTATCATACGCTGAAGTTTATGTATCAGAAAATCTTGAATTTCTTTTGATCCATTGGTAGACAATAGAGCTGATAGGAGCTTTTCACGAGTGAGAAATTCAAAGATTTCGAGAAAGGCTCCCTCTTTCTTTCCTTCATATTTATCGAAGATATACTCTAGCTTGTGGAAAAGTTCTTTCTGATAACTATCAATCATTTCATACTTATCTTTGTAGTGGGTATAAAAACTCGAACGGCTAATCCCAGCTGTTTGAACCAGACGAATGGTAGTAATATCATTGAAATCTTGGTCTTCAAGACATATTACTAAAGCATCTAAAAGAGCTTTTTTTGTTTGCGCGCGTCTTTGATCTTTTGACATACAAATCTCCTTTTATACACTTTTAGACTATGTGTCCAAAAATAGATTGTTTAACATTGATTTTCAGGTAAATGAGTTTATAATTGATTATATCATAAAAATAAACACAATGTCTAAAAAGGAGAAATATGTTAGCAGAATTAAAGGCTCTTCTTAAAAGTCCAAAGCTCTGGATAACTATTATTGGTGTCTCATTGATACCTGCTTTATATAATTTAATCTTTTTGTCTTCTATGTGGGATCCTTACGGTAATGTCAAACACTTACCAGTGGCAGTAGTGAACAAAGATAAGAGTGCTAGTTTCCAGAATAAGACTCTGAATATTGGTCATGATATGGTAGACAATATGTCTAAAAACAAAAATCTAGACTATCACTTTGTGACTGAAAATGAAGCCCAAAAAGGAATTGAGGATGGTGATTACTATATGGTAATCACTTTTCCAGAAAACCTCTCAAGTAATGCAGCAAGTCTTTTGACAAATGATCCTAAGAAACTGGAAATTTCTTATCAAACAACAGCAGGACATAGCTTCGTTTCTTCAAAAATGAGCGACTCTGCCATGTCTAAGTTGAAGGATACTGTTTCTAAAAATATTACATCAACTTATGTTGGAGCTGTCTTTAGGAGTATGTCTCAACTTCAGGGTGGTATGGGAACTGCAGCGAATGGGGCTAGTCAATTATATGCAGGTGCAGGCGCACTTCAGTCTGGGAGTCAGACCTTATCAAATGGCTTAGGAACTCTTGCTGGATCTACACAAACATTGGCTACAGGTGTTGATACCTTGAGTTCAGGCGCGTCTGCCTATACTTCAGGTGTGTCAACTTTGTCAGGTGCTTTGTCACAGTTAAACGCGAACTCTGAGGCTGTTAATTCTGCTGCAGGACAATTCGCTTCTGGAGCAGAAGCTATGAATACCTTAGTTACGGGTGCAGATTCTTTGTCAACGGCGCTCAGTCAAATGGCTACAGCAACAAGTTTATCTGAAGAACAGCAAGCACAGTTGTCAACCCTGTCAACTAATTTAACTGATTTAAATACAGCAATTCAAAATCTTAATACAGCGGTAAGTAACACATCATTACCAAGTGGAACATCAACAACATCAGTAGATACAAGTTCAATAGCGACTTATCTTTCAAATATTTCTTCTGCAGCTAGCTCTATAGCTACAGCTAGTGCAACTGATAAAGCAAATGATTTGGCTGCGGTACAAGGAACAGCTGCTTATCAAAGCTTGACGGCAGATCAACAAGCAGAGATTACATCGGCAATTAGTAATGCAGGCTCTACAGCTAGTAGCTATGCTTCAACTATTGCATCTGACGTGTCAAGTATGTCAACTGCTTTATCTAGCTTGACAGGTACGACAACAACTAGTAGCGGAGATTCAAGTAGTTTGGCTTCTCTACAAACGTCTATTTCAGGCATTGCAAGTTCGGCGAATGCTCTTCTTCCTGTAGCTTCATCAACGGTATCATCAATGCAAGCTAATATTGCTAATGTCAATTCAGTACTTGTCAATCAATTATCACCAGGAGCAAGTCAAGTGGCTTCAGGTGTGTCAACTGCTCAAAGTACTCTAGCAACAGGTGCAAGCGCACTTTCAACTGGTTTGTCAACTTATACTGGTGCTGTGTCAACAATTGCCAGTGGTGCTCAAACTCTAGATGCTAACAGTAGTAGTTTAATGACTGGTTTTGCTACTCTTCAGAGTGGTACAAGTGCTCTCAATACAGGAGCTCAACAATTAGCAACTGGAGGAAATACCTTAACAAATGGGTTGACAAGTTTGTCAACTAACCTTTCCACATTGTCTGATTCATTAAATAAGGCTAATCAGCAATTATCTCTTGTTTCTGTAAACTCAGACAATGCAAAAATGGTTAGTGCTCCGCTTAAAGAGAAGAAAACTGATAAGGATAAGGTTGACACTAATGGTGTGGGGATGGCTCCATATATGATTTCTGTTTCTCTTATGGTTGTCGCTCTTTCAACTAATGTTATCTTTGCTAAGAGCTTGACAGGAAGAAACTTTACGAGCCGTTTTGATTGGGCTAAGAATAAGTTCTTTATCAATGGTATCATTACGACTATGGCTGCAATTGCCCTTTATATTGCCATTCGATTTGTGGGAGTTGAACCAAATCATCCATTAGCTACATTTGGTATGATTCTCCTTGCAGCATGGACTTTAATGGCGCTCGTTACAGCTCTTGTGGGTTGGGATGATAGATATGGTGCATTTGCTTCTATGATTATGCTCCTTTTGCAGCTAGGTTCTAGTGCAGGAACTTATCCAATTGAACTTAGTCCTAAGTTCTTTAAGGTCGTCCAACCATTCTTACCAATGTCCTACTCCGTATCAGGTCTTCGTCAAACTATTTCAATGACAGGACAGATCTCAGATCAAGTACGTATGTTATTTATTTTCTTACTTATTTTTGTAGTTGTAGGTATTATTATTTATAGACCAAAGTCTGAAAATGAATAAACTAAAGGCCAGCTCTAATGTGAGCTGGCTTTTTATGTTATTCAATAGTTATATCACCGAGGTCTGAGGTAATGGTTAGTGTGTTATCCTTTGAGATCTTAAGGTTATTTGTGATGTCCACCTCTCCTGAATGACTATCGGCTTGAACATTGAGCGTGTAATCTTTAAGAGCTATTTCAATATCACCGGATGTAACATCAAGTTTATTGTGACCATTGAAAATCAGGTTATCTCCAGAGTAATCTCCCATTGCAATAGATAAATCTGAGTTAGTAAAAAGTGTATGATTACTATCAACACTACCAACATCAAGATTAGCTTTTAGGTTGCTGACAATCATTTTAGTAAAAGTTAGGTCCCCTACATTTAGATTGATGTCTGCTTGTTTGATGGTGCTATTACTTAAATCTAGATTTCCAGTTGCTAAATCAACCTTTAAAAAATCAATCGTTTGTTTTTTAGGGAGTGTAATGACAATGGTTTTATTTCTGACTTCCTTGTTGAGAGTAGAAAGCCTTACTAAATCTTTTAATCCGAAAAAGTTAATATTTTTGTTAGAAGTCGAATCTAATTCAGAGTTGTTATCATTGATAGTCAATTGACCATCCTTTACAGATGTGTCAATTGGATTTTTTGTTTTTTGGTAGTAAGAAAGCGTTGCTTTGTCAACGTCACCATTTTTTATAAGCACATTGTAGCTACTACTTTTAATATCAATTTTATTGAAGTCCTCAACTTCTTTCTTGACATAATCTTGCTCACTTATAGTTTTATTTTGTAAATCTGTTAAGCCACCTTGGCTATAACCCCAAGCTACTAATCCTCCTCCTAAAAATAGAGAGATAAGAGACACTTCGAGGACAATCTTTTTCCAAGTTTTCATGATTTTCTTCCTTTCTTGATGAGCCAATTAATCAATAGGGTAATTAGCTTTACAATAAGTTTACATATTTCAAATGAAACCCAAAGTAGTAAGAGTGCTCCTCCAAACATCAATAGACCTAGACCTGTTCCAAACAGTGTTGAAGCTAGTGAAACATTTAAGAGAGAGAAGCTTGTAAAGAAAGTGTAAATACCACTAATGAGTAAGGCAAAAGTAAGAGCTAAGGCAGTCACTATAACTGCAAAAATAACCACAAGAAGTGTCAATAGCATAGCTAGGAAGAATAGTAGAATTGGTAAGGCGACTGGACTGGCTAAAACAGCTAGAATCGCAATCCAGAGGATAGTTGTTTTATTACGTAAGCTACTCTTTTCCTCAATAATCTTTTCGTCTAGAAGACGACTAATGACTTCATGTGCTGCTTCCTTAGGTGTACCTAATTCTGCAATAACCTGTGCTTCATTTTCAGGTCCAGCCTCTTCAAAATATTCCATGAAATATTCGAGGGCCTCTTCATAGTCCTTTTGTGGTAATTTTCGTAGATATTTTGTTAATTTGGCTATATATTCAGTCCTTGTCATGTCTTAATCTCCCTTCTACAATACCATCGAGGGTTTCTTTATAGGTTAACCATTCTTCATTAAGAAATTGAAGTTGATTTTTTCCCTCTTGGGTAATACTGTAATATTTACGTTTACGCCCTTGATATGCTTGGCTATAGGTGGTCATATAGCCTGCTTTTTCAAGCTTTTTTAGAATAGGATAAAGTGTTGACTCCTTGATATTAGCCACAAGCTTAATGGTTTGACTAATTTCATAGCCATAAGAGTCTTCTCTATCGATAATAGCTAGTATTAGGAACTCTATCAGGATTGACGATGTTGGAAAATACATAGTGTGCTCCTTTGCTTTTAGGATATGTATAAAAATTATATATAATTATTTTACACATTGAGTGTATCTCTTTTAGAAAGATATGTCAATATTTTATATATAAAAATTTTATATAATAGGGATAACTTCTTTTTTATGATAATATGAAGTCAAGGAGTTCTTATGACTATTAAAGATAAACTAGCTCATTACGAGCCGAAGCCACTAGGGGAGAAAGGACGCTATGCAGTGCTCTTACCCTTGATATATGATGTAAAAACTGATAAGTATCAAATCCTTTACCAAGTACGAAGTGAGCATATTTCTCAACCAGGTGAGGTCTCTTTTCCTGGTGGCCGTGTCGAAGACGGTGAGACTTTTCAAGAAGCTGCTATACGAGAAACTTGTGAGGAACTAAACTTAACTCCTGATCAAATTGACATTTGGGGAGAGATTGATTATCTGATTCATCAGGGGAGAACCATCCATTGCTTTGTTGGAAAGATAAATATAGAAAATTGGGAGGATATTCATCCAAATGAAGAGGTGAAACGGTTGTTTACAGTCTATGTTGACACGTTGTTGACAGAGAATCCGATTTATTATAAAGTGACTTCTACCTTGAGTGATGCAAAAGATTTCCCATTTTTCCTGGTAAAAAACAGAGAAAAATACAATTTTGGGTATAGTGAACGTCATATTCCTTTTTACAGAAACTTGACAGAAAATATATGGGGGATGACAGCTATGTTTACACATAGGTTTACAGAAATTCTGAAATATTTAGAGTGAAAATAAAAGATCAACAATAATATGTTGATCTTTTTACTATGAATTACATTGTTTATTTGCTACCAAAGGAGTGAAATTTATTTCTGGGACATGGGTCTAGAGTATTCCTAAAATGATTTTCAAAATTGATATAGAAGCTTTTAGCTAGGTGGTCAACTTCAGAGTAGACAGTGACTTTTTTTTGTGACATTCCTATACTAAAAGGGGAGTATTATGTAGATAGAGGCTGTTATGCTTTGGTGTTATTCTGCCTAAGATTGATGATTCTATTGATTTTTCTGAGGGAGATACCTATGTTGAAGAGAAGGTAAAGCATATAACTATAAATTGTAAAGCTCCAAAAATCTGGGACAATACTGAGACTATAGACAAATAGGACTGTTGCACTAACAAAAATTAGACAGCTACATATTATTGAAAGTAGAGGATACCCTTTTGAAAATAATAGGCTTTCTATGATTAAGGCAAAAGCAGGTAGCAACAGAGTTAGAATGATAATAATAAAGATGAAGCGTTGTGTATCATCTAGCATCAAGTTACCCAATGATTTACCTAGGTAAAAACGAGAATCACTCCCCCCAGGATAAATCAATTCTCTTGTCAAGGGACTAACTAGGATTAGGGTGTCAAATAGTGAGAAAGCCGCCCATCTCCAAATAGGGAAAGCCCATTCTTCCTCAGATAATTCTCTCTGAGTTCTTTCTTCAGTTAATTCGAATTTGATTGTCATCAATATGTACCTCTTTTGGAAAGTCGTTATTTTGATTTAAGATATACCATCCATCTGGTAGTTCAGAGTTTTTAAGTACCTGTTCTAATTGAGAATGTAAGTCAATTTCTTTAGTCGTGGAACCAGAAGGAAAACTCAATTGGACAGTAAGTTGTTTGTTTTGTAGAGCATCTTTAAGTGAAAAATCATAATAGCCACCTAGCGCTTTAGAATGTCCCCTCTCATAAGTATAGAGTGTCGTGTATGGTACAGGTTCTATCTGAACAATAATATTTTTTAAATCTTTCTCGGATCTTAGAGCTTTAGAGATATCATTGATAAATTTTTGATTTCTAGGGTTGATTTTAATAGACTTTTTAACAAAGTCGTCCCCATATTCTCTTTCATCAGGTAAAATCTTATATTCACTATTTTGGCGATTAAAATCTGAGTCGCTTTCTGTTGGACTGGCAATGTAAGGATAGAGTAAATCTTGAATATGGAGAGGCAGTTGAGTCTTTACATGTTCTTTTTTGTTATTAATGGTCTCTTGATAATCAATATGGAAAATCAGGTAATGTTTAACCTCATCTTCTTTATTCATACGATAAGTAATTTTATCTGCCCATCCAATACCAGTTATTTGCACCTTTCCTTGAAATCCACGAGTTTTATAAAACCCTTTAATATTTTCTTGAGCATTGTAATAGAAAAAGATAGCAATCATGGTCAATAATAAAATCAAGGGCATAGTAATTTTAAGGTATTTGAAGCTATTTTTTACCATATTAGTTATGACTCTCCTTAACTAGTAGGTTGTAATCTTTTTGACTTTTAACTTCCTCGAGGTGTCCAGTCGTTGTATCAGTACTTGTAAAATACCAATAGATATCCTCCTTATCTGGTGTTAACTCTTTTTGGAGTTTAATGGCATCATCCAAATTAAGTGAATCAGTTGTTACGATAATTAGGCTGAATCTTTTTTTGAGCGATTGGTCACTGTATTCGTTATTGTCTTGATCTTTGTAATCAGCAAAATTTCTTTCTTTGGTCCAGATAAGGGGCATGGAGTTGATAATGAGGGGATCATCTTTATGACCTATAGAAAAATTATCCTTTGAAAGGAGATAGCGGTAAGGTTTAGCAAATTCGTAGTATTGACTGACTTTTGCTGGTTTGGTTTTGTTGCCTTATGGGTGCGTAAATTGACATAGAATTCTTTTTCGTTGTCATAGGAGGAAAATTTCACAAACTCATTCCTACCATCGGAGAACATGGTATTATCCATGGAACCGGGATCATCATATCCTAGTTTCTTAGCAAGGTCTAGTACATTAATAGTGTATCCTTTTCCAGTATCTTTACCAAGCTGATAAAAGTGAATAATATCATAATTTTTAGGGTCCTTCTTGTGTTTAGATGCTTTATACCTAGATTCTTTGAAGGCTAGATAGGTGCGACCGACGACTAATTGACTTCTCTCCAGTGCTTTTTCATTTCCAAACTTAACACCTAAAACGTTAAAGTTTCCAATTTTGACGTTTTGAAAGGATGTTACAGTAACTTTTTTGTTAGTATAGTCGTAAAGTCTATCGTCTAAGGAATAAGCGGCTTGAAGTCTATAACCATAGCGAACGAATGTACCTGTAAGTAGAATGGTTATAAAAATAAGGAGATAAACATGCCACATACGCCATCTAAATGTTTCTAATTTTGTCATAGGAGATCCTCTTTGAGTAATAGAAAAACCATGAAAATCTTATTTTCATGGTTTTTAATTCAATTATTTTACTTCAGTAAGAATCAGAGAAGTTAGTACCGTCTGAAATTAAATATTATCTTGGTCAAAATTATGAGATTTTAGTTGAAATAGAAGAGGTTGATTACTTCGATACGGACTCTAGCAGAGCATCTCATCGACTTTCTTTGGCTGAAATAACTGAAATTGTTAAATATCAAAGTATGGACAATGTTTGAAGCAACTACCAGAAGGCATAGGAAAAGGTGAAAGGGAATATTGGGAAAACAACTATAAAAGAGATAGATAATGGGCTATTTTGATTGTTCACGAGAACCAAAATCTGATATTGCTTTTGTGGATATGAGATCTTTCTATGCTAGTGTTGAGTGTGTGGAACGTGGATTGCATCCTTTAAGGGCCTCGCTTTGTGTGATGAGTAGAGTAGATAATTCAAACGGACTTATCTTAGCTTCCTCTCCAATGTTCAAGAAAGTCTTTTGAGCACCACAAGAGGCGAAGTCACAAACTCCGCCTCCTTCTACATATTTTTTGTTATAATAGAATATTTTATTTGAAATATCAAGACTTATGCTTGATAAAGCTAGAAAACTTACCCTTTTCCAGCAAGAATATCTGATACTTTATACAATCCTGGGGAATATGTCCGACCAAATAGTTTTTTCGTCAAGGCATTAAACGTATAATGGTCATCTAAAATCAAGACTTCGTCATACGTTTTTAAGAGTGCAATAAAGTCATCGTCTGTTAAATTGGAACCATCTCTAGTATCGATATTTTCATTGCCGAGGTAATAACTTGTTGCGCTGTCTCTGTATGATGCCATTAAATCTAAAAATTCTTGGTCAGCCGACACAAAATTTTCTCTGGCATCAACATTGACATCCCACAGATAATAACGACTAGCATATTGGACAAAATAATTATCTACATTCTCCTTATCTGCTGTTACAACCAAAATTCTATCCGTTGACGAATTACTCTGACTTCCAGTAAACTGATGAATTTCTTTTACGACCTCGTTTGTTTCCTGATTGTTATTGTAAACAATGCTATTATTTTCTGACAAGAACATTCCAATGGCATAAACTGTCAAAACAAGGCTCGCGTATTGGTACAAGTGTTTATTAAATAAGCTCTTGTAAGACCTAGCATTACGTTTACTAATGATTTTTTCATACAGACACTTGTCCATTACCCATGCTAAAGCCATGGTCAAACAACCAAAAGCAAAGATAACGATGCTCGAAGCATAGCGCTCAAATCCTGCTAATTCTAACGCTTCATCAGTCGGCATTGCTGTCAGATACATGAGTAAAATGCCAATATAGTAAGTCACAATCGAAATATCAACAAATCCCCAAGTCAACAAGACAAATTTCTTATATTTCAAACGAATGCCAATCACAATAAAGGCAATCAGCATAATCAGATTGATTATCAAAATTCCATTGCTTGCCAAACTGTCAAACGTAAACACCGATTTGACAAAAAGAGTGATAATTTTTTGTGGGTCGCCTGACAGATTTCCAGTCAATACCTGACCAAGTTCTGACATGGACACCGCATGCTTGGCACTTGAGGCATTTGGGAAATTATCCGTCACATGCTTTTGCCAAATAACAAAAGGAAGACAGCTGACTAGCAAGGTCATTATGAGCAGCACTAGTGCTTTTAAACGTGCTCTTTTACGAACAAGTAAACGCACAATACAAACCACATAAACTACTAAAACGAGAGCGACAAAGAAAAGTCCACTTACTTTGACGATACTTAATAATCCAAGAATTACCGCCGTATTTAGCGACAAAAACCAGAAACGATTACGATAGACAAAACAACCTGCTATGGCTGCCAAGGCCAAGGCCGGAAGCAGAAAATCAACCAGCAAATTATTTAATCGAATAGCAACGTTGAACGTATTAAAAACAGCAAACGAAGCAAAAATCATGCTAACCATTAAGACACGTCGATCATCACGAAGTGCCGCAAACATGGCATAAAGACTGGAAGCAATCAAGAAGAATTGCCCGACCAACATACTACCTTCTGAAAAGCCTACGATAGTCGTGAAAAAATAAATGAAAAGTGAACTTCCAACAGGATAGGTATAATAACTAATAATCGTATCCTGCTGTGTTGGCAAAGCATTATTGATATGGAAAAATTTTACAATCGTTGCCCAATGCGTAAAATTATCATAATGTAAAAGCGGTGAATGCCAGAGCGTTATTCCAAATAAAAGCAAATAAGCCATCATTCCAAGCGCAATATAATCAAGTCTCCCAAAGCGATATTTCTTTTTCCATACCGCCCAAAGATAATAAAGACTCAAAAGACAGCCCAAAACAGAAATGACATACACGGTCTGCAACATAAAGCCTAACAAACTACCAAGGTACAATACCAATGTAATGACTGAAAATGTAAACACCCATGTCAGACTGCGATTCATCTTCACAGTATTACGTAAAAAGGCATTGTACCCCATGGTAATCACAAAGAACAACAGTAATCTAGCAATACTAATCATACTCTCCCTCTCCATTCATTTGCTAAGGCTTTAAAAGCAGGTAAGCTATCCAAATCCGCTAAATTGGTAACTCGATAAAGCGATTCGTCTCTATCAATATCATAGGACACAAAAGTCAACTGAATTGGCAAATCTTTGTAGGTAAATGCGACATTCGGTTCTTTTTTAGGATTTGTCAATTTTCCAGAAAATGTCATGTAATAATAATCTGTCTTTCTAAGCTGGCATTTTTTTCCAGCAACCTGAACCTCTTCATTAACACGAACTTTCGGAAAAGCTACTTGGTCATAGGCTGAAACAGGACGTTCATTATTTTGGAAACGTTGACTAAAGTTCTCAAGTAAATCATCCCATGTTGTCATCCAAGGGTCTTTTTCCTTCGGAAGATTGTGATTAATGCGGTCATAAATGTACTGATAAAATTCGCGCTTATCAGCTTCAGGAATTTCTGAAAATTGAACGCCGTAGCGCCAACCATTATCAATCGCAAAAACACGAACAACATGACCTTTTACCCTCGCATGGTAATCACGTGATTGCAAATTAAGCGTCAGTTCTTTTTCTTTCGGCAAATACAATGGTAAATCCGTATAGAATGAAATCCCCGTTTCTGAAATATCACAGACTCTCACTTGGTAAGAATCATCATCAACCTCAATAACCATAGCTTCATCAACAGTAAAACGCTCACTTGAGCGATAAATCGGACGACCAAGCGCACAGAAAATCGCAAAGGTCAAATTGATGATATGATAAATCAACCAAAAACTGATAATACTTCCATAAAAAAGCTCTGAACCAAATTTTCCATAGTTAAAAGTCACCAAACCATAAACGGCTAATCCCCATAAAACAAGATAAGGAAGCGCATAAAGGTACAACGTCCACGACGTATCATTTCCCTTACGTGTCACCTTAAATTTTTTATCGCTAATGCCAAAGGACTCCAACATCATGGGAATAAACAAATACGGAGCAAAAATCGTTTCCACAATTTCTCCCCAAACCTGTGTTCGGTATTGTTTTGAGACTTCTCGCATTGACAAGTGTGTCAATGCGTAACTTGGCAACCAGAATAGGAACAGTAGCCAGATATTTGACACCACCACACGCACATGGAAAACCGTATATAAAATCGGTGCCAAGATATACAATAACCGTCTAAAGAAAGACCACCAATAAAGATAGCCATTAATATAAACAATTCTTTGCCCCTTTGTCAATTTGGGATTAAAGAAGATATTCATATTGTAGCTACTGCGAATAACGCCACGTCCCCAGCGCGCGCGCTGTTTGATGACACTCTTCAAATCTGTTGGCGTTAACCCGCTACCCATTGGACTTTTCGTCGAATAATTTACATAACCAGCCGCATTCATCCGAACACCTAGCTCGAAATCCTCCGTAATGGTATCTGTCGGAAAACCACCAACATCTTCAATCGCCTTGCGGAAAATAAGCGTATTAGACCCCGTATAAACCGCTGCACCGTGCGAATTATTGCAAACATTAATTTCTTTGGAAAAGAAATCTTGTTCGTTTGGTAAGGTTGATTCTGAAAACAAGTTAAATTGGAAAATATCAGCATTGTAAAAACTTTGTGGCGTTTGAATCAAACCGACTTTTGACTTATCATAATCGTCACCATTTTCATAAGCCTCAACTTGTTCAACAAAATAAGGCACAGTTTCCAACAGGAATTCACGATAAGGAATCATATCCGCATCAAATGTCGCCACCAAAGGTGATGACGTCTGACGTAAAGCATTATTGTAGTTTCCTGATTTGGCATCTTTATTATCCGCCAAACCAAAATAACCAACACCAAGCTCATCAGCCAATTTGGCAACTTCTAGACGATTGGTATCATCACAGACGTAGATATGCACCTTAGACTTATCAGGATATTCCATAAAAGTGCAGGCATTAATCGTCTTATAAAGCAACTCTGGATCCTCATTATGCGTTGCAATCAAAACATCCACATCTGGGTAACGCTCCTTAGCAATCTCAGGCTTTTCAAGCTCAAAGTCCTTTTGCTTATTCCAAATGAGAATGTAGCCTGTAATGGCTGAAACTACCTCACTTCCCCACAATAAAATCCCAAAGATCAGCGCAAACCATGAATCATGCCACGGAATAGTCGCCACCAAACGCCAAGTTAAATAAAAGGCAGTCGTTACAAATGCAACGAAATAGAGTATCCTCTTACTAGTCTTCATTCTCACCTCCACTAAAAATCAAATGTTTTTGCACAAAATAACTGACAAAGAAAAGTGTACCGTCAACTAAAATCTTCACCAATGAAATTGGCAGCGTCGTCAAGGCATTTCCTAGAACTGTTACCAATAAACTTGACAAAACAATCTGTACTACCACCAAAGTGAAGTATTTTATCGCACTATTTGATTGACCTCGTTTAAAGACCACCTTATGATTCAAGGTGAAATTAACAACAGATGATATCGCACGCGCTAAAATCGAAGCTAACGTCACCGCACTAAAACTCAATCCATTAAACAAAGAAATTAAAATCGTAAAAGCAACAATATCAACCAAGAAGGAAAACAATGCTGAAAAAATGTACTTGAAGAAAACCTTGTAAATTCTAATCGAGTCACGAATCGCATCAAAATGCGACGACTGATTTTCATCCAAATAAATCGTTGCAATGCCAACTTCACAAATCAGAATATTGTCCTCTTTTGCCTCAAGTAACATATTCATCTCAAATTCATACCGTTCACCCTCCACGGTTAAGAGTTTTGGCAACCATGACATAGGAATCACACGAAGCCCCGTTTGCGTATCAGAAACGTTCATACCTGTCATAGCCCCCAAGACGTCTCTTGTCAATAAATTTCCAAATTTACTACGTAAAGGAACAGATTTTTCAAATGTTCTAACACCCAGCACCAAACTATCAGGATGTTGCAAAAATTCAGCCAAACATTTCATCATGTCTTCGTAGGTATGTTGGCCATCAGAATCAATCGTCACAATTCCTTTGGCATTAGGAAAATTGTCCAAAATATATGAAATAGCCGTTTTTAAAGCACGACCTTTTCCTTTATTATCAGCGTGTCTTTGCAAATGACAAGCATAGTTACTCTGCGCTATTGCAAATAACGGTGCAAAATCAGCTCCACTACCGTCATCGACTAGAATAATGTCAAACATTTGATTTTCCTTATCCCGAATATTTTTCAAAAGTTCCAACAAACGGTCATCAGGTTCATAGGCAGGAATGACAATAACAACATCTTGAAACATCATCGACGTTCTCCTTTCTGACTTTTATTTTCGTACATTTTCTTATCAGCTATTGCAAAAAAATCAACGAAGCTTTTATCTGATTGATAAGAGTCCGTATAAGCACCTAAAGATGCTGTAATCCCCATATCTTTGAGAGTCATTTCTGCTTGAACAAGTTTTATTAAAAATTCAGCTTGATTTTCAGAAACTCCAGGGAGTAAAACCGCAAATTCATCTCCACCTAACCTTGCTATTACAGCACTTTCAGGCATTATCTTCGTTAAAATATCACCAAATTCAATTAGAATCTTATCTCCCGTAGCATGTCCAAAGGTATCATTTGCTTCCTTGAATTTATCCAAATCAGATATAATAACCGTAATTTGTTCTTCTTTACGTGTCAGACATTCCTCAAAAGCAAGCTCAATATATCGTCGATTATGAACCCGTGTTAAAACATCTTCGTATGCCATCCTCTGTATTTCAAGTTCATGAAGTCTCTGCTCTGTAACATCAAGAACAAAACAAAAAACACCAATCACTTTTTGGCGATTGTTATAAATGGGAGAATACATATTTTGCCAGTAAAGCGTTTTGTCGCCTGTCTTAATAGTATCCATAAATATAAATGTTTCACCCTTTTTCGCACGATCAACATTTGCTTTTAAACGCGCAGCATCTTCACTATTAAGATAATTCATTGGAAAGTCACCAATTTTGGGAGTGAAATAAAAGATTTCTTCCATGAGCCGAATATCATTCTTATTAACCGCAATAAAACGATAATCTAAGTCTACAGCATAGACGTTAATAAGTTTCGAACTCTGTAAGATAAAGTGGGATAGCATATGCTGTCTTCGATTAAGGTAAGATGCTAGGGTCCAAAGAACTAGTATTCCTATAAAGATTGCTAAAACGATGGGATTATCATGGTCAATCAAAACATCATCATACACTAAGCGCATTAATAACATTAACGCAGCAAAAATACTTAAGTATGTTAACAATCTTTGATGCTTGATTAAAAAATCACTTACTTTTCCTAATACCATTACAGTCTCACCATTCTAAGTAGTTTTAATACCTTCAGCATCCAAACTGTCTGTAACAAAACGTCCTGTAAAACCACCGATGAAGCCCGTAGCAGTATTGTCAATTCCTAAACGTTGTAGAATACGGCTGACATTAATACCCTTACCGCCAGCGAATTTATCATCACTCTCTATACGGTTAACTTCACCAATCTCTACCTTGTCGATACGAACAATGAAGTCGATTGATGGGTTTAGCGTCACAGTATAAATCATACTTCAATAACCCTCGTTTTCTCTTTTAATTATTTAAGGAGCCCTTCTTCCGAAGCATTTGTGATTATGGTTACTTTCTCAACCTCGGCTACCTTAGCATAGGTTGAGAAAGTTTAGAAGCATCAGCTAGAACATAGGCTTTTTGCGCATTAGCTATCACTGTTCGTTTAATGACCGCCTCTTCCATATCTGGCGTTGTGAAATAATTGGCATCAACTCCATTAGCACCAATGAAAGCACAATCAAAATTCAGTTGTCTGATTTGTTCCAGAGCTGTACTTCCAATAGAGGCATCTGTTGAATGTTTAACCTTACCACCAATAATCCTAGTACTAATACCGAGATCTACCAGCTTAACAGCATGATGGATAGAATTAGTCACAACCGTCACCTGACGATTCATTTCCTCTGGATATGGTGAATATTTGTCATAAGTTCTAAGCCCAGCCTCAACGTGACCAATACTTACTTTATTGTAAAATGCAACCAATCCAGCAGCAAAAGTTGTTGTAGTATCACTATGAACTAAAACCAAATCAGGTTGTTCTTTCTTAACAACTGGATCAAAATTAGCCAAAATTTTAGAAGTAATTTCCTGAAGTGATTGATTTTTTTCCCATGATATCCAAATCATAATCAGGAACTATTTCAAAAGTCTCCAAAACCTGGTCAAGCATTTGACGGTGTTGAGCTGTGACTACTGTAATAGTATTAATGGTTTCTTGATGTTTTTTTCAACTCAAGAATTAACGGCGCCATCTTAATTGCCTCTGGTCTTGTCCCAAAGACAACCATAATATTTAATTTTCCCATAAGATCCCCCCCTATGACCTATACGAAATCAATATAATATTGACAAATAAGACTCTACATTATCACTTTATTATCCCCAATAAAAAGGAAAATGAGTTATCCTTTCTCCAAAAGCATTAAAGGGAATGCCCTCGCTATTGGTCTTGTTTTGCAAATGATGTAAAGTAGATAAAGAAAAAGGTCTCAATAAAAAGACTATCATTACGTATAAAATTCAAGAAGTAAGACAAGAAAACTAAGTCATATCATCCAAGGATATCAATTGTTTTGAGATTTTCTAGTCTTCTCCCCCGAATTTAAAAATACACTATTTAATAAATAAAAAAACTGCAGGAGAAAAAACGCTTTGCTAATAAAAGTGTTTTTGAATCCAGCAGTATTGCTAATTTACATATATTTCATAAAAACTTCTCCCCATTTTAAAGAGCGTCCCCTTTACTTACGCTCTATCCCCATCTTACAAATCAAAACATCGGTATGATAACCCTATCCCAATACCATATCACATAGCACCAAGTACCAACAAGTAATCATTCAACTCTCCCCAAAAGAGTCAAAATATTACAAACAGGTTGGCTTCGAGTTACTACTACCCATGTTCCCTATTCATATAGACGCTATAATTATAGCATGTTATTTTTATTTTTCAACCTTCTTTCAATTTTTTATTATTTTAATGTATGTGATAAGCATTATAATGAGGTCGTTTGAATTAAGCACTCCTACTTAACAAATACTAATCAAATGATATTTATCTATATTTTAATAAATAATAATTAAACACCCTTTGGCTTTTAAATGGATTTGCATAAAAAAATCAGAATTCCTATTAAAATTCTGATTCAGAATGAAGACAAACATCGTTTTTGATGTTTGTCTTTTTTTATATTCACACTTAATTCTCCCATAATCCAATAATATTGAGGTATTTGGATAAAATAACAGGTCTTCCCTACCATCATTTTTACCAATTTTTTGATATTTAGACATGCCAAAGTAAGCCCAACCTTATCTTCCATTTTGGACTTTCCTTTTTCTCTGGTATAACGCAAGTTATGATATTCTTTAGCTGTTCCGAATAAACGTTCTATCGTTTCTTTCCGGTGTTGGTACCGTTCCTTCATCCCACTTTGATGACGGATATCTTCACAGATTTCTAAGGCATCTTTCCAAATATGACGCACAACAACTTTTTGGTGCTGGCGACTTTCAGTACAAATCGCTAACAAGGGACAGGTCTTACAAATTTCGGGATTACTTTTATATTCTCTATAACCTTCACGTGTCGTTGTACGGTAAGTTAATACCTGGTTCTCTGGACAAAGATAGCAGTCAAAATGCTCGTCATAGACAAAGTCTTTAGGACGTAGAAAGCCTCTCTTACTCTTGGCCTAGTGTAAGGGAATACTGGCGTAATCTCTTTTTCTAAAAGAAACTTGGCAATACTAGGTGTTTTGTAGCCTGAATCCGCAATAATGAATTCAGGGGAGAAGGGTTCTAACTTGGCGAAAAGAACAGGAAAGGCCTGACTATCATGGATGTTACCTGCTTCAACTGTATAAGCCAAGGCCCAACCATGTTTATCACAAGCTACCTGAGCATTATAAGCGAAGACTTCCTTGTGTTCTCCCTTGTGAAACCAACCACTATCTGGATCAGTCGTTGATTGTTTCTTAGATTTAGCTTCGCCTTTTTTGGCGGGCTTTAAGAACTTTTTTGCATGCTTCTTCCTGTCTAAATTAATCTCAACATCCAGTTGTTCACTCATGAATTTAGCTTTTTGATCAACAACAACATTTTTGTACTTATGATTATTAGCAGCTGCCTTGATATGTGTCCCATCGATGAAGATTTCTGAGGGATCAATGAGCCCCGCCTCCAAAACGTGATGAAGCACATGACTAAAAATGTGTGCTAACAATTCTTTATTTTGAAAGCGTCAGCTATAGTTCTTACCGTAAGTTGTAAAATGTGGTACCTTATCATCCAGAGATAAGCCAAGAAACCAACGATAAGCCGTATTCACCTCGATATCCTTGATGGTTTGGTGCATAGAACGAATGCCATAAAAACATTGAATCAAAGGAATCTTAACTAACAAAACAGGGGCTAGACTAGGGCGACCATTATCTGAAGAATAACTATCCTCAACAACATCATAAATAAAAGAAAAATCAATCGTTTCTTCAACTTTTCTTAGAAAATGGTCTTTAGGCACAAGTTCATCAAGTGTATAGAAACCTATTTGACGACGATTATATTCAGGATTATCTTTGTGAAACATAGGAGTACCTCATCAAATACCTTTTCTTTTATTATACTCCTTCGAAGCAAGAAAAGTCCCCAGAAGTATAACTTCTGAGGACTTTGTCTTCAATCAGATCTATTTATTTTTTATGAATAAGTTGTACAACCTTGCTAAAGGTTGATATAAAGCTATTTATAAATAACTTGGACACAAACCGTGTCCAATCAGATTTTACGATAAAAAGGTAGAGAAAAAGGTAGAGTTTGAATTGAAATACAGTGCAATAAACTGCAATTGACAAAAAGAAAAAACGCTTGAAATCAGCGTTTTTCTTTTGTATTGATTCGTATTGAATCCTTATTTTACCTCAGTAAAGATTACGTGTTTACGCAATTTTGGTGAGTATTTTTTCAATTGAAGACGGTCTGGAGTGTTACGTTTGTTTTTTGAAGTAAGGTACAAGCGTTCACCAGATTCTTTGTGTTCAAGTGTAATATTTACGCGCATGGTATCTCCCTTCTATTATTTAGCTGCGTTAGCTTTAGCGATTTTACGTCCTTTGTAGTATCCTTTAAGTGATACACGGTGTGAACGTGAGTAATCTCCAGTTGTTTCGTCAAATTGTACTGATGGAGCAGTCAATTTGTAGTGTGTACGACGTTTGTTTTTCTTCGCTTTTGAAGTGTGACGTGCAGGTACTGCCATTTCTTTATTTCCTCCGAATTAATATTTATGTTCTTGATTTTAAATCAACTATAACAGAATAACATATCTTTTTTGTAAAGTAAAGTTACTTGACAAAAAACTTCTCAAGAAAACATATAGTTAAAAACTATACAATTTGATAGTAAATACATATTTCACAGCTATAACAGCAAGTGCTAGAATAGGCTTATTATTACATTAAATGAAAGAATAAAAAGGAGTAAATAACTATGAGTAAAGTTCATTATCATTTTGATCATGTTGGTTCTTACCTTCGTCCACAAGCTTTAAAAGAAGCACGTGAAAAATTTGCCAATGGTGAGATTTCGCAAGAGGAATTGTTGAAAGTACAAGATGAATTGGTTAAGGAATTGGTTCATCATGAGGTAGAAAATGGCCTTCAAGTCGTTTCTGATGGTGAATTTGGTCGTTCTTGGTGGCACCTTGACTTCCTATGGAACCTAACTGGTTTTGAAGCTTACCAACAAGAGGATTCATATAAATTCCATGGAGCTAAGACACGTACAACTAACGTTCGTATCAATGGTAAAATTGCTGAAAATCCTAATCATCCTTTCTATCGTGACTTTGAATATCTTAAATCAGTGACTCCTGAAGGAATTACTCCAAAAGTAACTATTCCAAGTCCATCACTCATCATTAACCGTGACCACCGTAGTGATCTTTATGCTGATTACTATGATTCATGGACAGATTTCCTTGATGATTTGGCTAAAGCTTACCATGATACCATCCAACATTTCTACGATTTGGGTGCACGTTATGTACAATTGGATGATACGACTTGGGGTTATTTGATTCAACAGTTTGAGAATGAAAAAAATAATCCTGAGAAAACAGCTGAGTTGGCAAAAATTGCTGAGGATGATGTATATACTATCAATAAAGCTTTGGAAGGTCTTCCAGAAGATTTGACTTTGGCTACTCACATTTGTCGTGGGAACTTTAAGTCAACTTATCTTTTTGAAGGTGGCTATGATTCAGTCGCTAAATATCTTGGTCAATTGAACTATGATATCTTCTTCTTGGAATACGATGATGCGCGTTCAGGTAGCTTCGCACCACTTCCAACGATTTGGAATAACCGTGATCATGTTGAATTGGTACTTGGTGTGATTACTTCTAAGGATCCAGCTTTGGAAGATGTAGATGCTGTTATTGCTCGTATCCATGAAGCGGCTGAACTTGTACCACTTAAGAACCTTGGTATCTCAACTCAATGTGGTTTTGCCTCAACTGAAGAAGGTAATATCTTGACTGAGCAAGATGAGTGGAATAAATTGAAATTGATTAAAACAATTACTGATAAAGTTTGGTCATAATAGAAAAAATGCAGAGGACGGGCTCAGCCTGTTCTCTCTTTTTATGAATATAGAAAGGAAGTGTCATGAATTATAAAGAGACAGGTCAGAAGATTTTAGAAGCTGTAGGAGGAAAGGAGAACGTTCAGAATCTAACACACTGTGCTACACGTTTACGTTTTACCTTAGCAGATGATTCTAAAGCTGATGATGAGGCTGTTAAAGCTATCGATGGTGTGGTGAGTTTGGCTAAGAGTGGTGGCCAGTATCAAGTTGTTGTTGGGAGTGATGTACCAAATGTATACCGCGCTTTAGAAGGTTTATTGGATCTGGATGAAGTATCTAAGGAATCATCGGAAAAACAAGATAGAACTCCTCTTCAAAGCTTTTTAGCTCTTATTTCTGGGATTTTCACCCCAATCTTACCAGTAATTACAGCAGCAGGGATGATCAAGGCCGTTTTGTCCCTTTTGGTTGTCTTTAAGGTAGTAGCTGTAGATGATGTTAACTATCAAGTTCTTAATTTTATTGGCGATGCTGGATTTTATTTCTTACCTGTATTTTTAGGTGCCTCAGCAGCTCGACAGTTTAAGACGAATGCTCAATTGGGGATGTTGATTGGTGCTATTTTATTACACCCAACTTTTACTCAGATTGTGACAACTGCCAAGGAATCAGGTCATGGCGTCTCTTTCTTTAGTATTCCTCTTACATTAACTTCTTACTCATCAACGGTTATCCCTGTTATTTTGGCAGTTTGGTTTATGAGTTACGTGGAGCGCTTTACGATTAAAATTTCACCAAAAGCTGTGAAGTTTTTCTTGGTTCCTATGATTACGACCTTAATTACTGCAATCGTAACACTTTAGATTTTAGGTCCAATTGGTGCTGTCATTGGTAACTGGTTGGGTGACTTCTTTAAGTGGTTGGAAAACTTTGGCCCATGGGTTGTTCCGACAATTGTAGGAGCAACCTTCCCGTTAATGGTTACAACAGGAACTCACTATGGCTTAGTATCCATTGGAATCAATAACCGTATGACTATTGGTTATGATACGATTGCACAGCCAGGTGCTTTGGCTTCAAATGTGGCTCAGGGTGGAGCAGCCCTTGCTATTGCTTTAAAAACTAAGGATACCAATAAAAAAGCTCTGGCTTCATCTGCTGGGATTACTGCGATTTGTGGAATTACGGAACCGGCTCTTTATGGGGTAACTTTACAAAATAAAGCAGCCCTTATAGGATCTATTGTTGCCGGGGGAGTAGGTGGCTTCTTCCTTGGTATTTTAGGTGCGAGAAATTTTGCGGGTGGTTCCCCAGGTCTCTTGACGATTGCTGCGTATATTGGTGAAGATACACTTAAATATTTTTACACAGCTATTGCAGGTCTTGTAATTTCTGTTGTGGTATCTTTCATTGTGACCTTCATTCTTTATAAGGAAGATTAATGATTGTGGCAGGCCGAGAGGTCTGTTTCTTTCTGACGTTGAAAAATCCTCCACCATTTCCCAAAAGCTATATAAATTATGATAGAATAGAGTGATTATATCTGTAATAACGGAAAAGGAGGGCAGGTCTATCTGAGGCCTGTATCATCATTATGAAACTTCAAAAACCTAAGGGAACGCAGGATATTTTACCTGCGGATAGTGCCAAATGGCAGTACGTAGAAAATGTTGCACGTGAAACATTTAAGAAATACAATTATGGTGAAATTCGTACACCTATGTTTGAACATTACGAGGTCATTTCACGTTCAGTAGGTGATACAACTGACATCGTTACTAAGGAAATGTATGATTTTCATGATAAGGGAGACCGTCATATTACACTTCGTCCAGAAGGAACAGCACCGGTTGTACGCTCTTATGTAGAAAACAAACTCTTTGCGCCAGAGGTCCAAAAACCTGTTAAAGTTTATTATATTGGATCAATGTTCCGTTATGAACGTCCTCAAGCAGGACGCTTGCGCGAGTTCCACCAACTAGGTGTAGAGTGCTTTGGATCAAAAAATCCTGCAACAGATGTTGAAACCATTGCTATGGCCTACCAACTCTTTAATACGCTTGGCATTAAGGATGTTACCCTTCATTTGAATAGCCTTGGAAATACTGAGAGTCGTCTGGCTTATCGTCAGGCCTTGATTGACTATTTGACACCAATGCGTGAAAGTTTGTCAAAAGATAGTCAACGTCGTTTGGATGAAAATCCTTTGCGAGTACTCGATTCAAAAGAAAAAGAAGATAAGGTTGCCGTTGAAAATGCTCCATCTATCCTTGATTATTTAGATGAAGAAAGTCAAGCGCACTTTGACGAAGTACGTACCATGCTTGATAGTCTTAACATTCCTTACGTGATTGATACTAATATGGTACGTGGTCTTGATTACTACAACCACACGATTTTTGAATTTATTACCACTATTGATAAGTCTGAATTGACAATTTGTGCAGGCGGTCGTTACGATAGTTTGGTTGAATACTTCGGTGGTCCAGAAACAGCTGGTTTTGGTTTTGGACTTGGTTTAGAACGCTTGCTTTTGGTTCTTGATAAACAAGGTATTGAGCTTCCGGTGGAAGAAAATCTGGATGTTTACATTGCAGTACTTGGTTCAGGTGCCAATGGCAAAGCTCTTGAGTTAGTTCAAGCTATCCGCTATCAAGGATTTAAGGCTGAACGTGATTATCTTGGACGTAAGATTAAGGCACAATTTAAGTCAGCAGATACCTTCAAGGCCAAGACGGTTATCACATTAGGTGAGAGTGAAGTGGAGTCAGGTCAGGTTAATGTCAAAAATAATGCTACTCGTGAGGAAGTTACTGTAAGTTTCGAAGAGCTAACTAAAAACTTTGCTGCAGTCCTCGAACAGTTAGAAAAGTAGGGGGCGTATGGTTAGTATAGTTGATATGCTCAAACGGAGTGAAAAGTTCAGTTTGGCTTTTGATCGCAGTATGCCCATTCGTTTCCAACAACAGTTTTGGCAGTTGATTGCCTTTCTTGATAAACATGATATTACTTGGTTTAATGATGAGCCTGCAAGTGATCATGCGATGTGTCAGCAATTACTTGGTCAAGTTTGGCGTCAGGATTGTCAAGATGTGGTCTTGAGTTTTGAAACCCAGGAACGTTATTTGGGATGGCAGGTAGACGAGGAAACTGATGAACTTAGTGTTATCATTGAAGATGTTTACGGATTCCGTTGGAATAGTTTACTTGACTTAGAAACAGCCGATTATCGTTTTGAAGATTTTGAAGAGTTTGCTGAGGATTACGTGGATACTAGTGATTTGTTGAAACAATTTGGCAAATAGTTTTATAAAAAAGAAAGTCTATTAAAATTCTAACCTGAAATGGGTGGGGTTTTGATGGGCTTTTTGCTATAATAGTTAAGACTAAAAAATTAACGAAAGAAGTGTATTTATGGAACGTTCTATGTATGCCGGACGTGTTCGTAGTGAACACATCGGAACTACTATTACTTTGAAAGGTTGGGTATCTCGCCGTCGTAACCTCGGAGGTTTGATTTTCATCGATCTTCGTGACCGTGAAGGTTTGATGCAGTTGGTTGTTAACCCTGAAAATGCGGATGCTAATGTTGTTGAAACAGCTGAAAGCTTGCGTAGCGAATTTGTTATTGAAGTAACAGGAACTGTTGAAGCGCGTGAACAAGCTAATGATAACTTGCCTACAGGTGCTGTCGAACTTAAAGTTGAAGACCTTAAAGTCCTTAATACTGCCAAAACAACACCATTTGAAATCAAAGATGGTGTTGAGGCTAGTGATGATACACGTATGCGTTACCGCTATTTGGATCTTCGTCGTCCAGAGATGTTGGAAAACTTTAAGCTCCGTGCAAAAGTAACTCACGCCATCCGTAATTATCTTGATGACTTGGAATTTATCGATGTTGAAACACCAATGTTGACAAAATCTACACCAGAAGGTGCTCGTGATTACTTGGTTCCAAGCCGTGTTAGCCAAGGTCACTTTTATGCTCTTCCGCAAAGTCCTCAAATCACTAAACAATTATTGATGAATGCTGGTTTTGACCGTTATTATCAAATTGTTAAGTGTTTCCGTGATGAAGATTTGCGTGGAGACCGTCAACCTGAGTTTACACAAGTTGACTTGGAAACGTCATTCCTTAATGAGCAAGAAATCCAAGATATTACAGAGGGATTGATTGCTAAGGTTATGAAAGAAACTAAAGGGATTGAAGTTACATTACCATTCCCCCGCATGTCTTATGATGATGCCATGAATAACTATGGTTCTGACAAGCCAGATACACGCTTTGACATGCTTTTACAAGACTTGACAGAAGTTGTCAAGGGTGTAGACTTCAAAGTATTTGCTGAGGCACCAGCTGTTAAGGCAATTGTTGTCAAAGGAAATGCAGACAAATACTCACGTAAAAGTATTGACAAGTTGACAGAGTTTGCCAAACAATTTGGCGCAAAAGGTCTTGCTTGGGTTAAGATGACTGACGGAGCTCTAGCAGGTCCAGTTGCTAAATTCTTGACAAGTATTGAAGATAAGTTGACAGATGCTTTACACCTTGAAGAGAATGATCTAGTTCTTTTTGTAGCAGATACACTTGAAATCGCTAATAGCACACTTGGTGCTTTGCGTAATCAAATTGCTAAAGAACTTGACATGATTGACAACACTAAGTTTAACTTCCTTTGGGTTGTCGATTGGCCAATGTTTGAGTGGTCTGAAGAAGAAGGGCGCTATATGTCTGCTCACCACCCATTTACTTTGCCAACAGAAGATTCTGCAGCAGAGCTTGAAGGAGATCTTTCCAAGGTACGTGCTGTAGCTTATGATATTGTCTTGAATGGTTATGAGCTTGGTGGAGGTAGTCTACGTATCAATCATAAAGACCTACAGGAACGTATGTTGAAAGCTCTTGGTTTCTCTGAAGAATCAGCCTATGAGCAATTTGGATTCCTTCTTGAAGCTATGGACTATGGTTTCCCACCACATGGTGGTTTGGCTATCGGTCTTGACCGCTTCGTCATGCTTCTTGCAGGTAAAGATAATATCCGTGAAGTGATTGCCTTCCCTAAAAATAATAAGGCATCAGATCCTATGACTCAGGCTCCAAGTCTTGTGGCTGATAAACAGTTAGAAGAACTTGCCCTTCATGTAGATTTAGAAAATGAATAAAGCACCTCTTCATAAACATGTTAAATTTGTAGCGAAAAAGTCTGCGAAGAAAATGGGCGTTTTGCAGGCTGCACGTAGTATTTCCCGTGAAAAATATACTGAAAAAGTTTCAGCTTCTTTACTTTACGGGCTCTTATCGTCAATCGCCGTTAATTTCTTTTTTCAACCTGGACATGTTTACTCCAGTGGAGCGACAGGTTTGGCACAGGTTTTATCGGCATTGAGTGTTAGAACTTTAGGCTTTGAGATACCAGTATCATTGACTTTCTATGCGATTAATATCCCTCTCTTGATTATGGCTTGGTATAAGATTGGCCATAAATTTACAATCTTTACCTTTATTACAGTAACGATGAGCTCCCTTTTTATTCAGGTGATGCCACATGTAACCTTGACAGAGGATCCTTTGATCAATGCTATCTTTGGTGGTTTGGTCATGGGAACGGGAATTGGTTTCGGTTTAAAATCACGTATCTCTAGTGGAGGGACGGATATCGTTAGCCTCACTATTCGTAAGAAAACAGGCCGTGATGTTGGTAATATCTCCTTGATTGTCAATGGAATTATCATGGTTTTTGCGGGCATTCTTTTTGGTTGGAAATATGCTCTTTATTCAATGGTGACTATTTTTGTTTCTAGTCGAGTTACAGATGCGATTTTCACAAAACAAAAGAAAATGCAGGCTATGATTGTCACAAGTAATCCTGACCCAGTTGTAAGGATGATTCAGAAGAAACTCCACCGTGGAGTAACGCTGATTAATGATGCGGAAGGGACTTATAATCACGAAAAGAAAGCAGTATTACTGGCGATTATTACGCGTGAAGAGTATACTGACTTCAAGCATTATATGAGAAAGGCAGATCCCAAAGCCTTTGTCTCCATCGCAGAAAATGTACATATTCTAGGTCGTTTTGTTGATTTAGATGACTAACAAAAAAAGGAAGTTGACGAACGTTAGCTTCTTTTTTGTTGGAGAGAATTCTTGACGAAATGCCTGCTTGACTTTACAATATCAGTATGATTAGATTTTTAATTCCAACCGCAAAAGAAATGAAGGCCAGTAAGGAAGTTTCGTCTCAAAAATTATCCGAAAAGAGTGCGGCTATCCTAACTGAAATGGCAAAATTGTCCACAGATGAATTATCCACAGCTTATAAAATAAAGCCTGAGCAGGCTGAGAAAGAAAAGCAGCGCTGGGCTGCGATTTTATCGGGAGAAGCGAAAACCTATCCGGCTATCGAGCTTTTTAATGGACTGATGTATCGTCACATCAAACGTAGTGACTTATCCACATGTGAAAAAGAATTCTTAGACCAACAAGTATTTATCACATCTTCTTTTTATGGAATCATTCCCGCTTTTTACCCTATTCAAGAACATCGTCATGACTTTCATACGAAGATAAAGGTTGATGGTCAGTCCTTAAAAAACTATTGGCGTGCCGAATATGACCAATTTTTAGAGGAGAGTCAAGTTCCAGTTGTTTCTTTGCTTTCGAGTGAATTCGAGGATGTTTTTAGTCCAACTCTTCGTAAGCAGTTATTCACGGTTAGTTTTATGGAAGACCGCAATGGGGTTCTTAAGACTCACTCTACGATTTCCAAAAAGGCAAGAGGGGCTTTTTTGACAGCTGTTATGGAGGAGAATTGTCAAACGATTAATGATTTACGAAAATTGTCTTTTGATGAGTTTAATTATCGTGAGGATTTATCCTCTAATAATGAGCTAGTTTTTGTTAAAATTGCATAAAAAAGTCTGAGTTATAAGCTCAGACTTTTTTTATAGCATATCTTTACGATCGACTTGTTCATAGTTCGTTTGACCGTCATTTAGCTTGTCCCAAATAACGACTTCTCCTTGATTAAGAGATTTTTTGACATCAATAATACGTTGATTAGATGATCCTCGAAACTGGAGCATAAGGTTCTTTTTAGTGATGTCAAAGCGGCCGTCAACGAGAATGTCAACGAGTTGAAGAAGTTCTAGTTTATCAGGAGTTTCAAGCATCAACTCCTCCCAAGTATAACCAGTCCAAGACCAGATATCTTTTTCCGGGAGTTCCTCACGAATGCGTTTGACTAGGGGAATGAGAATTCCTGTGTTTAGGAAGGGTTCACCACCAAGTAGCGTGAGACCTTGTACGTAAGGTTGAGCTAGATCCCTCATGATTTGTTCTTCAAGTTCTTTAGTATAGGGAATTCCTGCCTTAAAGGACCAGGTGGCAGCGTTATAGCATCCCTCGCAATGAAACATGCAACCAGAGACGTAAAGGGAGTTACGCACGCCTTCACCATCAACGAAATTAAAAGCTTTGTAGTCAATAATACGTCCTTGGCTAAGTTCTTTAGACTTCCATTCCTGTGGTTTTGGTGTATTCCATGTCATGATTCTACTCCAAATCTATCCAATAGCGCTCAGTTTCATGGCGAATGTCCTCCAACTGGCCACCGTTGGCTAATATAACAGCTCGACTAGCAGGATTCTTGATACTACAAGTGAGCAGAGCACGATGAATATTCTTGTCTTTAGCTACTTGTAAGCCTTGACGGAGTGATTCTTTCGCATAACCCTTTCCTCGTTTGGATGGACGGATAGAGTAGCCAATATGGCCCCCTTTTTCTAGTAAGTAGTCATTTAATCGGAGACGAAGGTTGAGGAAACCAAGAGCATGATCCGCTTCGTCAAAACTAACCAGCTGGATAGCAGGAACCCAGTTTTCAGGAATATTGAGTCCCGCTTCCGCTTGAATATTTTCTTCCAGCCACTCTTCATAAACAAAATTGTCGGGGTTCCAAAATCCACCATCATGAGCAGATTGCTCCCTTTCAAATTCAGCCATCATCTCTAAGATAGCTTCTTTATCTGTTTGACTCGGTCGGCGTAAGATCATATTATTTCTTCTTTCCAGCTTTTTTCAAAAGGGCTTGGACACGTGCTTTTTTATCGTTTTTGACGGTTGCATTTTTTTCGTGGTAACGTTCCACTTGTTGCATACCTTTATAATCTAATTGATATTTTCCCATTATATTCCTTTCTAAAAATGAAATAAGCAAAGCAGTTGGAAGGTATCATCCAGCTGCTTCTAGTTTATTATAATGTATTCTAGGTCTTATTAAAGGTGTTTACCTTCATATTTTATGGTTGAACCGTTCATGTGTTTGACCCGAGCAGAGATTTCTTTGTGGCGTCCTTTAACCATTGGGCGTGCCTGTGGGTTTCCTAGATAGCCGCAAGTACGTTTGACAACATCAACTGTTTTAGGATCTGTGTTGCCACAGTTAGGACACATGAATCCACGTTCTGTTGGGGTGAAGTCCCCTTCAAAGTCACACTTGTAGCATTTATCAATTGGAGTATTCGTTCCGAGGTAACCGACACGGTCATAAGCAAAGTCCCAGACAGCCTCGAGTGCCTTTGGATTTTGCTGGAGGACTGGATATTCGCAGTAATGGATGAATCCACCAGTTGCGCCAGCTTCTGGGTATGCTTTTTCGAATTCTAATTTTTCAAATGGTGTTGGATTTTTACGAACATCGTAGTGGAAAGAGTTGGTGTAATACTCTTTATCTGTGATATCAGTCACGACACCGAACTTTTCAGTATCCAAACGACAGAAACGATCCGTCAAACTCTCTGATGGTGTTGAATAAACAGAGAAATGATAATCATATTCGTCAGACCAACTTTCACAAGCATTTTTCATAGATTTAACGATATCTAACGTGAACGCTTTGGCTTCTGGATTAGTCTCCCAGTCACTACCATAAAAAACAGATGCTACTTCATAAAGCCCAATATAGCCAAGTGATACAGTTGCACGACGATGTTTGAAGAGTTGATCTACATTGTCGAATTTACCTAAACGTTGGCCAAATGCCCCATACTGATAAAGGATAGGTGCATTAGCAGGTGTAGCTTCTTTGACACGTTCAACTCGGTAGACGAGTGCATCTTTGGCAATTCCCATTCTTTCTTCAAAAATTTCCCAAAATTTGTCTTGGTCTCCCTTAGATTCTAGGGCAATTCTAGGAAGATTAAGGGTTACAACACCCAGATTCATTCGTCCAGAATTAACTTCAACACCATTTTCATCGTTCCACCCCTGGAGGAAGGAACGACATCCCATAGGAGCCTTAAAGGAACCTGTCAATTCAACGATTTTGTCATATGATAAGACATCTGGATACATACGCTTTGTTGCACATTCAAGAGCTAGTTGCTTAATATCGTAGTTAGGTGAGCTAGGCTCTAAGTTAAGTCCACGTTTTAAGGTAAAAATGAGTTTAGGGAAAATGGCTGTACGGTGTTCGGAGCCAAGTCCTAAAATACGAACTTGTAGGATAGCCTTTTGGATTTCACGCTCAAACCAGTTTGTCCCTAAACCGAAACCGAGAGAGGTAAAGGGAGTTTGTCCATTCGAAGTGAAAAGCGTATTAATCTCGTATTCAAGAGATTGCATAGCATCGTAGATATCTTTACGCGTTTTGGCGCGTGCATAGTCTTCACGTTTTTCTTCAGCTACCCACTCTTTAGCATCAGCTAAGTGTTTTTTGTAGTTAAGTTCTGCGTAAGGAGCTAAAAACTCATCGATACGGTCTGCAGTACAGCCACCATATTGACTAGAGGCAACATTTGCGATGATTTGTGAAATTTGTGCTGTTGCAGTTTGAATGGATTTAGGACTTTCAACTTCAGCGTTACCAATTTTAAAACCATTTGCCAACATGCCTTTGAAGTCAATCAAACAACAGTTGGTCATAGGTGTGTAAGGGCTGTAGTCTAAATCGTGGAAATGGATATCTCCCTTTTGATGAGCATTTGCCACGTGTGGAGGAAGCATCTTAAGTCCTACAGATTTTCCGACAATTCCTGCGGTTAAATCACGTTGTGTATTGTAAAGATCGCTATCTTTATTAGCATTTTCATGAACAACAGCCTGGTCTTTATTAACAAGTTTACTAATGGTGAAATTGATGTCAGTAGCCTGAGAACGTTCAAAATCACGTTTGGTACGATAGTTGATATATTCTTGAGCGATAGCATATTCGTTAGCTTCGAGTAACTCGTGCTCTACTATGCTTTGGATTTCATATATTTTGATATTTTGAGTGAAGCGGTCATTGATTTCAGCAACAATACGGTTGGCAATTCCCTCCAACTTTGCTTCAATCAAGGGTGTGATAGGTGTAATAGCCTCACTTGCTTTTAGGATAGCCTCATATATTTTACTTGAATCAAAGACAACCATACGACCATCACGTTTGATGACTTTGATATCAGGGTTGATTGTAACCTTTTCTTTTTCTAATGTAATCATCTAAAAATCACCTCGCTACTAATTATAGCACTAGGCAAAAAAAAATCAATATATTGTGGTATATTTTTATCTCAACCACTATATATTGATTTTTCGACCTATTTTAGGACGTAAACAGTGTATCGTTCAACGCCTTTTACAGGGGCTTTTTTATAGTTTTTTGAAAGTGTAGATTTAACATCAGAAGGTAGTTGTGTATCTTGTTGGACAACGATATATTGTGCTGAATCTTGGATAATAGTATCTGAGAGAGCTTTCTGATGACTAGATTTAGCTGTGTTAAGTTCTGGAAGAACAAATTGTGAGGCTGCTTTACGACCGCTTTCCAAATAAATTTTTGCTGATGAATCGTAAACGTAGATAGTTTCATCCTTCTTAGTATTTTTAGCGAGGTAATTTGCAACAGTACTACGTTCAGTATTATTTCCTAAATTAAATAGGAACATAATGATTGGCATCGCGAAAGCAAATGCAAAGACTGCAATAGGTAAGAAGTAATTACGACTAAGGAATATACCAAAAACTTTAAGTGTGTGAATCTGGTTACCATTACGACGTCGGTGAGAAGTTCGCTCTGCTCTCTTTTTAATAGCATCATCTAAAGAAAGTGCTGTCAAGACTAGACCATAAGGTACGATGTTGAGAATACTGTAAAGTCCAAAACTTTGAGAGAACAAGCTGTAAACTACTGTAAAGATAAAACTAAGGAGTAGTACCCACTTGATGCTCTTATCTTTAGCATCGCCAAGAAGGTGGTTGCTTGTAGTAAGTGCACCAACAAGTAATCCAGAGCCGATGACAGCAAAACTTTGGTAAGCTAACGTAAGTAGAAAGTCATTTTTTTCTACAGCAAGTTGTGTAAAGTTGTAAACCAAAACTTGGTTAATATAGTCCGATGTAATTTGTAAATTTAGGATAAAGTAAAGACATAGATACAATACTAGAATGTTACCAAAAATAATACAAAGAACTTGATAAAAACCACGAGCAAAGTGTTTGTTGACAAGGTTGTAAACGAAGATTGTCACAAGTGACAATATCCAGAAAATAAGAGTTCGAGCTTCAAAAAGAGCTCCCGCAGTGCCAGCGAAGCCGTAAAGAATAAAGGCTTCATCACGACTGTGACCCGCAAAGTAACGAGTTAAGAAGAAGATGGCACCTAGGACAAAAGGCATAGCAAATTGGATAGGGTAGAGACCACCAAAACCAAGTGTTCCATTAGTGACATAGAAAATAATACTAATTAGAGTGGCAATTTCCTTCTTGTTTGTCATGTGCATGACAGTCTTGTAAAGGTAACTTCCAGAAAGATAGTAGGTAAGGAATTGAATAGGAATCAGCCAAAGAGTTGATCCTAAACGGAAAGCCAGAGAAACTAGTAAGTAATAAAAGAAGCCGCCTGTCGCAAAAAAGTCAGAGTAGGGTAAGCTACCATTGGCAAACATTTTTGCAATGTAAAGGTTTTGAGACTGTATATTATTGGCAAAGTCTGTAAAGCAGGGAACTGATATACTAAAAATACTCAAAATCAAACTGAGAATCAGGATATGGCCTCTATGCTTCCATGGAAGTGAAATCTTAGTTTTTTTCTCTATTTGAGACGAATTTGATTCTTCTGTATGTCCCTGAATTGTCACTTCAATCTTTTCGGATTGATTATCTTGTATATGAGATTGATGGTGGCTTCGATGATAACCTTGGTAGCCACTTGAATCTAAAGTATTGTCTTCGTTGTATGGACTCACAATTAAACTCCTTTGTTGACATTTGGATAGTTATAAATAAAAGGGTCTTATCCCCTAATTGTCTTATTTAAAGTATATCAGATAATACCATTTAGTCAATTTTCCTCTAATTTCTTACATTTAAGAAAAAAATATCTAAAAAAGAGACTGAGATACAATATCCCAATCTCTTTTTAACAAGTCATTTCTTTGCCTATGGCATTGATTATTTTTTAGTTTTCATCGATGAAGCTATTGAAAACTTCTTCAATCATATCCCATTCAGCATCTGAATCTTCAGGGATTGGTTGAAGGTCGCCTTCAGTACCGTCTTCATTTTCAGTGAATGAGTATGCTTGGATTTCAATTTCTCCATTAGCATCTTCTTCAGCACCAGCTGGTACCAAAAGAACATAGTTTTTACCAAATTCTTCGCGTCCATCAATAGTCAACAAGATTTCAAAAAGTGTTTCATTTCCTTGTTCGTCTACTAAAGTGATGACTTCATGATCATGGTTGTGGTCGTGATTGTGTGACATATTGTTCTCCTTTTTGTAGAGAGCACTGAATAGTGAGGAAATCTAGTATATTGCTTGGCAGTTTACTAGATTGTCACTTGACTATTAGGTCTCTATTACACTTTCTTAAAACATTCGATCGAGGTAGTTTTGTAGAATAAGTTGGGCAGCTAATTTATCAATAACTTTTTTACGTTTACCACGGCTGATATCTGCTTGTTCAACCAACATACGCTCGGCTTGAACAGTTGTCAAGCGTTCGTCTTGGTAATCTACAGGAATTCCAAAGATTTCCTTGATTTTGTAACCATAGGCTTTGCTTGCCTCAACACGTGGTCCTTCAGTGTTATTCATATTTTTAGGAAGACCAACAACAAATTTTTCTACCTTATATTCTTTAACGAGCTCGCCTAGTCGGTCGAAACCAAACTCTTCAGCCTCCTCGTCAATTTTAATAATTTCAACGCCTTGGGCTGTAAAACCGAGGGGATCACTAATCGCAACTCCTACTGTTTTTGAGCCAACATCAAGTCCCATTACTCGCATTAGAGGTCAATTCCATTTCCTTTAAGATAATAGCGAACGAGTTCTTCAACGATTTCATCACGTTCGTATTTACGAATCTGGTTACGGGCGTCATTATAACGCGGAACATAAGCAGGGTCACCGCTCAGAACATAACCGACGATTTGGTTGATAGGATTATAACCTTTCTCAGCTAACGAACGGTAGACATTTGTCAAAGTATTACTGATTTCATCTTTGCTACCGTCGTCTAGGTTGAAACGAACAGTTTCATCTGTAAATCCCATACTGACACCTTCTTTCTATAAGAATTATCTGTTAGTTCTTTATTATAACATAAGTATAGCCAAAAGGGAAAGACGATGAACAAAAAAAGAGACGACTGAAGCCATCTCTCTTAATATCCAATAAGATTAAACGCGTTCAACTTTACCAGATTTAAGCGCACGAGCTGAAGCCCAAACTTTTTTAGGTTTACCATCAACAAGGATAGTAACTTTTTGAAGGTTAGGTTTAACGGCACGTTTAGTTTTGTTCATAGCGTGTGAACGGTTGTTTCCAGAAACAGTTTTACGTCCTGTAAAGTAACATACTTTAGCCATTTCGTGTTTTCCTCCTAGGTAGAATTTATTACGGATGTGCTAGCACCACATACCAAAACATTCTATCATAAGAATTTAGGTTTGACAAGAACTATTTATAATTTCTTTTTATAACAAAATAGTATATGCTTATTATAATAAGAAAAAATCAGTTAAAAAAGGAGAGAAGATGCCAGATAATCTTGCTCTACGCATGCGTCCACGTACAATTTCAGAGGTGATTGGTCAGAAGCATTTGGTTGGTGAAGGTAAAATTATTCGCCGTATGGTAGAAGCGAATATGCTGTCGTCAATGATTCTCTACGGGCCACCAGGAATCGGGAAGACCTCAATAGCTAGTGCTATTGCAGGAACAACAAAATTTGCTTTTAGAACCTTTAATGCTACTGTTGATAGCAAGAAACGCCTACAGGAAATTGCGGAAGAGGCTAAATTTTCAGGTGGCTTAGTTCTGCTTCTAGATGAGATTCATCGTTTGGATAAAGCTAAACAAGACTTTTTATTGCCACTCTTAGAGAATGGTAATATTATCATGATTGGGGCTACAACGGAGAATCCGTTTTTTTCTGTCACACCAGCCATCCGTAGTCGTGTACAAATATTTGAGTTGGAACCACTCTCTAACGAGGATATTAAGGAAGCTATACTAGGTGTTCTAGAGGACAAGGAGCGTGGCTTTGACTTTGATGTCCAGTTAGATGAGGATGCTCTAGATTTTATTGCTACGGCTACTAATGGTGATTTACGTTCGGCTTATAATTCCTTAGATTTAGCTGTCATGTCGACGCCAGCTTCAGAAGATGGGCTTCGCCATATTACTTTAGATACAGTGGAAAATAGTTTACAACGTAGCTATATCACCATGGATAAAGACGGTGATGGACACTATGATGTACTTTCTGCTTTGCAAAAATCTATTCGAGGCTCTGATGTTAATGCCAGTCTTCACTATGCAGCACGTTTGGTTGAAGCAGGAGATCTCCCTAGTCTAGCACGACGCTTGACTGTGATTGCGTACGAGGATATTGGTTTAGCTAATCCTGATGCGCAAGTTCACACGGTTACAGCTTTGGAAGCTGCACAGAAAGTAGGTTTCCCAGAGGCGCGTATTTTGATTGCCAATGTAGTTGTTGACTTAGCTTTATCTCCTAAGTCGAATTCGGCTTATATGGCTATGGATGCTGCCTTGGCAGACCTTAGAAAATCAGGGAATTTACCTATTCCTCGTCATTTGAGAGATGGACACTATGCTGGAAGCAAGGAACTGGGCAATGCACAAGATTACAAGTATCCCCATGCTTATCCTGAAAAGTGGGTCAAACAACAATATCTTCCGGATAAATTAAGAGGTGTGAATTATTTCCAACCCAATGAAACCGGGAAATATGAAAGAGCTCTTGGAGCTAATAAAGAACGGATCGATAAGTTATCTAGGTAATACGAGAGGAATCAACGAAAACGATTGCAATAAAATTGATTTTTCCTCTTGCAATAATTTTCAAAAGTGGTATTATAAAAACATAGAAATTGCTGTGGTATACGAATCCACATATAAGTGTTGACCGACTAATTTTTGTATTATCGGGAGACAGAGGTCTATTAACAGTGTGCAGGCTGGCTCACCCAGAAGCAACTGAAGTTAGTAGCGAGTCGCCCACCTGCTTTTTTACGTCGCGGGTTCAATACAAACGGTGGATCATCGGTACCAATACAGCATCCAGCCTCCTTAGCTCAGTTGGTAGAGCAGTGGACTCTTAATCCATGGGTCACAGGTTCGAGCCCTGTAGGGGGCATAGAAATACAGAAGAAAAAGCCTTGATTTAAAAGGCTTTTTTGCTTGTCTATAACTGATTTGCCCCATCATTTGCCCCATATTTTTTTATGAGCAATCTTTCCAGACATCTTTGATTTGATTAAATTCCTCAAAAATTTTCTCCTCTAAAGTGTGTCCATATACTTCTACTAACATTGAAATATCTCTATGCCCTAGAATTTTTGCAATAACCCCAAGGTCAAATCCTTTGTGCCAGAGGTAACTTCCATAGGTATGACGTGCTCCTTTTGTCGTGATAATTGGATAAATATCTAATTCATTTAAAAGAACACTCAAAGCTTTATTGACACTAGCAATATCTGGTACCATATGAATATATCCATAATGCTGAAAAATCATTTTATACCTGTTCTTGATACCTAGCTCTTTATTAGCCTTCTCTTGTTCAATTTTTAGGACTTGTAATATCTTAATACATTCTTCGTCTATCGGTACCATACGAATAGACGTTTTGTTTTTTGGAGGGACAAATTTATGAGAAAGGGTATTAAACCTTCTATATGTTTTTAACAGTCCTCTGTCAAAGTCAACTTCATTCCAAGTTAACGCTATTAACTCTCCAAACCTCATCCCTGTTTTTAATAGAAAATAGACGATATAAGGAACAATTGATCGTTGGTAATCAAATTTTCTCTTTACTGCTAAAAGTAAATCCAGATAGTCCTTTTCTGTATGCAAATATTTCTCTTCGGTCATCTGTTGTTCTTTGGATGAAAATAACTCGACATGTTGTGTAAAATCATCTATTAGAACTTTGTCGGCAATTGCCATTTGGATGCTCTGATGGATTCCAGTATTCAATCTACCAAGAAAATTTCTACCAACTGTTTGCCCATACTTATTCATTATTCTTTGGTATTCACTCGCACGAATTTGAGTGACTTTTTTATTTCCAAATAATCTTTCAATTGTGTTTTTACGGAGAAGATATTTTTTCTTTGTCTCTTCCGACCTGCTACTCGGTAGAATTTTTAGTTCAAGCCATTCTTGATATAGATCTACAAGAGAAATATCTCTAGAAATTCTTTTCCCTAAACGAAGTTCTTGCAGAATCGGTTCAGCTTCTGACTCTGCAAGCTTTTTTGTTTTAAAACCGCTATTATGAGCAACAGTCTTTCCTTCGTTACGAATTTCATAGGTCCATAAGTTGCTATCTCCTCGCTTTCGATAACGAACACTTGCCATATTACGCCACCTCTGTTCCTAGAATCTCATTTACAACACTTTTTGGAACAACCATCAAACGTTTGCGATTATAAAATGTATAGCCTCGTGATACAAGTAATTCTCTTGCCTGATGAATGATATCATTCGCTGTATGAGGGCGATAGCCCATTTCAATTAATTCTTTGTTACTAATTAAATTATTGTCCATAGTTATCCTCCTTATTTATTTTCTAAATTCAGAAACTCGCCTACAAGTAGTTGTAATTCTGTATTTAATTTAGGGAGATTCTGTATTAATACTTCTTTTAATTCTTCCGCAAATTGGTTCGTTTCTTCTCTCAATAGTTTGCGGACTCTTGTTTTTTTCTTTTTGATGCTGTCTGATTTTAAATTTGGAAAAGCCAATGATAACAGTTCAGGATTGTTGAGAAAGATAATTGTAAATGCTCTTTGCTCTACTCGAATATGTTCTAGCTTATAAAATCCGAAATTATCAAGTCGATTCATAATATCTTGGACCATCTCCTCACCAATCGCTTTGGTTCTGAGTTGGAACTCCAGTCTCCACCAAAACGGATTTACAGCCAAATCTAGCTTCTCTTCGCGCTTGTGAGCAATGATTTCTTTATTCTTATCATATAACCTAACTTGTACATTACTACCGTTAGAACCCCAATATTTCGTCTCTAATTCGCCCCCTCGACCATAGAAGACCTTATGGGTAACACCACCTTTAATATGTTGCAAATTAACGATATCAGGCCTGTTGAAAATGTCAAATGCTAAATCAAAACGAGACAAACGTACCATCAATGAATTCAATCTGGCAAAATACATTAATTGCCTCCATACTTTCATTCCATCAAATTCTTTTAAAGTATTAGGATTGAAATCAATTCGAATTAATTGTTCACCTCCATAAATGGATAATTGAAAAAATATAATATTGATCGAATCATACTCATTAAAAACTTTAGCTAAAGTAAAGACATCATCTCGAACATTATCATATATTTCAAATGAATCAACTCTTGTACTTATTGCCTGTTTCAGATTTTTGAAAATCCGTCTTAGAGAACCAGTGTCTGTATCCCAGATAACCGTTAGTCTATCGATACTGACATCTAACCTCTGTACTAATTCTCCTACATCACATCGTTCTTGAATGCTTCTTAAATCTTGTATAGAAACCAACAAAATTGTCCCCCCTTCTTTTAGATTTTTTAGGCCTCAGAAACACCGTCAAATCAACGTTTGCTCGTTCCGTCGTTCTTTGGACGTTGTCCTAAGTGTCCCTTTTTGCTGGCTGTTAGAATAGCCAGCTTTTGCTTGGCTAGAAATTGTATGGACGACAGTCTGCAGGACTTCGCCTGACTTCCCGTCAGGCTCGTCCCTTGACCTTGTCCACACAATTTCTAGCTCCAAGGCTTCGAATAGTCATAAGTCATAGTCTCGCCCTCAACTTCCTCCTCACTCACTGTCCTTAAACTTACGAACCATTTTGTATAGTTTATAACTTGTTTATAAGTTATAAATATATTTTATAAAAATTATTTTGGATAGTCAACTAAAAACTTGATTTGTAAGTTTATAGGTGATAAAATAAGTTAAAAATAAAATTAGGAGTTTCCCATGACCTTTATTATTCAAAATTTTGGACCCAATTTGGCACGCCTACGCATAGAAAAAGGAGTAAGTCAAACTCAACTTGCGGAAGATTTAGGAATCGGTAAACAATCCATCTCTGACTACGAAAAACAAAAAAGCTATCCTACCTTTGCAAATTTGGATAAGATAGCAGAATATTTTAATGCAACTCCAACCCAACTATTTGGAACTAGTAAAGAAATTGAGTTAGAAAAGAGTGTTCTTGAATCGAATGAATACTCTGACAAAGTAAGTGAGATCTTAAAAGCTGTCAAATACATCGAACATTTCCTACATACTTATGGACAGCACTTAGAGGATTTACTTTATCTAACAAAAGGCAACCAACTATACACAGAAGATGGAGATGAGTTGTATATTGATCCAACTTCTCAGAAAAGAACATTTCATACTCAATATGAACCTGGTTTTATTGTAGCAAGAGAAAAATCTCCACTAGAACTCTTGATTGAAAATAAGGAATTGTTTGATAAATAGAAAAAGCGAGGATAACCTCGCTTCAGATTGAAGTTAAAATCTTTAGAAGACACTTTTATAAGGACTTTGTCTTCAATCTGTGAAAAGGAGTGGAAACTCCTTTTCTTTTTGTAAGTCAGACTGAAACTTCCAAATTGTTTATTTATTTTATTGACATTTTCTATAAAAATAAATATAATAGTTTTATTATCAGACTATACTATATAGATAGGGGGGATTGAAATGAAATTTTCTAATCGTTTACTGCTATTCCTTGCAGGAGTTGTTTTTGTCCTTTTAGGACTTTTCCTATTTACAAACCCAGTAGCTAATCTTGTTGCTTACAGCTGGTGGATTGCATTTGATTTACTGGTTTCTTCTATAGCAGCTATTTTAGGCTATTTCTCTGCACCAAAAGAGCTTCGCTCACCTGTTTATCTTTTCCAAGGGTTTGTTAGTCTTCTCTTAGCTCTTTACCTCGTTGCTTATGGCTTTGTGACCCTGCCGGTCGTCATTCCGACCATTGTAGGAATTTGGTTAATTGTAGAAGCCATTATTGCTTTCTTTAAAGGCAAACGTCTAGGATTGATTTTCCCTATTATTGGTAGCAATATCACGTGGGTAGCCTTGCTTGTATTTTTACTAGGTCTAGTGATTCTGTTCAATCCAGTGGCTACAGGTGTCTTTGTCGTTTATGTCATTGCCTTTTCATTTTTAGTTACTGGCTTCACCTACATTATTGAGGCCTTTCGTAAATAGTCTAGTTGCTATTTCTATCGCATTCAAAAAAGCTGGGAAATCATATTCTCAGCTTTTTCGTCTCTTTAATTATCACTTTTTCGCATTCCATTCTACGTAGAATTGCTCTAAGTATTCTTCCAAAAAGTGATGGCATAGTGCTCTAGCATTCGATAAGTTGCAATAATAACCGGTCGAGAACGGGGCATCGACTCAATCATACTGAAAATAAAAGAGCGAATGTTATCTGCAAAAAGAAAGCTTAGATTCTTTGCGATTTCAACAAAAAAAAAGCACTGTTGGTACTTACCCCAAAAAGTTAGACAAGTAATTTAAGTGAAGGATTTAGTTCTGTATTTCACAGGACTAATGTAAGTGGCTCATTTGGACTATCCTCCTGTTTTGTTTTATCATTTACAGTATAGTCCTTTTAGGCTTTTCTTGTATTTTGAGTTTAACTAGCACCACGGGTATTATTTTTCCTTTTACTTACCAGATAGAAGTTAAAACTTAATTGAAAAGAACCATTTAATTTAACTAATGCATGTTCTTAAAATTTCCTAAGTCTACCAACAGCTCTATCTAAATCTTTCTTTTTAATCAAAATTTTAAAATTGCCTAATTTATAGAATATAAGTTTTGTAATAAAACTTTAATCTTTTATGTAATATATTGTATATTACATAAAAGATTATTGTATGCTACAATTCGCCTTGTATAGCAGTATTTTGTACTATTATACAATATAGGAGATTTTATTCTATCTCTATAAAGTAATAAAGGAGTGTAAGCCCATGGAAAATGTTGTTGTCTCAATTTTTCATATTGAAAGTGAAGCCTTTCAGGCCTTTTCAGAATTAAAACAGTTTGTTCAAACTGAAAATACAAAATTAGCTCAGGCTTCAATTGTAAAAGCTGAAAATGGTGTTATTAACGTCAAAGATAGCTTTGACTTGATGAATTCCCTAGGAGATGATTATTTCGAAGGCGGATTAATTGGTAGTTTAATCGGAATTTTAGGTGGACCACTAGGTGTTCTCTTTGGTTTTGCTACTGGTGGAGCAATTGGCGCCTCCGTTGGTTCAGACAAAGAATTGATCAATTCGGCATTAATTACAACCGTTAGTAAAAAGTTGACTAATGGCGAAGTAGCTATTATTGCACTTGTACAAGAAAATGATGAATCTGTTTTAAATGCTATTTTTGAAAAGTATCAGGTTGACATTGCTAGGTGGGATGTCGCTACTGTTGCGGCAGAAATAGAGTCAGCTCTCAAAATTCAAGAAGATTTAGAGCATCAAGCTAAAGCTCGCTTAATTGCGGATAAAAAAGAAGCTCGTCGTGAAAAATTTGATAAATTGAAAGCTAATATTAAAGAGAAATTTTCGAAAAAAAATTAACAGACTGAAGAGACTGAGGTAATTAGGAATCGGTAAACAGTCCATCTCTGATTACGAAAAACAAAAAAGCTATCCTACCTTTGCAAATTTGGATAAGATAGCGGAATATTTTAATGCAACTCCAACCCAACTCTTTGGAACGAGTAAAGAGATTGAGTTAGAAAAGAGTGTTCTTGAATCTAATGAATACTCTGATAAAGTAAGTGAAATCTTAAAAGCTGTCAAATACATCGAGCATTTCCTACATACTGATGGACAGTACTTAGAGGATTTACTTTACCTAACAAGAGGCAACCAACTATACACAGAAGATGGAAAAGAGTTGTATATTGATCCAACTTCTCAGAAAAGAACACTTCATACCCAATATGAACCTGGTTTTATTGAAGCAAGAGATAAATCTCCACTAGAGCTCTTAATTGAAAATAAGGAGCTATTAGATTAAATAAAAAAAGCGAGGATATCCTCGCTTTTCTATTGTAAAATCTTATTCTTCATTATCAATCATCAAACACTCTGCCTGTGAGTTGGTACATGAGGTAAATGTGCTCCAAGGTTTTGACAATTCGCGTCACATGAAGTTATTTAAGCATCTCCTTTTCTCTCATTACCATTTTCTGTTACAATAAATTGTACTTCTAGAATAGAAAGGACTTAAGATGACAACTCTTATTAAACATAAACGTGTAGAATTTTCAGAACTTTTTTATGACCTAGTTTTTGTTTTTGCAATTTCAAAAGTAACTACTTTAATTGACCATCTTCATAACGGTATTTTGACTTGGAATTCTTTCTTTGATTTTTTCATAGCTGTCTTGATTCTCACCGATTCCTGGATGATTCAAACCGTCTATACCAATCGCTATGGAAAGAACTCTTTATTTAACATGGTAATCATGTTTATCAAAATGGGACTTTTACTCTTTATAGCCAATATGATTGGACCTGATTGGCAACAATATTTTCATTATCTCTGTTGGGCTATTGGTACATTAACCTTTACCTTATTTTTACAATATTTGGTTGAATTTTTTAGAAAATCAACCGATAATGTTAATCGGGAAAGTATCAAAGGTTTTCTATGGATAACAGGTCTAGGAAGTTTAGGAGTCTATCTAGCAGCTCCTCTTCCTATTTACGTTGGAGTCCCTATCTTATTTGCTAGTATTCTGCTAACATTTATTATGCCAATTATCTTGCTTAGTAAAGATAAGCATTACCAGGTAAATCTCCCCCATTTAATCGAGCGCATCTCCCTTCTTGTCATTATTATGTTTGGAGAGATGATTATGGAGCTAGCTAACTTCTTTACAATCGAGAATTTCTCGATTTATTCGGTTCTTTATTTCATTATTATGCTTTCTCTGTTCTTGTTTTATTTTGGTCAATTCGACCATGCTATTGATGAAAAATCTGATCAAAAGGGACTATTTCTAATTTACAGTCACTATCCTATTTTCATTGGACTTATTATGATGACTGTATCGATTGGCTTTCTTCAGAATCCTGAAGTTAATCGTCTCTTTGCAACCAGCTTCTCTTATATCGGATTTGGCCTCTTTCAAGCTGCTGTCCTAGTAAATGGGCCCTGTAACAAACACTATCTTAGCTATTCGAAAAGTTACTACTGTGTCCAAGCGACACTCTATCTGGCTGCCTTGATTCTCTCTTTAATCTTTGCTTCTAATCCTATAATAGTAGTGAGTATAACAACCATTTTAGCTCTAGCTATAGCCACTCATTTTATTTATTTTTATGTGACACAGAATAAAAAATATTCCAATTCTAACTGGGGGTTGTTTTAATGAGTTTATAACATTAAAAAAGCTTTGGAAACCAAGGCTTTATTTTTTTCATTAATTTGTTTTTCCATTTTATCCTCCGATTTGAACTCGCACTGACATTTATTTATAACAACACTATATATCTAGTATGGCATAATCATTAGTTATTATAGGTTTTCAAACCAAAAGTGAGTCATTCGTTTTTGCCCCACTTTTGCCCCATTTTTAAATCCTGACATTGAAAATACCTAAAAGTATTTCCCTAAAATCAGCTATATTTCAATATTTTTGTTTATTTTCAATATGAAAAGTTCTTACAAATTCATGTAGGGGGCAGTTTAATATCGAAAAGAGACTTGATTGTAGGTCTCTTTTTTTTTATTTTTCTAAGAAAGAACTCACTTTAAACAGAACTTTACGTGCTTGTTTGTCCAAACGAGAGTTGTTCCAAATGATAATTCCTTCTAAGATATATGCTTTGTGTTATGATATTAGTCAGGAAACAGAATTGAAAAAGGAGACCTGTATTGAAAATTGCAATCATTGGCTATAGCGGCTCTGGAAAGTCTACTTTGGCAAACTTTTTAGGTCAACACTACAATTGTGAGGTTCTTCATTTAGATAAAATTCATTTCACATCAAATTGGCAAGAGCGAACAGTTGATGAAATGACTGACGATATATCAACATTTATGCTACAACGTGATTGGATTATTGAAGGGAATTACTCGGCCTGTCTTTATGAAGAACGCATGAGGGAAGCTGACTGTATTGTCTATTTCAACTTTAACAGAGTTAATTGTCTCTATCGGGCATTTAGGCGCTATTTAACATATAGGGGAAAGACACGTCCTAGCATGGCAGAAGACTGTAATGAAAAATTTGATTTTGCATTTGTGAAATGGATTTTATTAGACGGACGTTCTAAAAAATATGTCGAGCAATATAATGTAGTTATTAAAAATTATTCTGACAAGACAATTATTTTAAAGAATCAAAGGCAGTTAAATCATTATATGAAGCAGGTTAAATAGCTAGTAGAATTATTTAGTCATAAAATAGCTGGTAGTTTTACATAAAATACACAGTAAGCAACCAGTCGCAAACCGAGACATAACTGTCAGAATATTTCGTAAGAAGCGCTTTCAACGTTGAACAAATAGCCTTTTTTCTGCTATAATAAACTGTAACGCGAAACTTGTGGGTGAAATTCCCACCGTGAAGTTTTTCAAGAAAGGTGGGGACAGCCTCGTAAAGGTGGAGCTGTCCGTTATCAAAATAATATGACATCAGTAGTTGTTGTGGGTACCCAGTGGGGTGATGAAGGTAAAGGGAAAATTACAGATTTCCTAAGTCAAGATGCCGAAGTGATCGCACGTTATCAAGGTGGAGACAATGCAGGTCACACGATTGTTATCGATGGTAAGAAATTTAAATTGCACTTGATTCCATCAGGTATTTTCTTCCCAGAGAAAATCTCTGTTATCGGGAACGGTGTAGTGGTCAATCCTAAATCACTTGTCAAAGAGTTGGAATATCTTCATGCCGAAGGTGTGTCAACAGAGAGCCTTCGTATTTCTGACCGTGCGCACGTTATCTTGCCGTACCATATTAAACTTGATCAACTGCAAGAAGCTGCTAAAGGTGATAATAAGATTGGTACAACTAACAAAGGTATTGGTCCTGCCTATATGGATAAGGCTGCGCGTGTAGGTATCCGTATTGCAGACCTTTTGGACAAAGAAATCTTTGCTGATCGTTTGAAAACAAACTTAGCTGAGAAAAACCGTCTTTTCAGTAAGATGTATGAATCTGAAGAATTATCATTCGAAGAGATTTTTGAAGAGTACTATGCTTATGGACAACAAATTAAGCAATATGTCACAGATACATCTGTAATCTTGAACGACGCTCTTGATGCAGGCAAACGTGTCCTCTTTGAAGGAGCTCAAGGGGTTATGCTTGATATTGACCAAGGTACTTACCCATTTGTAACGTCATCAAACCCAGTTGCGGGTGGTGTTACAATCGGTTCAGGTGTTGGTCCATCTAAAATCAACAAGGTCGTTGGTGTATGTAAGGCCTATACGAGTCGTGTTGGTGATGGTCCTTTCCCAACTGAGTTATTTGATGAAGTGGGTGAACGCATCCGTGAAGTTGGTCATGAATATGGAACAACAACTGGACGTCCACGTCGTGTAGGATGGTTTGACTCAGTGGTGATGCGCCATAGCCGTCGTGTATCAGGTATCACAAACCTCAGCTTGAACTGTATCGATGTTCTCTCAGGTCTTGACACTGTAAAAATTTGTGTAGCTTATGATCTTGATGGTGAGCGTATTGATTACTACCCAGCTAGTCTTGAGCAATTGAAACGCTGTAAACCAATCTATGAAGAATTGCCAGGTTGGGAAGAAGACATCACAGGTTGCCGTAGTTTAGATGAGCTTCCTGAAAATGCTCGTAATTATGTTCGTCGTGTTGGTGAATTGGTAGGTGTACGTATCTCTACTTTCTCTGTAGGACCAGGACGTGAACAAACAAACATTCTTGAAAGTGTTTGGTCAAATATCTAAAGCCAACAAAAGGAGAATCTAGGAAACTAGGTTCTCTTTTCTCACGCCTTAAACTTATGGATTAATATGAATGTTGCAACTATTAAAAAAGGTTACTAATTTTTCGATATGATTAGGAGAGAAACCTTTCTATTTGATTAGTTTTTCGGTATAATATGGATTGATTAAATAAAAATTAATGAGAACCTACTTTCATGATTTAAAAGTGTGTTCGTAATTTTGACAAAGAAAATAAGTGAGCATATCTCTTAATAGCTTTGGGCAAGAGGTGAATAATGAAGAAGATTGTATTTGTTTGTCTGGGGAATATTTGTCGTAGCCCAATGGCAGAATTTGTGATGAAAGAGCTGGACCAAGGAGAGTCTTTGCATATCGAAAGTCGCGCGACATCTTCATGGGAGCATGGAAATCCAGTTCATCAAGGTACCCAAAAGATTTTAAGGAAATATGCTATTTCTTTTGACTCTTCCAAGGGCTCACAGCAGATTAGTCAGGCTGATTTTGAGTTCTTTGATCTAGTTGTGGGAATGGATGAGTCAAATGTTGAGGATCTTCTACAGATATCTGCAGGGCATTATGACGATAAAATCAAGCTTTTCAGACCTGGTGGAGTGCCGGACCCATGGTACACAGGTGACTTTGAAGAAACATATAAATTGGTAACTGCAGGTTGTCGAGACTGGTTACAGTGGATTAAGGATAGACAATGAATTTTAAACAACTAAAGGATTTTGATTTTAAAAATATTGATATTGACCGAAATCAATTTGAGCGTATCACAGTAGGGGTTATTATTTTATGTGCCCTGTCCTTGTTTTTGGTGACTATAAAAACGCAACATTCTATCAAGATTGATGGGACTAAGATTACCTATAAAGGTCAGATGCAGAACCACCGTTTGAATGGTCAAGGAACTTTGACCTATGACAATGGTGATACCTACACAGGAGAATTTAAGAATGGTTCCTTTAATGGTCAAGGAACCTTCAAATCTCATGAGGGTTGGATTTATCAAGGTGAGTTCAAGTCTGGCCAAGCCGATGGCCAAGGAAAATTGACTACTGAAAATAAGGTTACCTACAAAGGGAAATTTAAACAGGGGATTTTTAAAGGATGAGAATTAACTGGTTTTCTTATATTCGTGTGACAGGACTATTTTTGGTTCTGATCTATCATTTCTTCCCAAGTGTTCTTCCTGGGGGCTTCATCGGTGTTGATGTCTTCTTTACCTTCTCAGGGTATTTGATTACAGCACTTTTGATTGATGAGGTATCTCGGACGCATCGCATTGATTACCTTGGTTTTATGCGACGACGCTTCTACCGGATCGTACCACCACTTGTGTTGATGGTGCTTATCTGTACCCCTTTAGCACTCTTGGTTCGAAATGATTTTATTGCAGGTATTGGACGTCAAATTACCTCTGTTATCGGTTTTGTAACTAACTATTATGAGATTCTGACTGGAGGAAATTACGAGAACCAGTTTAACCAGCATATTTACCTCCATACATGGAGTCTGGCTATTGAGGTTCACTATTATATTCTTTGGGGTGCCTTGCTTTGGTTCCTAGCTAAGCGTGTCAAACACCAAAATCAATTTAGAGGCCTAGTCTTTATGGTATCTCTTGCCTGCTTTATGATGAGCTTCCTATCAATGTTTATTAGTGCTTTCTTTGTTGATAGTTTTTCTCGCTTATATTTCTCATCAATTACGCATGCCTATCCATTCTTCCTAGGCTCGCTCTTTGCGACACTTTCAGGTGTGTATGAAACGACCGCTAGGTTCAAGAAAAATATACGTCTTTGGACTCTGAAAAAGACAGTCCTTTATATGGCAGGAAGTTTTGCTTTGCTCGTATTGTTGGGCTTAGTCCTTCATTTTGAGGAACGCATCACCTACCTATTTGGTTTTGTTTTGGCTAGTTTGTTCACGGCTGTTATGATTTACTCTGCCCGTGTCCTTCATGAGAAATTGCCTGGAAAATCAGAGCCTGCTCTTATTAGTTATCTGGCAGAGATCAGCTATAGTGTCTATCTTTTTCACTGGCCACTATATATTATCTTTAGTCAATTGACCAATAATATTATTGCAGTCATTCTGACAACGATTCTGTCAATTGTTTTTGCGACACTTTCCTACTATATAATAGAGCCATTTATTGCAGGAAGAAAGGCCAGTCTCTTTGGAATAGACTTAGACTTGACGCCGTACCGACATATTGTGCTTTATGTATTTAGTGGTCTTACCTTAATTACAGTGCTTATTTCTCTCTTTGCGCCGGCTGTAGGGAACTTTGAGAAAGATTTAGAAGCTAATGGGTTGTCGCAAGCTCAGACTAAAATGAAATTAACTCGTACAAATGCGGAGAACAGTCAGGCTACTTCATTTGGTGTGAATAAGGGAGTGACAGTTTTAGGGGACTCCGTAGCTCTTAGATCAAAAGATCAGCTGGAATCAAGTATTGATAATGTCGCTATAGATGCAGTAGTCAGTCGTAACCTATCAACAATCAACGATTTGCTTAAAGATTACGCGGATAGTAATGCTCTTGCTAAGGATGTTGTCATTGCTGGTGGTGTTAATGAGATTGACGACTATAAAGGCGTTATTAATAAAATCATCAAGAATTTACCTAAGGGTCACCATATTATCTTTGTAACACCATATAATGGAAGTAAATCTGGTAACGAGGCTCAATCTTTGCTTCAGTTACGTAAGTATGAGTTAGAGATGGCGGAGAAATATGACTTTGTGACAGTTGCTGACTGGTATCAAGTGGCTAAAGAAAATATTTCTATCTGGAATGGTACAGATGGGGTTCACTTTGGATCTGATAGCGACTCAATTAACCGTGGCGCTAAACTCTATACTAAGACAATTAAAGAAGCTATAGAGAAAGCTGATAAGGCACCAGTTAAGGGTGGTAAGAAATAATTAAGAGAGAAGACAAGTCTTGTCTTCTTTTTTATGGACAAATTTTGACTGCATTTTTTGTTTTGTGCTAAAATAAGCCTATGGCAAGAATATTAGATAATGATTTACTAGGAGATGAAGAGTATGTTGAGCGTACCCTTCGTCCTCAGTACTTTAAGGAATACATTGGTCAAGATAAGGTTAAAGACCAATTAAAGATTTTTATAGAGGCAGCTAAACTTCGTGATGAAGCCCTAGATCATACTCTTTTGTTTGGTCCTCCAGGTTTGGGGAAAACAACTATGGCTTTTGTGATAGCTAATGAGATGGGCGTCAATTTAAAGCAGACGTCTGGGCCAGCAATTGAAAAGGCTGGTGATTTAGTTGCTATACTCAATGACTTGGAGCCAGGTGATATCTTATTTATTGATGAGATTCACCGGATGCCTATGGCAGTTGAAGAAGTTCTTTATAGTGCTATGGAAGATTACTACATCGATATCATGATTGGTGCAGGCGAAACAAGTCGTAGTGTCCATCTAGAGTTACCACCGTTCACATTAGTAGGTGCAACTACTCGAGCAGGTATGTTGTCAAATCCATTGAGGGCTCGCTTTGGGATTAATGGTCATATGGAATATTATGAGCTACCAGATTTGAAGGAAATTATTGAACGTACTTCAGAAATCTTTGACATGACTATAACACCTGAAGCTGCTCTAGAGCTAGCACGTCGTAGCCGTGGGACCCCTCGTATTGCTAACCGCCTACTTAAGCGCGTGAGAGACTATGCACAAATCATGGGTGATGGCATCATTGATGATAAGATTGCAGACAAGGCGTTGACTATGTTGGATGTGGACCATGAAGGACTAGATTATGTCGACCAAAAAATTCTCCGCACCATGATTGAAATGTATGGTGGGGGACCAGTTGGTCTAGGTACCTTGTCAGTTAATATTGCAGAAGAGCGAGAAACGGTAGAAGATATGTACGAACCCTATCTAATTCAAAAGGGATTTATTATGCGAACACGAACAGGACGTGTTGCAACGGTTAAAGCCTATGAACACATGGGGTACGACTACACTCAAGAAAGTTGATAAAAAATCCATCGAAGATGGATTTTTTTGTTTAGGCAAAAAAGAAAATAAAGAAAAAGAAAAAAAACTTAAAAAATCCCTTGCAATGAGTAGGTTCTTTTGTTATTATATTATGGTGCTGTAAATACAGCGCTTAGCTATGATACAAGAGGTTGCGACACGCCTGGTTGCACTGCCACGCAATCCGTGTTGGTTTTCTTGAGGAGCTAGCCTATTATCTTAAATAGACGAAAGAGGAGAAAAAATGGCAAACAAAAAAATCCGTATCCGTTTGAAAGCTTACGAACACCGTACGCTTGATACAGCGGCTGAAAAAATCGTAGAAACTGCAACTCGCACAGGTGCGACAGTTGCTGGGCCAGTTCCACTTCCAACTGAACGTAGTCTCTACACAATTATTCGTGCGACTCACAAATATAAAGATTCTCGCGAACAATTTGAAATGCGTACACACAAACGTCTTATCGACATCATCAACCCAACTCAAAAAACAGTTGACGCTTTGATGAAACTTGATCTTCCAAGTGGTGTGAACGTAGAAATCAAACTTTAATTTAAAGTTTGATTCAATGAGCATAAAAAACGCTCGTTAAAAACTTTTTTGAGCATAAAAAACGCTCATAAAAAACTTTTTGAAAAAACAATAAAGTAAAGGAAATATTTTCTCATGACAAAAGGAATCTTAGGGAAAAAAGTGGGAATGACTCAAATCTTCACTGAAGCAGGTGAATTTATCCCTGTTACTGTCATCGAAGCTACTCCAAACGTTGTGCTTCAAGTTAAAACTGTTGAAACAGACGGTTACGAAGCAGTTCAAGTTGGTTTTGACGACAAACGCGAAGTATTGAGCAACAAACCTGCCAAAGGCCACGTAGCGAAAGCTAACACAGCTCCTAAGCGCTTCATTCGTGAATTCAAAAACATTGAAGGCTTGGAAGTTGGATCAGAAATCACTGTTGACACATTCGAAGCTGGAGATGTTGTTGATGTAACTGGTACTTCAAAAGGTAAAGGTTTCCAAGGTGTTATCAAACGCCACGGTCAATCACGCGGACCTATGGCTCACGGTTCTCGTTACCACCGTCGTCCAGGTTCAATGGGACCTGTTGCGCCTAACCGTGTTTTCAAAAACAAACACTTGGCAGGACGTATGGGTGGCAACCGTGTGACAATTCAAAATCTTGAAGTTGTACAAGTTATCCCAGAGAAAAACGTTATCCTTATCAAAGGTAACGTACCAGGTGCTAAGAAATCTCTTATCACTATCAAATCAGCAGTTAAAGCTGCTAAATAATAAGAAAGGAGAAATCAGTTAAAAATGGCAAACGTAAAACTATTTGACCAAACTGGTAAAGAAGTTAGCACAGTTGAACTTAACGACGCTATCTTCGGTATCGAACCAAACGAATCAGTAGTATTTGATGTCGTAATCAGCCAACGTGCTAGCCTTCGCCAAGGTACTCACGCGGTTAAAAACCGTTCAGCAGTATCAGGTGGTGGACGTAAACCATGGCGTCAAAAAGGAACTGGACGTGCTCGTCAAGGTTCTATCCGCTCACCACAATGGCGTGGTGGTGGTGTTGTCTTCGGACCAACTCCACGTTCTTACGGATACAAACTTCCTCAAAAAGTTCGTCGCCTTGCATTGAAATCTGTTTACTCAGCTAAAGTTGCAGAAGATAAATTTGTAGCGGTTGAAGCTCTTTCATTTGCAGCTCCAAAAACTGCTGAATTCGCAAACGTTCTTTCAGCTCTTAGCATCGATTCTAAAGTACTTGTTATCGTTGAAGAAGGAAACAAATTCGCTGAACTTTCAGCACGTAACCTTGCAAACGTAACTGTTGCAACTCCTGCAACTGCAAGTGTACTTGACATCGTAAACGCAGATAAACTTCTTGTTACTAAAGAAGCTATCTCATCAATCGAGGAGGTTCTTGCATAATGAATTTGTATGACGTAATCAAAAAACCTGTTATCACTGAGAAATCTATGGTTGCTCTTGAAGCAGGAAAATACACTTTCGAAGTTGATACACGTGCACACAAACTCTTGATCAAACAAGCAGTTGAAGCTGCATTTGAAGGTGTTAAAGTTGCTAGCGTGAACACTGTAACTGTTAAACCAAAACAAAAACGTGTTGGACGTTACACTGGTTTCACTTCAAAAACTAAAAAAGCTATCATCACTCTTACAGCTGATTCTAAAGCAATCGAGTTGTTTGCAGCTGAAGCTGAATAATCAAAGGAGAAATTAACGTGGGTATTAAAGTTTATAAACCAACGACAAATGGCCGTCGTAACATGACTTCTTTGGATTTCGCAGAAATCACTACAAGCACTCCTGAAAAATCATTGCTTGTTTCTCTTAAGAACAAAGCTGGTCGTAACAACAACGGTCGTATCACTGTACGTCACCAAGGTGGCGGACACAAACGTCACTACCGTTTGATTGACTTCAAACGTAACAAAGATGGCGTTGAAGCAGTTGTTAAAACAATTGAGTATGATCCAAACCGTACTGCAAACATCGCTCTTGTACACTACACTGACGGGGTTAAAGCTTACATCATCGCACCTAAAGGTCTTGAAGTAGGTCAACGTATCGTTTCAGGTCCAGATGCGGATATCAAAGTTGGTAACGCTCTTCCACTTGCAAACATCCCAGTTGGTACAGTTATCCACAACATTGAGCTTCAACCAGGTAAAGGTGCTGAACTTATCCGTGCTGCTGGTGCATCTGCTCAAGTTTTGGGTCAAGAAGGTAAATACGTACTTGTTCGTCTTCAATCAGGCGAAGTTCGTATGGTTCTTGGTACATGTCGTGCAACTATCGGTACTGTAGGTAACGAACAACAATCACTTATCAACCTTGGTAAAGCCGGCCGTAATCGCTGGAAAGGTGTTCGCCCAACAGTTCGTGGTTCTGTAATGAACCCTAACGATCACCCACACGGTGGTGGTGAAGGTAAAGCACCAGTTGGACGTAAAGCGCCATCTACTCCATGGGGTAAACCTGCGCTTGGTCTTAAAACTCGTAACAAGAAAGCTAAATCTGACAAACTTATTGTTCGTCGTCGTAACGAAAAATAATTTAGTCGCTTAGCACATAACATCCGCCAACTCGGTAGCACTTCTTAGTGCAAGCCGCTGTGGTACATTTAATTTAAAGGAGAAAACTACAAAATGGGACGTAGTCTTAAAAAAGGACCTTTCGTCGATGAGCATTTGATGAAAAAAGTTGAAGCTCAAGCAAATGACGAAAAGAAAAAAGTAATTAAAACTTGGTCACGTCGTTCAACGATTTTCCCAAGTTTCATCGGATACACTATCGCAGTTTATGATGGACGTAAACACGTTCCTGTTTACATCCAAGAAGACATGGTAGGTCACAAACTTGGTGAATTTGCACCAACTCGTACTTACAAAGGTCACGCAGCTGACGATAAGAAAACACGTCGTTAATAGGAGGAGGACACAATGGCAGAAATTACTTCAGCTAAAGCAATGGCTCGTACAGTGCGTGTTTCACCTCGTAAAACACGTCTTGTTCTTGATCTTATCCGTGGTAAGAACGTTGCTGATGCAATCGCAATCTTGAAATTCACTCCAAACAAAGCAGCTCGCATTGTTGAGAAAACTCTTAACTCTGCTATCGCTAACGCAGAAAACAACTTTGGTTTGGAAAAAGCTAACTTGGTAGTATCTGAAACATTCGCAAACGAAGGACCAACAATGAAACGTTTCCGTCCACGTGCGAAAGGTTCAGCTTCACCAATCAACAAACGCACAACTCACGTAACAGTAGTTGTGTCAGAAAAATAAGGAGGTAAACTCGTGGGTCAAAAAGTACATCCAATTGGTATGCGTGTCGGGATCATCCGTGACTGGGATGCGAAATGGTATGCTGAAAAAGAATACGCAGATTACCTTCACGAAGATTTGGCAATCCGCAAATTCATTCAAAAAGAACTTGCAGACGCTTCAGTTTCAACTATTGAAATCGAACGTGCTGTAAACAAAGTTATTGTTTCACTTCACACTGCTAAACCAGGTATGGTTATCGGTAAAGGTGGATCAAACGTTGACGCTCTTCGCGCTCAACTTAACAAATTGACTGGAAAACAAGTACACATCAACATCGTTGAAATCAAGAAACCTGATTTGGACGCTCACCTTGTTGGTGAAACAATTGCTCGCCAACTTGAGCAACGTGTTGCTTTCCGTCGTGCACAAAAACAAGCTATCCAACGTGCAATGCGTGCTGGAGCTAAAGGAATCAAAACTCAAGTATCAGGTCGTTTGAACGGTGCAGATATCGCCCGTGCAGAAGGATACTCTGAAGGTACAGTTCCGCTTCACACACTTCGCGCTGATATCGATTACGCTTGGGAAGAAGCTGACACAACTTACGGTAAACTTGGTGTTAAAGTTTGGATCTACCGTGGAGAAGTTCTTCCAGCTCGTAAAAACACTAAAGGAGGCAAATAACAAATGTTAGTACCTAAACGTGTTAAACACCGTCGTGAATTCCGTGGAAAAATGCGCGGTGAGGCTAAAGGTGGTAAAGAAGTATCATTCGGTGAATACGGTCTTCAAGCTACAACTAGCCACTGGATCACAAACCGTCAAATCGAGGCTGCTCGTATTGCCATGACTCGTTACATGAAACGTGGTGGTAAGGTTTGGATCAAGATCTTCCCACACAAATCATACACTGCTAAAGCTATCGGTGTACGTATGGGTTCTGGTAAAGGGGCACCTGAAGGTTGGGTAGCACCAGTTAAACGTGGTAAAGTAATGTTCGAAATCGCAGGTGTTTCTGAAGAAGTTGCACGTGAAGCGCTTCGTCTTGCTAGCCATAAATTGCCAGTTAAATGTAAATTCGTGAAACGTGAAGCAGAATAAGGAGAAGACATGAAACTTGAAGAAATCAAAAAGTTTGTTGCTGAGCTTCGTGGCTTGTCTCAAGAAGAGCTTGCTAAAAAAGAAAACGAACTTAAGAAAGAACTTTTCGACCTTCGTTTCCAAGCTGCAGCAGGTCAACTTGATCAAACTGCCCGTTTGAACGAAGTGAAAAAACAAATTGCACGTGTTAAAACTGTGCAATCTGAAATCAAATAATAGATTGGGAAAGGAGCAATTCTAATAATGGAACGTAATCAACGTAAAACCCTTGTTGGACGCGTAGTATCTGACAAGATGGATAAAACAATCACAGTTGTAGTTGAAACTAAACGTAACCACCCAGTCTATGGTAAACGTATCAACTATTCTAAAAAATACAAAGCACATGATGAAAACAACGTTGCTAAAGAAGGCGATATCGTTCGTATCATGGAAACTCGCCCACTTTCAGCTACAAAACGCTTCCGTCTTGTAGAAGTTGTGGAAGAAGCTGTTATTATCTAATAAAACTAAAAGGAGACAATTGAAATGATTCAACAAGAAAGTCGCTTAAAAGTTGCTGATAATAGCGGTGCTCGTGAAATCTTGACTATCAAAGTTCTTGGTGGTTCAGGACGTAAATTCGCTAACATCGGCGACGTTATCGTTGCAACTGTTAAACAAGCTACACCAGGTGGAGCTGTTAAAAAAGGTGATGTTGTTAAAGCTGTTATCGTTCGTACAAAAACTGGTGCTCGCCGTCCAGACGGTTCATACATCAAGTTTGATGACAACGCTGCAGTAATCATCCGCGATGACAAAACTCCTCGTGGAACTCGTATCTTTGGCCCTGTTGCACGTGAATTGCGTGAAGGTGGATACATGCGTATCGTATCTTTGGCGCCAGAAGTACTTTAATCTGAATTAACACAAACTTAGTCCCCTGATATATTCAGGGTGCCCATTAGGGCGTAAGAAATAATAGGAGAAATACTCAAATGTTTGTAAAAAAAGGCGATAAAGTTCGCGTTATTGCTGGTAAAGACAAAGGAACTGAAGCAGTAGTTCTTAAAGCTCTTCCAAAAGTAAACAAAGTTGTTGTTGAAGGTGTTGCAATCATCAAAAAACACCAAAAACCATCAGCTGAAAACCCTCAAGGTGCTATCGTGGAAAAAGAAGCACCAATCCACGCTTCAAACGTTCAAGTTCTTGACAAGAACGGTGTAGCTGGACGTGTAGGTTACAAAGTTGTTGACGGCAAAAAAGTTCGTTACAACAAAAAATCAGGCGAAGTGCTTGACTAATCACGAAGGAAAGGAGAAAGTATTAAATGGCTAACCGTCTTAAAGAAAAATACACTAACGAAGTAATTCCAGCTTTGACTGAAAAATTTAACTATTCTTCAGTTATGGCTGTGCCAAAAGTTGATAAAATCGTTATCAACATGGGTGTTGGTGAAGCTGTAAACAACGCTAAAACTCTTGAAAAAGCTGCTGCTGAGTTGGCACTTATTTCAGGTCAAAAACCATTGATTACTAAAGCTAAGAAATCAATCGCTGGCTTCCGTCTTCGTGAAGGTGTAGCGATCGGTGCTAAAGTTACCCTTCGTGGTGAACGCATGTACGAATTCTTGGATAAATTGGTATCAGTATCACTTCCACGTGTTCGTGACTTCCATGGTGTTCCAACTAAATCATTTGATGGACGTGGTAACTACACACTTGGTGTTAAAGAACAACTTATCTTCCCAGAAATCAACTTCGACGATGTTGATAAAGTACGTGGTATGGATATCGTTATCGTAACTACTGCTAACACTGACGAAGAAGGTCGTGAATTGCTTAAAGGCCTTGGAATGCCTTTTGCAAAATAATCTAGGAGGTAAATAAATTGGCTAAAAAATCAATGATTGCTAAGAACAAACGCCCTGCGAAGTTCTCTACGCAAGCTTACACTCGTTGCGAACGTTGTGGACGTCCACACTCAGTTTATCGCAAATTTAAACTTTGCCGTGTTTGCTTCCGTGAATTGGCTTACAAAGGTCAAATTCCAGGTGTTACCAAAGCTTCTTGGTAAAAACATGATATATTCAAGTTAGTTTTACCTAATTTGAATATATTAAACACAATCTGAGCCTAGCTCAATCATTAACTAGCAAGTGAATTATTCAAACTACTAGTAAGAGGAGAAAATATAAAATGGTTATGACTGACCCAATTGCAGATTTCTTGACACGTATTCGTAACGCTAACCAAGCTAAACACGAAGTACTTGAAGTACCTGCATCAAACATTAAAAAAGGTATCGCTGAAATCCTTAAACGTGAAGGTTTCGTTAAAAACGTTGAAGTTATCGAAGATGACAAACAAGGTATCATCCGCGTATTCTTGAAATACGGACAAAACGGTGAACGTGTTATCACTAACTTGAAACGTATCTCAAAACCAGGTCTTCGTGTTTACTCTAAACGTGAAGATGTTCCTAAAGTTCTTAACGGACTCGGAATCGCGATCATCTCTACTTCAGAAGGTCTTTTGACTGACAAAGAAGCTCGTCAAAAGAACGTTGGTGGAGAAGTTATCGCTTACGTTTGGTAAGAAGCTGATCCTAAGCACTTATCTCAAATGATTTGTGCGAGTTTCGTTGATTATATTCGATGAGACTTATCCCCGTGAAAACTAGTCACTTTGTGGCTTGATAATCTAACAGGAGAATTAAATACTATGTCACGTATTGGTAATAAAGTTATTACTTTGCCTGCGGGTGTTGAAGTAACAAACAACGATAACGTTGTTACTGTTAAAGGCCCTAAAGGCGAACTCACTCGTGAGTTTAACAAAAACATTGAAATCAAAGTTGAAGGCAACGAAGTTACACTTCACCGTCCAAACGACTCAAAAGAAAACAAAACAATCCACGGTACTTCACGTGCAAACTTGAACAACATGGTTGTTGGTGTTTCTGAAGGTTTCAAAAAAGAACTTGAAATGCGCGGTGTCGGATATCGTGCGCAACTCCAAGGAACAAAACTTGTTCTTTCAGTTGGTAAATCTCACCAAGACGAAGTTGAAGCTCCAGAAGGTATTACTTTTGAAGTACCATCTGCAACTTCAATCGTTGTAAGTGGTATTAACAAAGAAGTTGTTGGTCAAACAGCTGCTTACATCCGTAGCCTTCGTTCACCAGAACCTTACAAAGGTAAAGGTATCCGTTACGTTGGTGAATACGTACGTCGTAAAGAAGGTAAAACTGGTAAATAATAGGATTTTATCCTTTTGGCAATTCTTTTTGGATTGTCTCTTTACCAAAAGCTCTCATGAGCAAGCATTATAATTAAGAGGTGAAAATTGTGATTTCGAAACCAGATAAAAACAAACTCCGCCAAAAACGCCACCGTCGCGTTCGCGGAAAACTCTCTGGAACTGCTGATCGCCCACGTTTGAACATTTTCCGTTCTAATACAGGCATCTACGCTCAAGTTATTGATGACGTAGCGGGTGTAACGCTCGCAAGTGCATCAACTCTTGATAAAGAAGTTTCTAAAGGAACTAAAACAGAACAAGCCGTTGTTGTCGGTAAACTTGTTGCTGAACGCGCAGTAGCTAAAGGTATTTCTGAAGTGGTGTTTGACCGCGGTGGATATCTCTATCACGGACGTGTTAAAGCTTTGGCTGACTCAGCTCGTGAAAACGGATTGAAATTCTAATAGGGAGGACACTTAATAATGGCATTTAAAGATAATGCAGTAGAACTTGAAGAACGCGTAGTTGCTATCAACCGTGTTACTAAAGTTGTAAAAGGTGGACGCAACATGCGTTTTGCTGCTCTTGTTGTTGTTGGTGACCGTAATGGTCGCGTAGGATTTGGTACTGGTAAATCTCAAGAGGTTCCAGAAGCTATCCGTAAAGCAGTTGAAGCAGCTAAGAAAAACCTTATCGAAGTTCCTATGGTTGGTACAACTATTCCTCACGAAGTTCGTTCAGAATTTGGTGGAGCGAAAGTATTGTTGAAACCAGCTGTTGAAGGGGCTGGGGTTGCCGCTGGTGGTGCAGTTCGTGCCGTCATCGAATTGGCGGGTGTTGCTGATGTAACATCTAAATCACTCGGTTCAAACACTCCAATCAACATCGTTCGTGCGACTGTTGAAGGATTGAAACAACTTAAACGTGCTGAAGAAGTTGCGGCTCTTCGTGGCATCTCAGTATCTGACTTGGCATAAGAAAGGAGATAACAATGGCTCAAATTAAAATTACTTTGACTAAGTCTCCAATCGGACGCAAACCAGAACAACGTAAAACAGTTGTTGCTCTTGGACTTGGTAAATTGAATAGCTCAGTTGTTAAAGAAGACAACGCTGCTATCCGTGGTATGGTCAACGCAGTATCTCACTTGGTAACTGTGGAAGACGTTAAATAAAAATTGATTTAAGTCGTGAGGGTTCCCTTGCGACTTAAACTGAATTTCATGTATAGGCGAGTTTCTAATTGAGCTACCTTACTTGGTTAGAGGCGCTAGCATTTTACAAAAAGAGGAGAAAATAATAATGAAACTTCATGAATTGAAACCTGCTGAAGGTTCTCGTAAAGTCCGTAACCGTGTAGGTCGTGGTACTTCATCTGGTAACGGTAAAACTTCAGGCCGTGGTCAAAAAGGTCAAAAAGCTCGTAGCGGTGGTGGCGTACGTCCAGGATTTGAAGGTGGACAAACTCCATTGTTCCGTCGTCTTCCAAAACGTGGATTCACTAACATCAACGCTAAAGAATACGCACTTGTAAACCTTGATCAATTGAACGTCTTTGAAGATGGTACAGAAGTAACTCCAGCAGTTCTTAAAGAAGCTGGAATCGTTCGTGCTGAAAAATCAGGCGTTAAAGTTCTTGGTAACGGCGAATTGACTAAGAAATTGACTGTTAAAGCAGCTAAATTCTCAAAATCTGCTGAAGCAGCTATCACTGCTAAAGGTGGTTCAATCGAAGTCATCTAATGAGGGGTAACTCATTATGTTCTTTAAACTATTAAAAGACGCATTGAAAGTCAAAAACGTTCGTAATAAGATTTTATTTACAATCTTCATTATTTTCGTTTTTCGTGTAGGGACTCATGTAACAGTTCCTGGTATCAATGCGGAAAGTTTGAAACAATTAAGTGATTTACCTTTCTTGAACATGCTTAACTTGGTGTCTGGTAATGCCATGAATAACTTCTCTATCTTCTCGATGGGGGTTAGTCCTTACATTACAGCATCAATCATTGTCCAACTTTTGCAGATGGATATTTATCCAAAATTTGTAGAGTGGGGCAAACAAGGGGAAGTTGGTCGTCGTAAATTGAACCAAGCGACTCGCTACATCACTCTTGTTTTAGCCTTTGTTCAATCGATTGGTATTACAGCAAGTTTTAATACTCTCTCATCAATTTCATTGGTTAAAACACCAAATGTTTCAACCTACCTATTGATTGGGACAATTCTAACTGCTGGTAGCATAATTGTGACATGGCTTGGTGAACAAATCACAGATAAAGGTTTTGGTAATGGTGTGTCAATGATTATCTTTTCAGGGATCATTGCTTCTATTCCAAAAATGTTCTCAACAATTTACGAGGATTTCTTTGTCAACGTTCGTTCAGGAGAATTGACTCGTTCATATATCATAGTTGCTTTGCTAATTGTGGTAGGTTTGGCGATTGTCTTCTTTACGACATTTGTTCAACAGGCAGAATATCAAATTCCAATTCAATATACTAAATTGGTTCAGGGGGCTCCAACGAGTTCTTACCTTCCATTGAAAGTAAATCCAGCTGGTGTTATTCCCGTTATCTTTGCTAGCTCGATTACAACAATTCCTAGTACTATTCTTCCATTCTTCTCGAAGGTTACATGGTTATCACACTTACAAGGACTACTCTCGTATAATACACCTAGTGGAATGATTACTTACGCGATATTGATTATCTTATTCTCATTCTTCTACACATTTGTCCAAGTAAATCCTGAAAAAACTGCTGAAAATCTTCAAAAGAATGGATCTTACATTCCTAGTGTTCGTCCAGGTCGTGAGACTGAAAAGTACATGTCTTCATTGCTTAAGAGATTGGCAACAATCGGGGCTGTATTTCTCGCGTTTATTTCATTGGCTCCAATTGCGGCTCAACAGTTTATGCACCTTACAAGCTCGATCGCGCTTGGTGGTACATCTCTCTTGATCTTGATTTCAACTGGTATCGAAGGTATGAAACAACTCGAAGGTTACCTATTGAAACGTCAGTACGTTGGATTTATGAATCTTGAAGACTAAGTCTTCTCATGAACAATTGAGAGGGAAAGAAAGGTTACTTTCTGTCCCTTCTCTTTTGTTTTTTGATAACTCTACCAATGTGTTAAAACCTTGATAGAGTTATTTGAAAACAAAAATAAGGAGTTCGTAAGATGAATCTTTTAATTATGGGTCTACCAGGTGCTGGTAAAGGGACTCAAGCTGCAAAAATTGTTGAGGAATTTGGTGTAGCTCACATCTCAACTGGTGATATGTTCCGTGCTGCTATGGCTAACCAAACAGAAATGGGAACTTTGGCAAAATCATTCATCGATAAAGGTGAATTGGTACCAGATGAAGTGACAAACGGAATCGTTAAAGAGCGTTTGGCTGAATCTGATATTGCTGAAAAAGGTTTCTTGCTAGATGGTTATCCACGTACTATTGAGCAAGCTCATGCATTGGATGAAACATTGAAAGCACTTGGTATTAAACTTGACGGTGTAATCAATATTGAAGTTAATCCAGAGAGTTTGGTTGAACGTCTTTCAGGTCGTTTCATTTGTCGCTCATGTGGTGCAACATATCATAAAGTATTCAACCCAACTAAGGTTGAAGGAACATGTGATGTTTGTGGCGAACATGAATTCTTCCAACGTGAAGATGACAAACCTGAAACTGTTAAACGTCGTCTTGACGTAAACATTGCTCAAGGTGAGCCAATTATTGCACATTATCGTGAGCTTGGTCTTGTATCAGATATTCAAGGTAACCAAGATATCGATGATGTATTCGCTGATGTTAAAAAAGCGATTGCAGCAATTAAATAATTATATAATCTTACTTGCGTATCAGACTTAAGCATGTTATAATACTTTAGTCTGACTTATAATTGTTACCTCTGTGCTCAGAGGAAATCAAATCGAAATTTTAGGGGGTACTTTTGCGTGGCAAAAGAAGACGTGATTGAAATTGAAGGTAAAGTTGTAGAAACTATGCCTAATGCTATGTTTACTGTTGAATTGGAAAATGGACACCAAATTTTGGCGACAGTTTCTGGTAAAATCCGTAAAAACTACATTCGTATTTTGGTCGGTGACCGTGTGACTGTTGAAATGAGTCCTTATGATTTGACACGTGGACGCATCACATACCGCTTTAAATAATCGAAATAATTGGAGGGATTAAAACATGAAGGTAAGACCATCGGTTAAACCAATTTGCGAATACTGTAAAGTTATTCGTCGTAACGGTCGTGTTATGGTAATTTGTCCAACAAATCCAAAACACAAACAACGTCAAGGATAATATAGAAAGGAGAAATCATGGCTCGTATTGCTGGAGTTGACATTCCAAACGATAAACGTGTAGTAATTTCACTTACTTACGTATACGGTATCGGACTTGCAACATCTAAGAAAATCTTGGCTGCTGCAGGCGTTTCTGAAGACATCCGCGTTAAAGATTTGACAAACGATCAAGAAGACGCTATCCGTCGCGAAGTGGATGCAATCAAAGTTGAAGGTGACCTTCGTCGTGAAGTTAACCTTAACATCAAACGTTTGATGGAAATCGGTTCATACCGTGGTATCCGTCACCGTCGTGGACTTCCTGTCCGTGGACAAAACACTAAAAACAATGCCCGCACTCGTAAAGGTAAAGCTGTTGCGATTGCAGGTAAGAAAAAATAATTAAAATAAAATAGGAGGTAAAAACATTGGCTAAACCAACACGTAAACGTCGTGTGAAAAAGAATATCGAATCTGGTATTGCTCACATTCACGCTACTTTCAATAACACTATTGTTATGATTACAGATGTGCATGGTAACGCTGTAGCATGGTCATCAGCTGGTGCTCTTGGTTTCAAAGGTTCTCGTAAATCTACACCATTTGCTGCACAAATGGCTTCAGAAGCTGCTGCTAAATCTGCACAAGAACATGGTCTTAAAACAGTTGAAGTAACTGTTAAAGGTCCTGGTTCAGGTCGTGAGTCTGCTATCCGTGCTCTTGCTGCTGCAGGTCTTGAAGTAACAGCAATCCGTGATGTAACACCTGTACCACATAATGGTTGTCGTCCTCCAAAACGTCGTCGTGTGTAATCTTTAATAACAATAGTACACAAGGTTCGTTTCGAGGGAGTATAATAAATGATTGAGTTTGAAAAACCAATAATAACAAAAATTGATGAAAATAAAGATTACGGCAAATTTGTCATCGAACCACTAGAACGTGGTTATGGTACAACTTTGGGTAACTCTCTTCGTCGTGTACTTTTGTCATCACTTCCAGGTGCTGCCGTAACATCAATTAAGATTGATGGAGTACTCCACGAATTTGATACCGTACCAGGCGTCCGTGAAGACGTGATGCAAATCATCCTTAATATTAAAGGACTTGCTGTAAAATCTTACGTCGAAGACGAAAAAACAATTGAACTTGATGTCCAAGGTCCAGCTGAAGTTACTGCTGGAGATATCTTGACTGATAGCGACATTGAAATTGTTAACCCTGATCATTATCTTTTCACTATCGCTGAAGGAGCTTCTTTGAAAGCGACTATGACAGTAGCTACAAACCGTGGTTATGTTCCAGCAGATGAAAACAAGAAAGATGATGCACCAGTGGGAACATTGGCTGTAGATTCAATCTACACACCAGTGAAAAAAGTCAATTATCAAGTTGAACCTGCCCGTGTAGGTAGCAACGATGGTTTTGATAAATTGACAATCGAAATCATGACAAACGGAACAATCATCCCTGAAGATGCCCTCGGTCTCTCGGCTCGCGTTTTGATTGAACACTTGAACTTGTTTACTGACCTTACTGACGTTGCTAAAGCTACTGATGTAATGAAAGAAACTGAAAAAGTGAACGATGAAAAGGTGCTTGACCGTACCATCGAAGAACTTGATTTGTCTGTACGCTCATATAACTGTTTGAAACGTGCCGGTATTAATACCGTTCATGATTTGACAGAAAAAACTGAGCCTGAAATGATGAAAGTCCGTAACCTAGGTCGTAAATCTCTTGAAGAAGTCAAAGTTAAGTTGGCTGATCTTGGACTTGGACTCAAAAACGATAAATAATAATATAGGAGGATAACATGGCTTACCGTAAACTTGGACGCACAAGCTCACAACGTAAAGCGGTTCTTCGTGATTTGACTACAGATCTTATCATTAACGAAGCAATCGTTACAACTGAAGCACGTGCTAAAGAAATCCGTAAAACAGTTGAAAAAATGATCACTCTTGGTAAACGTGGTGATTTGCACGCACGTCGTCAAGCAGCTGCATTTGTACGTAACGAAATTGCATCTGAAAGCTATGATGAAGCAACTGATAAATATACATCAACAACTGCTCTTCAAAAACTTTTCTCAGAAATCGCACCTCGTTATGCTGAACGTAACGGTGGATACACTCGTATCCTTAAAACAGAACCACGTCGTGGCGATGCTGCCCCAATGGCAATCATCGAACTTGTTTAATTTTTATCAATTTTGTTGAGTGTTATGATGATGGAATAGCTTAGCTTTTCTTAGTCTAGCTCTGGTCTACCGCTGGGCAAACGCCTAGCGGGAACACTCATCATAAAAATGGGAATAAATAAGCATGTAACGCTTGTTTACGAAAGGTAATACTGTTATTTTTCGTAAGCAGGCGTTTTTTTGGGCTATAAATCGTCTGAATATTTTGATATAATGAAATAAGCTTATTTCAAAAAGGGGGACATTATTTTGACAACAGCCAAGGAACTGCTTAAGCAAAGGTATTATGAGCCAATTAAGGAGCAACCGGAATTATTTGTGGGGATTGAGTTGGAATACCCAGTTGTTAATTTGAGTGGTAATGCTACAGATGTCTCTCTTACAAAACAGTTACTAGTCTATCTCTTGGATAATTTTGATTTTCAAGCTGATAAGTATGATTCTGATAACAATCCTATTCAGCTTATTGATAAAGCTTCTGGAGATATGATTCTTTTTGAAGTCTCCTACAATACGATTGAGTTTGCTTTTGCAAAGGCTGAAAGAATCTCTGAGGTTGAGGAACGTTTGGATACTTACCTCGGTATAATCCAACCTTATCTGCAGAATCATAATCATGAGTTGCAAGGTTGGGGAGTGAATCCAAACTGGGTAAAAAATGACAACAGATCTGTTAAATCTCCTCGTTATGAGATGCTTATGGATTTTCTCGAGTTATCTAAAGCAAAGAAGGATCCTTTCTTTCATGATTATCCAGAATATGGTTCTTTCATCTGTGGGAGTCAGGTACAGTTAGATGTTTCAAAAACGTCCTATTTAAGGGTTTTAAATGCTTTTAATCAAATAGAGGGACCCAAGGCAGTATTATTGGCAAACTCTGAATTTTGGGGTTCTGATTGGGATTTAGCGCTTTCCCGTGATGTTTTCTGGGAGAATTCCATGCATGGTGTGTTTGAGGAAAATGCAGGGGTATTTCCTAAGGTGTTTAAGAGCGAAGATGACTATTTTTCTTACTTGTCTGAGACAGCCATTTTTACTGCCAAGCGTGGTGATGAAACCTACTATTTTGAACCAATACGTGCTAAAGACTATCTAAGTACGTCATCTGTCAAAGCACACTCTATTCATGGCAAAGTAGTCACTATTGAGCCAAGTGAGGAAGATTTTAAGACTCACCGTTCTTATCAATTCCAAGATTTAACGACACGAGGGACGATTGAGTTTCGCAGTGTTTGTACCCAACCTTTCTCATTAACCTTTGCACCAGTAGCCTTTCACCTTGGTCTTTTAGTCAATTTGGAAAATCTGGAAAATATTTTGAATGACTCACCTTTTTTTGAAGCATTTGACTATGATTTTCCTAGAATTCGTCGTTTATTTTCGAAAAAAGATATTTCTGCTACAGACCTCAAAATGATTTTACCTTTGACAGAATCGTTATTGGCTTGTGCTGAGGATGGCTTAAAATCGCGTGGTTTTGGAGAAGAAGTCTACTTAGCTCCCCTTAGAGAGAAATTAGATAAACTGAATAAGAGTTTAGGTTAATCTTTGATAAAAGATATAATAGATAACTTTTGCTAAAAAATTTAAAAAAAGGCAAAAAAGTATTGACGTCAGTAAACAATAAATGGTATTATATAGTAGTTGTTTCGAAAGAGACAAGAGAAAGTTATAAAAACTTTCAAAAAAAGTATTGACACAAGTTGTCAATCTTGATATAATAACTAATGTTGTTAGCGGAAATGGCGGAATTGGCAGACGCGCAGGACTAAGGATCCTGTGACCGCTTTAGGTCGTGAGGGTTCAAGTCCCTCTTTCCGCAGAGTAACCAGTCAGATGACTGGTTTTTTTGTATTAAAAAATCAAAACGCTTACAAATTGTAGAAAAGCTAGTTTTTTGAGTCTAATTGTGATAGAATAAACTTGTAAACGGGTTCAAACCCAAAAAAATATAGGAGGCCTTTATAATGGCAATCGTTTCAGCAGAAAAATTTGTCCAAGCAGCTCGTGATAATGGTTACGCAGTTGGTGGATTTAACACAAACAACCTTGAGTGGACTCAAGCTATCTTGCGTGCAGCAGAAGCTAAACAAGCTCCAGTACTTATCCAAACTTCTATGGGTGCAGCTAAGTACATGGGTGGTTACAAATTGTGTAAAGTTCTTATCGAAGAATTGGTTGAATCAATGGGTATTACTGTACCAGTTGCTATTCACCTTGACCACGGTCACTACAATGATGCTTTGGAATGTATCCGTGTAGGTTACACTTCAGTTATGTTTGACGGTTCACACCTTCCAGTTGAAGAAAACCTTGAAAAAGCAGCTAAAGTTGTTGAATTTGCACACGCTAACGGTGTATCAGTTGAAGCTGAAGTTGGTACAATCGGTGGTGAAGAAGATGGTATCATCGGTGATGGTGAATTGGCACCAATCGAAGATGCTAAAGCTATGGTTGCAACTGGTATCGACTTCCTTGCAGCAGGTATCGGTAACATCCATGGTCCTTACCCAGAAAACTGGAGCGGACTTCACCTTGACCACTTGCAAAAATTGACAGAAGCTGTTCCTAACTTCCCAATCGTATTGCACGGTGGATCAGGTATTCCTGACGATCAAATCCAAGCAGCTATCAAACTTGGTGTTGCTAAAGTTAACGTTAACACTGAATGTCAAATCGCATTTGCTAACGCAACACGTAAATTTGTTGCTGAATACGAAGCAAATGAAGCAGAATACGACAAGAAGAAACTCTTCGACCCACGTAAATTCTTGAAACCAGGTTTCGAAGCTATTACAGAAGCTGTTGAAGAACGTATCGACGTATTCGGTTCAGCAAACAAAGCTTAATTAGACTATATAAGCTTGAAAATAAAGGGTTTGTCCAATGTGGACAAGCCTTTTTCTTATGTTTTGCCACAGATTTGCCACACTTATTGTGTAAGAGTATCAAGGATAGGTATAATTTGATCCTTTGTTTTTTTAGTGATATGCAAATAAATTTCTGTTACTCGACTACCTCTAGAATGTCCAACACGATCTTGAATAGCCTCTAAAGGTACTCCTTGTTCAGCCAAGAAGCTGATATGCGTGTGTCGGAAGATATGAGTTGTAATATGTTTCTTGAAACTAAGCTTATTGTCAATATCGATTCCTGCCCGTCTCGGGTTTCCCTTGCGGTTTAGTTTACCATTTTCTGAAGAATTGAGGAAGTTGTTTAAGACACTGTAATGAAGAGGAGTACCATTGTAATCAGGTTTATGGATGCTCTTAGAGGTGAAAATCCATCCATTATCTTTATAATCAGGATTGAATCTTATATGTTGGTGATTTAACTCAATTTCCTCTTTAAGAATTTCGATAGCCCTTTTAGATAATTGGACATTTCGGTAACTTTGTAAGTTTTTTACATTACCTTCATAGCTATCTTCTGAGGCTCCTCCATGAGTAGCACGAGTTCTAATAACTGAGGCTATATTTTTATTAAAATCAATAGCTTCCTCCTTTAAACCGAGCACTTCACCAATACGCATTCCGGTTAGTGCTTGAAATTCAAAAATACGTGCATACTGTTCATTGTACTTACGAACAATGGATAATACTTCTTTGAGTTCCCACGATTCAAGATATTGATCTTCTATATCCGATTTCTTTAAACAATCTAATTCGTCAGAAAGCCCTTTCCTACCAATACTTATATAGGGCATTGGATTTTGGTCAGGAGAAATGTAATCATGAAGAATGGCAAACTTATAGATTGATGTTAAATCGGATTTTACACCTTGTGCGAGTCTTTTATGGTTTCCTATAGGATAAAGATTATCAAGTAAGTTTTTAATTAAACTAGATGGAATATTTTTTAAAATCGAATCCTTAGGGATTTGCTTAGTAATATGGTTACGGTATCTACCATCTTCACCTGCTAATGTTTTAGGAGCAACTAGTTGTCTTTCAACTCGTTCATTATGCCATTCATTCCAGACCTCATCAAGCGTGATATCTGATTTTTCTAGAAGAATTGTTCTAGTCAGCTCTTCATAAACTTTATTGCCCTTCTCTTGAAGTTCTTTATGAATAATAGCTTTAATTTGCGGAGACAGTTTTATTTTTCCTGTGATATCCTTTTTATTGGCGATAGTATACCAATCAGATAGAATTTCTCTGCGTTTATTCGTTAACGGGTTATTGAAGTAGGTTCTAAATTTTACTTCAATATATCCAGTTTTATCAGCAGGTCTTGTTGTTTTTTGAGTAATATTAGCTATTTTAACTTGCTCCATTATCCCACCTCCTTAAATCGTTTATTTTGCCTATAGCGTAAGAAATTTAAGAAACCCTCGAAGTTGATCCAAACAGTTCTGTGACCGGAATTAATCACATAGTCTTTGAATTGGGGATTCATTCTCATCTCAGTTAGCAGATTGTTTAAGGTCTTCAATTTTAATCCTTCAAATCTTTTCATTAATGCTAACTTATCACCCCATTCGGCTTTGCAGTTTTCAACTGGTACGTATTTAAGCTTTAGCATAAATAACTCCTTTCTATTTTCCAATAACATAAGTAAATTGTTTTGCTGTTTCTGCATCAAAAGTACGGTAGCTAACGACTCCTAGGCCTTTGACATTTGATTCAGAGATAAGGATTGAGCCATCTGATTTGACTTGTTCTACAAAGGCAACGTGTCCATAGGTTGGTTCTGCACCAGCTTGTCCTGGGCTAAAAGATAGTGCGGAGTGTTCGGTAGGGCTATGAGTTGTTTGGTAACCAGGGGCATTCATCCATTGACCACCATTTCCCATATATTCTCCGAAGCTAACACCGACTT
>NZ_AZYW01000024.1:0-10013 GCF_000517725.1 Streptococcus sp. SR4 | reverse complement strand
TCTTTGTCTTTTTCTGAGACTGGAAATAAAAGAAGAAAATCGACGGAGCGTTTCCCTTCTTGGTAGGCCTTAAAAAGTGTCTCTTCAAGCATTCTTGGAAAGGCTGTTCTTGAGCGTATTTTAGTATTCATTCTATTCTCCTCTCAATTGGTTTAGGCGTTGAGTTAAACGATCTCGTCGCTCGATATTGGCTCTTATCTTATCGTCTCGTGTCATGGTCTGACGATAAGCACGGGTGAAGACATTGGAACCTTGGGCTTTATACATGGCTTGAGGGTCCTTGTAAGCATCCAATCTCCGTTCTAGGATATTGATACGGTGTTGTTTGAATGGTGACATCCACTCTTTTCTGAGCGTTTGGAATTCGTCCTCTGGACTAGGTATTCCTTCTGACATGATTGGTGCCTCATTTGGAGGTGTTGGGCTCTCTTCTTCAATCGGCTTGAAGTTATCAGGTGGTGTCTGTGTTGGAGGAATGATTGGTTCTGGAGATTCTGACGTTATTGGAGCCTCTGTTGGTACAGATGGCATGGCAGTTTCCGGTTGACTTGGTTCTTTACGGGTAAAGAAGGAACCAGCATTTTGGAAATGGCTCTTGGCATTCATCATTACTCCAGTCCCAAAACCGGCTCCAGCCAATGCAAAGTTTCCGAGGTGTTGAGCCGTCGCAAGGCTTCGTGTTGGGACTTGTGAAGCAACCTCTTTGGTCTTTGTGACGCCATGTTCAACTTTAGTCCCAATATCTGTCGCAACCATTCGAGCTTTGGAGCCAAGAACGAATTGGAGGAGTTGGCCTTTAAATCTCCAGATAAGGAAATAGATGACACCTTTAGAAACCACCGATACTAAGAGTTTGAAGACAAGACCAAATAAGAGAAGGGATGGTAAGGTTTTTAGAACTCCATCAAACCCATTTGTGACGATGTTTTCTATCATTTTTTCAATATAGAAAATAAGGAGTGTTAAGAGAGTTGTAATTGCTGGAAAAATCAAACCTCCAAACATAACTTTAAGCACTCCAAAGACCAACTCTTGCATTCTTGGAACGAATGACATGAGAAGGACTACTGGGAAAAGTAGAATCATGGTGAGGACAAGGATTTGGGCTACTACATTTAAGAGCTGGATAAGGATAATGGGGACAGCTAATACAAAGGCTTCTACAATTTTAAAAATCACATAGAACATCCGAGTGAAAATGAAGTCCGGCATGGCTGATACCCAACGGTTCTTTTCACCATCATCGTTGGCTCCGTCTCCTAAATCGTCTAAATACTTGGAACGGTCTTTGGCTTTGACAGCCTTAAAATTTCCATTCTTATCACTAGTTCCAAGAACTTTACTGTCGTCAAAGGCTTCTTCTTTCCCGTCTTGGCTATTCTTGTATTTTCCATTTTCTTGGCCGGTATTGACAAAGATATAGGCTTTATAGGACGTTTCTGCAATGTAGCTATCCGACATCGATTTTCCAATTTTAATCGACTTGTCTTTGGCGTAGTCCACCTTAATACCTGCAATCTTTTTGGTAACGTCTTTAGAGACGTTATTGACGGTATCAAGGAGATAGAGCCCACCAGAAGTTCCAGCGACTGTCCCAAAGTACCCCAGAGCTAATAGGAGTACTAGACAGACATGGAGGAGTGTTCTTGAAAAAGAGCCTTTTGAGAAGAAATACTGGTAGAACAGGTAGAAAGCTAAAACCAAAAGCAAGGTGCCTACAAGTGATTTGTTGGTAATGTTGCCAGAATTAGAGCCCGTAAATCCGTGCCAAATACTGCTTGCTCCATGAAAGACATAGGTTTTATAGGTGGCGTAGAGATCAATCTTTTCTAAGATGCGAATGAGGAGGGAAAAGAAGCCAACGACGGCATTAAGAATGAAAAAGAAGAGGTTTACGAAGAGTTCATTAATTAGGACCCAAGCTCCATTAAAGGAGCCAAAGTTGGTTGGTTCCATGTAGGACTTTAGGGAGAAGATATCCACACCCTTTAGCTTGGCAAAAGCTTCTTGCATCGGTTCACCTCCTAACTAGCGTATTTATTTTCGAGACTTGAAGATACTGTTGCTTTCATAGGTTTTAAAAGCATATCAATATCTTCAAAGAGATTGTGGACGGAAATCATATTGAGATTACCGTAGACATCGTAGTAAAGGCACTGTCCAGAAATCATATTATCAATCCATTCGAGGTTACTTTCAGTGACTTCGAGATTGACGTGTCTGAGAATATCTTCACGTTCAGATTTTTCATAGAAGGCAAAGATAGTCCCAAATCCAGTCGTGTCATCGTCATTTTCTGCATCGTGCACAGATTGTGTAATCAGTGCCAAGGTATTGTTCTTAGAGCGTCCAATACGTCTCATGTTTTTGATTACGGCCTTGCCTTCTGCGGACTTCATCAGAATCCAAGCTTCGTCAAAGAACTCAATGGTATCTTCATTTTCATTGCGTTCGCCAAAGTGGGTACAAAAGGCTCCAAGCGCAAACATGAGGGCAATAGAGTTTCGTTCGTGGTCTGAAATCTTTGTGGAGTCATCTTTTGGAAGCTTGAGGTTATTGACTTCTAGGATAGTAACGCGGGACTCATAGTTAAGCCCTGGTGTACTACCATCTGAGAAGGCGAGTTCCAAGATGGAGTTTGTCACAATGGACGTCAGATAGCGACCCACTGAGGCAATTTCAGATGAGGAAGCCTGTCTTAAGGCTTCTAGGACATGTTTAAAGCCGACGTTTTCACCAGCTACTCGACGTTCCACGATAGCATTGATGGCTTCTGTGATGGCTGTTTTCTGGTCCATCGTTACATCATCGACAGCTTGTAGTAGAAACTCGAGCATGTTCTTTGCGACCTCTACAGCTTGTTCCTTATCGAGAACTACAATAGGATCTAAGACTCCGTGGTTTGATGGTAGTGAGCTATCCAGTGTCACAAAATTAAAGTTCTCAATTTGTTTCTTGCGTTCAGGGTAAAGTCTTGCAAATTCTGGAGAACTAATCACTTGTTGGTAGTGATTTCTAAGTTCACGTTTCGGGTCAATGTAGAGAGTTTTGACATTTTGAAGAGCGACACTTAAAAAGATAATCTGAGCGAGGAAAGATTTCCCTTGTCCTGTTGCCCCAGTGATAATGATATGAGGGTTCTTGGTAATCTTTCCTGCAATATCTTCTTTGTTTCCCACTGTCGCATTATAGAGGACGATATTTTTTGATGATTCGATGGCTTTTGAGATAGAGTCCCAGCGTCCCGTCCAGTTATCAACCCGGCCGATATACCAACCAATTCTATTTCCAGAAGTGGTATTGGTAAAGGGCATGAGTTCCGCAAAGCCTCGTGGTGTTACCATGTGAGTCCAGGTACGAGTTTTCTTTTGAAGAGGTTCCCCGTATAGGAGAGCCTGAAAGAGATAAGGTCCATCTTGTGAGGCTTCACTAATCTCAACTCCCATATCATCAAAATAATTAAGGACCACTTGTCGTCTTTGGCGGAGCTGGTGAACACTTGAAGCTGAGACAATCAAGTAGGCTCCATATTCAATAATATCTTCTTTGTTTCCGACTTTACGCATCAGATCTTTTAGAGAGATAGATCCCATAATAATCTCATCTTGTTGGACGGTGTCGGTATTCTCAGCTTCTTCCATAATGTTTCGATAACGAGTGTTGGAACGTCCCATCTTGCCTTTAATCTTATTGGTATCAATGAACTCAGATTTGACTCGTAACTCAACTGGAAAATTCAAGCGCTGGATAAATTCTCCTAAGTGAAAACCATTGAATTGAACTGGGAACTTTCCAACAGGAAGAATCGTCACAAAGGAGGATCCATAAGGACTTTCTAGCTTAAGGAAGCCTCCTTTTAGGACTTTAATCAAGGTATCTGTGATATTGAATGAAGCACGATTGGCAACCACTTCTTTCTTGTAGTGAGGGATATAGCGGAGGTATTGCATCCGCTGGTAGTAGAAAAGTTCTTCATTGGTGAGGCGCTGTGCTCGAAGAACAGAAAGAGCTTGAAAGATAGTTAATTCGTCACTTTGATATTCTTCATACCAAGTTGGGCTCAGTTCTAACTCATAGCCAAGCCCTTTTGCGATTTTTTCTGAAAAGTCTGTAAAGCTTTCATAGGCTAAGTCTTTAAGTGTTGCCCCGTGATTTTGTTTGCGAAGGGTGACTCCAATCACCCAGTCAAACTGATAAGGGATCTCCATCTCGTCTGTTAGACGATCCACCGTGTAAAGAAGCAATTCTTCTCCTAGTTCACGGCTGTCATCTGCTAGAGCATCGGAAAAGTCCCGCATTTTTTCTTCTAGGAGATAATCTTTTGGAATGAGAGAGATTTCAAAGTGCTGGTTCTTTTGGAGCTTTTTCATCATTTGCGCAACAGTAATTTTGTGTTTCCATTTTTTCTCATCATCCGTAATGGTGATGGGAGTATTGGGGATTCGATAGAAGGCGACAACGGAATGATCCTTTTTCAGAGCTAGGTTGTCATGTGTCTCTCGAATTGGATAGGTTAAGGTAATACTCATAGGACCTCCTTTTCTATAGGTTTGTTTTTTCAAAGACAATTTCATCAATTGGTTCTATTCGGTCCTCCTGGTAGATAGCTTTTTGATTAAGTTTGAAGTCCCACAGATACATCAGGTAGTCAGATAGAAAGAGATGCATCTTCTTTCCATGAGGTTCATACTCGGTGTAGAATTTAGCAAGTTTATAGGGGAGGTACCAGTAGAGCAGTAGTGAAATAGAGTGTGTGAGTTTTGCGAGGGGAACCAGGATGAATCCTCCAAAGAGCAACATAGCAACAAAAACGAAGGTAAAGACAATGAAAAATGATAGTTGCATTGGTGTCGCAAAGTACCAAAGGCGAGTTCCCTTTTTTGTCTTGATTTCCTGGATCCAATAGGGGGCGTTTAAGCCCTTACTGTAGTCATAGAGTCTTTCGTCAGTCATACTTAAAGTCCTGAATCGATACCAAAGAGTCGTAGAAACCAGCCGACCACTTTTAGGATGTCTTGTCCTTTTGCGATTGAGACAATGACAGCATAGAAGCCAACGACTGAGAAGAGTTGAAGCCAAGAACTGTTTCGCCAAGCTTTAATAGCCAACAAAACAGCGATAGCGGTGAGAATCCAAATCCCATCGCCTTGGAGGAAGGTGCGTAGATTGTCTGTATTCATAGAGTTCTCCTAATCTTTATCGTTTGCGTAGTTGAGAGGAATGGTGTGTTCTAGTTTTGTGACATAGTAGTTCTTGTCTTTTTCTGAGAGCGTGAAGGTGAAGTTTTCAGAGTGTGTCGTTTCCCCCACCTCAAAGGTTGCTTGGACATAAGCAATGAGATCATCCCCATCTTTCTTAAGATAGGTATAGTCAATCGTTTTAAAGGTGGTATTGGCTACAATTGCAACGTTCTTGGCAATAAGGTTGAGGTTGTCTTGGTTAGTGGTATAGTTGGTGAAGAAGACCTTGAGGAACTTTTCAACCTTCTTGTGCTGGCTGTCTGAGGCGTGGTCGTTAGCTGTTAGTTGGAGTTGATCGTCTTCGCTAAAGTGTCCAGCTTGTGAAGAGTCAATGGCAGAGAACCAAGGGAGTCCAGAAACGTAGTATTTCCCCTCTTTTTCATCAAAGGGAATATTAAATCCTGTTACCAGTTCTTTTTCCTCGGTGTCTTTGTCATGTTGGGTTATTTCCTTGTATTTGACCTTGTAGGTGGCTACCTTACCCTCTACCGTGACTAATTGTGAGTAGAGCAAGGTACTTGGGTTACGCACTTGACCTTGTGCTTTGACGTCTGGAACGAAGTTATAGAAGCTGTTGAGGTGTTCAACTTGTGCTTGTTGTTTATCCCCTTCTTGTGGGAGGGTAAAGTAGGCATAAACATAGTCATTGAGATAATACTGGAGCTTGTAGTCGTACTTACGATTAGCGTTAACAGGCTGTGCTTTTTGTTTTTGAGCTGCTTCCACTTGAGCTTGTAGTGTTCCCACTTTATTTGAGAGTGTGATGGCACGGATAGCACCCGTAAGACCAACAAAAAGGAGGAAAGCAATTCCTCCGATAACAGCTAGATTGACGGTCTTTTTCGTAGTGACTTTTAGTTTTGGTGGACCTCCTTTCTTCTCCACCTTTTTAAAGTTTGAGAGGTATTCCCTTGCTTTTAGTAAGTAACGTTTGGCTTTTATCATAGGTCCTCCTTCTAGAGACTAGCGAGTTCGATGAGTTTAGACCCTTTAGCGTAGAGGCGCTTATTGGCTTTTTCAATCTCACTGTTGATGTAGTAGTAGCCTCGTAACTCATTATGTAGTTGTTCGACTAACTCAGGCTTTAGGTCTTTGGCTTCCTCTTTCTTGAGCAGAGCGTTTAGTTCTCCAGCCTTAGTCCAAGCTTGTTTGTGGTCTTTCTTTTTGAGCAATTCTCCGAGTTCGTTGGTAACTTGTCCAATTTTGGTTTCAAACATCGTTTTAGTGGCCATGTCAATTTCCTTTCTAAATGTTTCGTGATTGTTTTTGATGGTCTGTTGAATATAGGCAATGAGAGAGGGGCGCATTCGTTTATTGAGATTCAGAACTTGACCGTCTAGGGTGAAACAGGCATGTTCATAGTCGTAGAAGCCCCTGTCATCTGGTGGCTTTTCGGTACACCTTCCAGCACATTCATAGTAGAAGTCCTTACCTTTTCTAAGGAGGATATACATGTTCCAAAACTCTTGATCAGGAAGAAGGAGGAAGTCTGCTTGATAGATTTTCTTGAGCATGGATTAGCCCTCTAGAAGGTCCTCGTAGCCTAGCGCCTGGTAAATAAAATCTGTATCAAACCAAAGCCAATCATTGATTTGAGTGTCGGTGGGGATATTGCCAGAAAAGAGGTCTTCACAAATGGTGGTTAGGGTATCTATGCCACCTCGTTCACGAACAGTGTTTAAGGTACTCAGGCCACCAGACCAGGCTTTAAAGTTGTTTAGTGAATTGATTTCGACTTTGTATTCCATAAGGGATTTCCTTTCTAGTGTTCATAGTGTTTGTTGGTTTTGAGGAGTCTTAAGATAGCCTCCCCACGATCAGTAATTTCACCGCTATTTTGAATCATCTTCATGTATTCTGTTTGCATGATTTTGTCTGCCTCAGAAACGAGTGCAAGAGAATTTGCGACTTGATAGGTTAACCAGCGAATAGTCCGTTCGATACTGTAAGGTTGTGGACTGGTTGAGAGTTTTAGGGGTTCAACCCCTCCAAAGAGCCTTTGCCATTTTTCATCGGGCTTATAGGCTCCAAACCGAGTGAGACCATCATAGACTTGGATTTCTTTATTCACGATGCCTCTTGCGATTTCTCCGAGGTCCACACCGTTGATGTATTCCTCCACAACCCCTTGGGCTTTCTGGTCTGAAAAACGTAGCTCGTAGCGGTTCCAGATACCAAAAATCTCCAAGGATTCTTCCAAGGAGATATTTTCCATACGGGCGATTTCGTATCGTTTTTCATAAAAGTTGAAGTAGAGCTGACTTTGTCGGCTCCCAAAGTAAAGGGAAAGACCATGATTGGCTTCCATGTCCTCGTTATCGGTGAAGGAACCTCCACCAGTGATATTCCATTTTTTGATAGTATCTAGTACAATCTCTTTGGCATAGAGCTTATCAATGAGCTTGGGGATCTGGATATGTTCCTCCTCGTGTCCATAGCCTTTATAGAGCTCGTCTAGGGCAATATCAAGGCGTTTTACCCTAACATCTTGGTAGGCATAGAGAATATTTTGAAGAAAGTTTTGCCAAGAAATCCCCTTGTGTTCTAAGAGGAGTTCCATCTCCCGACAGCCTTGACCAGATAGTTGAAGACACGTTTGGTAGTTATTGGTCGCAGACTTATCAAAGAAATCGAAAATCCAAATGTTTCCTCGTTGCCACAAGTGGGTATAATTCATGAGCCGTGTTTCTTGGTCTGTAAATTCGCTTAGGTGACAAAAAAGAAAGTTTTCACAGAAAGCTTCTAAATCCCTCAGACTAGGGAAGGTTAATCGCAAATAGTCGATGTGAGCTCTAAGATTATTTCTGTGACACTCCTGATAATAACCAAGTTTTTCTTTGAGTTCTCGGAACTTGTTAATGGTCAGTCCTCTTTCGCCTGTTTCATAAGAGCGGTAGGTTCTAGTTGGAAGATCAACAGCTTGTGCAAAGGCTTTTTGGCTAAGGCCTATTTGTTTTCTGAAGTTCTTGATCTGAAAGGGACTCATTTTAGTCATTCATGGAAACACCTCCTTTTAATTAAGTGACACACTTTTTGGACCAAAGTGACACACTTTCTAAATCTTGAAATCCCAACTCCCACAAGGAATGAGGAGGGGTGGACGTGGCACTTTTGCCAAATGTAACCCCCCTATTAGAATCGGGGGTTGAAGTCTCATCATGGCCTAGGAACTTCGGGCTACGGTCTGCGCCTGACCTGTGGTCAGGCTTGCCCTTGCCCTTGTCCTAGCTCATGATGACTAAGCGTCGCTTCAACGGCTTTTGGATAAGATTTGCGTCCCCCCTCCTCAAAGTGGATGAGAATTTCAAGAAGAAGTTCTTCTTGAAAAGGATCGACTAGAATGGCGGATTCTGTCCGTTCGAAAACAATCCCTTGTTCTTGCAAGAGATAGATAATCTTTCTAAGCGTCGCCATTTTGAGTTCTTGTTCCTCCGCAAATTCCTTGAGAGGACGCCGATTGGTTTCAATATTTAGAGGCTCTTCCTCCTCTATTGATTCAATCGTTTCTGGTTGAGGTTGGACTTCTCCAAAGACCTCAAATTCTTTGCCATCATATTCCATAATAGGGATCTTTGCGTAGGCATCATAGAAAGAGAAGCCTTGGTCAAGTGGCACGTAAGGTGAGAAGAATTCCCCAGCCAGGTCCCCATTATTTGCGATATAGCCTCGTCCTTTAACTTTGACGCCATTGATTTCATCAAGCTTTTTGAACTCTTTGGTTTTGTTAGCATCTCCAAACATCATGTCGTAACCTGTTGATTCCAAGTGGCCAACTGAGAGACGTTTCATAAAGTTATCTCGAAGAGCTGTTTTGATGAATTCTCCATCAGGTCGTTGCATGGCAAAGATGATAAAGACACCAGCTTGACGCCCTTCTAGGACGAGCTGAGAGAGGTATTCCATGAGTTCAGATTGGAGACTATAGTCACGGTCAATCTTGGCTATAAGGGCTGCCCACTCGTCGACGAGGATGAATTTGGGTGTCATACCGTAGTATGTAAAGTTCTTTCCAGCTTGAAATTTAGGTGACGTTGACATAAGCTCGTAGCGTTTTTCCATGAAGGCGACGTTCTCTTTAAAACACTGGATGATATCTTCTTTACTTGTATAGACACGACCATGAAAGACAGGTATCTTTTTGAGACCAGCCAAATCAGAGTTCTTTGGATCACAGATATCCACAAAGCCAATCTTAGCCAGTGCATAGATAATGGTCATAAGGACAACGGTTTTACCACCACCGGTTCCCCCACCAATGAGCAAGTGAGGCTCTTCAATATAATCCCAAGTGACGTCTTTCATAAGTTGGAGTTTAGATCCCTTGACATCGACCTCATTAATGGTGATACGGCTATCAATGCGGTTGATGGCAATGTCATAGGTGATAAACCGTTTATCAAAGGTTTTATTACGAAAGTCCCCGTTAAACATGACTTCAAGAGTCGAGCCAAGATTGAGAAAACGGTCCTGAAATTTATTGCCTTCTAGGATAAAACGAACTTCAATCTTGTAGCGAGACTGTTTCAAGTAGACCTGAGGAAGGACAATCTTTTCAATCGTTTTGTTTTCACGTCTGATATTTTTAATCAAATAGAGGTTATTTTCGATCAGGAAGCGAGATAAAATCCGTAGGCTATTGAGCTTTTGAAAGAAGACGATTTTCTCGTAACACATCCGATTCAGTAGGTAAGCCACCAGGCAAGAAGCAACAAGGACACCCCCGATAAAGTAAACTTGTGGCAAGGGATGGTCCTTCAATTCTTCTAGGTTAAG
>NZ_AZYW01000023.1:0-516 GCF_000517725.1 Streptococcus sp. SR4 | reverse complement strand
CTGACGCTGAGACTGAAGCTGACTCTGATGCAGATACCGAAGCGGATGCACTCGCTGATTCCGATGCAGATGTGCTTGCTGAGACTGACGCAGAAACTGAGTTTGAAACAGACTGTGATTCTGAGACAGAGGCACTTGTTGATGCAGACTCTGAATTTGAAACTGATTGTGATTCACTGATTGAAGCACTTACAGATGTACTTTCAGAATTAGATACTGATTGTGAGCCTGAAACAGATGCACTCAATGACGCCGATTCACTCAATGATGCTGAGTTAGATGTTGAAATTGATTCACTAGCTGAAATGAAGCTTGAAGCCGAGTTCGAAATAGATTCTACAGTTGAAATGATTGCAGAAATTGAAGCACTGAAGGCTTGAGACTGGCTTTCAAATACAGAAGCACTCAATGAGCTTGATGTACTCAATGATTCTGATTCAGAAGCTGAAACTGACGCACTTGTACTTCGAGATTCACTCAATGATGCAGACTCACTAGCTGAAATTGACGCACTTA